>JAKBAE010000049.1 GCA_021809325.1 bacterium
GTGCGCATCGGTCGGGTAAAAGGGTATTCATGCATGGGTTTGAGGCGGTCATAAAATAGGTTTTAAAATCTCCCCCAAAATCAGCGCACGGAGGATCTTTCGTTTCCGATTCTTCGCCTTGTCCGGATTTTTTTGTTTTTTTAACTGAGGAAGCTTTACTTTCAAATTATAGCTCACTCAGCGCCTCACTGCCGCTATTTGCCAAAGACTCGCGCATTTCGGTATCCGCTTTCAGGTTGAGGTAGCGCTGATAATCGAGCACGCCGAGCTGGCCGCGGCGAAAAGCTTCTGCTAAGGCAAGGGGCACTTGGGCATCGGCATCGCGGATCTTTGCGATGTTTTCTTGTTCCAGGGCAACCGCCATTGCGCGGCGCTCTTCTGCTTTTGCTTTAGCGACACACATGTCCGCTTCAGCTTGGTTGGCCCTGAGGCGGGCACCGACGTTTTCACCAATCGTGATGTCTGCGATATCGATGGACAAAATCTCAAACGCCGTTTGCGCATCCAGCCCTTTTTCCAATACAAGCTTCGAGATGCTCTGCGGGGCAGCTAAAACGGATTGGTGGGTGTCGGAAGAGCCGATGGCATTGACAATCCCCTCCCCTACCCTGGCGATGACGGTCTCTTCTGTCGCCCCTCCAACGAGCTGCCGGATATTGGTGCGGACGGTCACCCTTGCTCGTACCCGGAGCTCAACTCCGTTCTTAGCGACGGCAGAGATCAACTCGCCCTTGTTTGGGCAGTCGATCACTTTCGGATTGACGGATGTCTTTACAGCATCAAAGAGGTTGCGGCCTGCCAAATCGATCGCAGTCGCCTGCCTCCAATCGAGAGCGATATTGGCCTTGTCCGCGGCGATCATGGCTCGAACGACATCGTTGATATGCCCACCGGCGAGATAGTGGGTCTCAAGATCATTTACAGAAATCGATTTCAATCCCGCCTTAAAAAGGTTGATCCGCGCCGTGACGATCAGGCGCGGCGGGATTTTACGCAGGCTCATGCCGATGATATTGCTCAAAGAGATGGGAGTGCCTGAAACGAACGTTTGAAACCAAAGGCTAATGAATTTCGCGGTGAACCCGAACAAAACAAGGGCGAGAAAGCCGAATAGAATCAAATAGATAGAATAATCAACGGTTTGCATGAGATACATGATGATGCGTTTCCTGTGCTACGATTAGTGATGAGCCCTCTCCTCCGAGGATGCTACAACAGAGCCTTTTTCGATATATCCTGATTTGGAAAGGGCGGCAAAAGCTTGGGTCTCGATCTGCACATAGCCGGACGGCTTCAAATCAGAAGAGGCGATGGCTGTTTTTCCGATCATTTCCTTCGGATACACGCACGCTAGAAACCCTTCCTGGTCTCCTTCAAGACAAACCCCGGCCTTCTTGACTCTGGAAAGGGCCAGCCGGATGACAATGAAAAGGGCTAAAACGAGAATCCCCGCATAGGACGCAAGCATAGAGATGCCCGGCTGCTTGATTGCCAAGACCAAAATGCTAGACGCAAGGAGAATCCCGCCCCCTACGGCCATAATTCCGCCCGGGAGAAAAAACTCTAAAAAAATAAGAACTAAGCCAACAACGGCTAAAAAGACTACCATAATTAGGTAAGGAGCATACCAAGAATTCGATTTATCGGATGCAAGAATCGATCACGGCCTCAGCCGTAAAGTCGAGATGCCCGCCCGTATGGGCGGCCGAGACGAACCACGCCTCTTGCTGCAAAGGGGGCACATAGATCCCCTTGTCGAAAAGCGCCCGGAAAAAGCGGGCAAAGCGCATTGGGTCCGCTCCTGCTAGATCCTCTCGGCAAAGCACTTGGCGCACCCCAAAAAATATTGTGAACATCGAGCCAGCCCTTTGAATGCAAAGATCAAGATTTTTTTCGAGGACCGCCTCTTCGATTGGGAGTAAAAGCCTATCCGTTTTGTCTTGCAGAGCGTGATAAAAGCCCGGCTTTTCCAGCTCCTCCAAAACAGCCAGCCCCGCTGCCATCGCGACCGGATTGCCCGATAGGGTGCCTGCTTGATAGACCTGTCCGAGCGGGGCGAGACAGTCCATGATCTCCCCTTTTCCGCCGACAGCCGCAGCGGGAAAGCCGCCGCCGATGATCTTGCCAAAACAGGTTAAATCAGGCCGAATGTTGTAGAGCCCTTGCGCCCCTTGCAAGCCGACTCGAAACCCGGTGATCACCTCGTCAAAGATGAGCAAGGCCCCCGCTCGCTCCGTTTCCTTACGGATGCGCTGGAGGAATTGCGGCTCGGGCAGGACGAGTCCCATGTTGGCCGGAATCGGCTCGAGAATGACAGCTGCAATCTCCGATCCGTGCGAGGCAAAAAGCTCTGCCAGTTTTTCTTCATCATTAAAGGGAAGGGTCAGCGTATCGGCAATAACGGCTGCGGGCACTCCAAGGGAGGTCGCTTGCGGATTGAGAAAAGCGGCCCCGGAGCCCGCCTGGGTTAAAAGCGCATCGCTATGGCCGTGATAGCAGCCCGAGAATTTGACGATTTTTGTCCGGCCGCTAAATCCTCTTGCCAAGCGGATCGCGGTCATCGTTGCCTCGGTCCCGGAGGAGACGAAGCGGATTTTTTCTATGGAGGGAACGAGGGAGACAATCTTTGCGGCAAGCGCTTCTTCGACAGGGGTTGCGATGCCAAAAGACGAGCCCATCTCCACTTGCCGGACAGCGGCTTCAACGACCCGGGGATGCGCATGGCCCAAGATCAAGGCGCCCCAGCTGCCGCAATAATCGATATAGGCGTTGTTGTCGGCATCGATGACCATATCGTCTCTTCCAGACTCGGCAATCATCGGCTCGATTCCAACAGAGCGGCACGCGCGCACAGGCGAGTTGACGCCGCCCGGAATGGACATACAAGAGCGCTTAAATATCTCGGAAGAGCGTGTTCGCATGGATACAAGCTTGATTCTACAAATATTTTTTGACAAGATCAAAAATTGTGCGCCGCATTCTTTTGACTGTCTTTTTTCCTTTGAGCGTATGTGCTGCAAAGCTGCATTACGACGTCCATTTTTACGGCGTCACCGATCCGGCCTTGCTGAAAGCGATGCAAGACTCCTCCGAGCTGGTGCAGATGCAAGAGAGGCCGCCTGCCACCATCAACGGCCTCCACTACCGCGCAAAGTCCGACATGTCGAACCTGCTCAAAACGTTGAAAGCGTTCGCCTATTACGACTCGGAGCTTTTCTACGAGATCCGCCCCGAGGGAAATCAGCTGCAGGTCGATATCTTCACCTACATGGGTCCGCTCTTTCGCCTCCGCACCTACGATGTCGTCCATGCCGACTGTACAAAACCTCTCTCTTTGAGCCGTTGTCTTTTTTGCCTCGAAGACCTCGGCCTAGAGATTGGGCAAGGGGCCGACTCCACTTCCATCGTACGGGCGGAAACAGCCGTCCTCAATGAGCTGGCCCGCTGCGGCTATCCCCTCGCCTATATCGACAAAAGGCGCGTGCTCGTCGACATGACGGATGCCGAAGTCGACGTCGCGGTCTGCGTGCAAGAAGGGCCGCTTGCGAAATTCGGGCCGTCGTCGCTGTTTGGCCTGAAAAGCGTCGACCCGCGTTTTATCGAGAGGAAAATCGCTTGGCGAGAAGGCGAGGTGTTCGATCTGGATCTCGTCGACAAGACGCAAGAGAGGCTGCTCAAATCGGACCTCTTCAGCTCCGTGATCGTGTCCCACGCCGAAGAGCTCGATGATGAGGGCGAGCTGCCGATGAAGCTGCGGCTTGCGGAATCGAAACACCGGACGCTGAGCCTCGGCGTCTTCTATGCAACGGTCGACGGCCCGGGGGGATCGCTCTCTTGGACGAACCGAAACCTGCGCGGCATGGGCGAGCAGCTCTCGATCGATGCGGAGGGCTCGGTCCGTTTCGTCGGCGGAACGATCCTCTACCGCAAGCCCGATTTTCTTCGCTATGACCAGACGTTTAGCATGCAAGGAGAGGTGAGCCGCGAGAACATCCAGCCTTATCTTGCCTTTACTTACGGCGAATCCAATTTTTTGGAGCGGCGCTTCGACGAAGCGCGCACCTTTACCGTTGGGCTCACAGGCGAGTACATCAGCGTCCACAAAAGCGCCAACAACGGCAACTTTTTTCTTCTCGGCCTTCCGATGACCTGGAAATACGACGGCTCCAATTCGCCGATGGACCCGACGAAGGGGACTTTATTCTCCTATTCGGCCACTCCTTACCAATCGCTGCAAAATGGGCACGTTCACTTTGTCAAGCAGCGCCTCGTCATCAACTTTTACTTTCCTTTAATGGAAAATAGACGGGTTGTTTTGGCCCTTCACACAGAGTTCGGCTCGATCGCAGGGACGCGCCAAAATGAGGTCCCTCTGCCAAAACTCTTTCTCGGCGGATCGCAAGATGACTTGCGGGGATACACGTATAAAACCGTCAGCCCGCTCAACAAACGGGGCGATCCTTTAGGCGGCCGCTCTGCGATCCTCACGTCGGTGGAGCTGCGCCTGCGCATCACCGAAACGATCGGCCTGGTCCCGTTCGCCGACTTTGGGACCGTGACGCTGCAGGAATGGCCGCAGGTTAATGCCAAGTGGTATAAATCAGTCGGGGGCGGATTGCGCTATTACACCTTTTTCGGGCCGCTCCGCCTCGACGTAGGCTTTCCGCTCGACCCGCGGGAAGGGATAGATACATGGGGAAAAGTATATGCCAGCATCGGACAGTGTTTTTAGAAAATTCCCGTTTTTCATCGGGGTGGCCCTCCTGGTCCTCTTTTGCCTTGCGGGGATTGGCTTCGCCGTCTTGCAAAGCGGCTGGGCGCAAAAGAAGATGTTTTCGGTCTTGGCCGAAGCCCTGCACGAGAGCGGCTGGAAGGTGTCGGCAGAAAAAATCCATGGCTCAATCTTTGAAGAAATTGAGCTAAGAGGCGTTGAGATCGTCTCTCCCGAAGGCGATGAGATCCGAGCCGCCACGTTGAAGGTTCACCTTTCCACTTTGCGCCTTTTACAAAGGGAGATCGCCTTTCAAAACTTGCAAGCAGACCAAATTACTTGGAAAGAAGCTTCAAAAAGAGAAGAAGCAAACGCCGCCGCCGCTCCCCCGAAAGGGATCCCCTTCGCCCTACTATTTTCCAATTTCAACTTAACCCATATCGCTATGCCAAAAAGCGAGTCTACGGCCTCTTTCCAAGGAACGCTCCGCATCGGGCGCTATAACAAGAGAGCGAAGCTGAGCGCACGGATCCAGCAAGATGAAGATCCCTCTACTCTCTTACTCACTTTTTATATCCACTCGAATGGGCAGGCAAGTCTGCGAGCTGACTATACAACTCCGTCGATCTCCAAAGACGCATCTCCTTGGATCCAACTCCCCGCGGATGGCAGCGCGAATCTTCACCTGCAAGCCAAAGGGGCTTGGAGTGATTTTCTCGCCCATCTGCAAGGGGCCACTCCCCTTCATGACATCCAAGGGGTGATCAAAGGCTCCGGGACCATGACTAAACCGCCAGCACTTCAGCCGCTTTTAGAGAGGCGCTGGACCTACTTTGCCCTGTTCGATCTCGATGCGGCTAATGATCTAATTTTCAGGCAAATCAACATACGGGGCGGCTCCGCCATTTTGGCCAAAGGCTCTTTGGCCCTCTCCAAAGATTTTGACCTTCGATCGTCCAATTTGCAAATCACAGCAAACAACTTGCAAACGATCGGATCTCCCGTCGGCGGCCTTCTTCTCATGCATGTCCAGTCCCAAGAAAAGAGCGCTGAGATCAACTTCTCGTCGCCTAAGCTTTTTTGGGATGGGATTGCACTTGAGCACCCCATGGCCCGGCTGCACCTCACAAAAGAAAATGGGATCTTTAGCGGACCTATGGAGGCAGAGGCAAAAATCCAGGGAGAAGACCTGATCGCTTCCACAACTCTAAAGATCGAGCTGCCAAAGAGCATCTCTTTTAGCGAGATCAACGTTGCCTCTTCCCTCTTGAGGACTAAAGGAGATTTGACCCTTTTTCCCAATAGCCTCTTGCAAGGATCTCTCGCCATCCAAATGCCCAATCTCTATCAGTTAGAGCCCTCCTACTCCCTTTATGGCAAAGCCGAAGCGGCACTCCGCTGGAGCGTTGAAGAAGGAAGCCAAGTTCTTGAAGTCGACGGCAAAGGGGAAGATCTCTACTTCGGCCAATTTTTAACAAAGTCGGCGCATCTCTACGCCGATTTTATAAAAACTGGAGATACGGTTTATCTGGAGCTGCAAACCATCCAGCGAGAAGGACTTGTCATTGACGCCCTTTCGGCCGATGCCAAGAGCTTGGATGGCATTACTTGGGACACGCTCATCTCTGCAGAGGGGGATTGGAAAGGCCCGTTCCTCTTCACCTCTAGCGCAACGGCCGTTTATGAAGAGCCTATTCTCACGCTCGATTTGCAAGACCTCTCCGGAACCCTCTTTTTCCAACCCATCTCACTTGCCATGCCTGCCAAATTAGAGGCGGCTCCCGGTCTTTTTCGCCTGCACGAGCTCGACCTTCTTATCGGAAGTGCAAGCCTCCAAGCTGAAATCGATCGCAAAGGCGAGCAAGTAAACGGCTCTCTTCTTCTCGAAAAAGTCCCGCTCGACTTTTTATCCTTGAACCCCCTCGATATCTCCGTTTTCGGAACAATCAATCTCAACGCGCAGTTTTCTCAAGTAAAAGAGAATGTAAAAGGGACCCTGAAAGCTGAGATCGACGATATTGAAATCGGAACCCTCGGGACGCAAGACCCTGTAGAAGGGCATACTCTCTTAAGCGCAGATCTCTCTCAAGACAGGCTCTCATTGGCCGTGGACACGCAAATCCGAGGGGAAGAGACGCTGCAAATTTCAGCAAATATTCCCTGGAAATTGCGCTTTTTCCCTTTTGTATCCGATGTTTCGGAAAAGATGCCGGCCAAAGGACATCTTTCTTTCAATGGGCGGATCGAGGAGATCCTTGATTTTTTCAATATCGGCCCTCACCGGCTCGAAGGACTCGCTGCTTGCGATCTTTCTCTCCGGGGAGACTTGGGCCACCCGCTTGTGGAAGGATACTGCCATCTCGACGACGGGTACTATGAAAATTACGTCACGGGGCTAGAGCTCAAACAAGTGCAAGCAGAGATTTTAGCAGAAAAAAGCTCGCTCTTCCTCCGCTCCCTCACAGCAAAAGACAACCAAAATAAAGGGAGCTTTTCCCTTGCCGGAGAACTTTCTCTCGTAAAGCAAAACCGCTTCCCCTTCCGCTTCGACGGAACATTTTCCCGCCTCAATACGACCGATCTTTCCTGGTTGAAGCTCGAGGCGGGCGGAGCCATCCAGATCAGCGGAGATATCGACTCGGCCAGGGTGAGCGGACAGGCTGTCGTTTTAGAGGGCGACGCATCGATCCCAGAGAGACTGCCCCCTTCCCTTCCCGATTTGCAAATCCATTATGTCAACCTCATCCGGCCGCTTCCTTCTACAGAGCCTCCCCCAAGCCGCTATCCAATTTTCTTTGACTACCGGATCTTAGCGCCGGAGGGCATCTATATTTCAGGCCGAGGGCTCGAATCGGAGTGGAAGGGCGATTTTCAAATCGGAGGGACCTACAGTGCGCTTGAGGCAAAGGGAGAGCTGAACATGATGAAAGGGGATTTCAGCTTTGCAGGCCGCACGTTTGAGCTGACGGAAGGCTCTCTTTCCTTTAGCGGACGTCCCAAAGAGATGCCGGTCCTCAATCTCGCAGCCCGTATGCAGCTGCAGAGCCTCACTCTCATTGCAAGGCTTAAGGGCTTTCTCAATGCCCCGCAGCTCTCCTTCCAGTCGAAGCCGCCTCTTCCCTTAGGCTCTATCCTCTCCTATCTTCTCTTTGGGGAGGACATGTCCGAGATCAACGCCATCCAGGCGGCGCAAATCGTTAACTCCGTCTCCACGCTTTCCGGCGGAGGGTCTAGCGTGCTCGATAATACACGCCGCTCCATCGGCCTCGACCGCCTGCGCATCATCGCCAATCCGGTCACAGAGGAGGGGGCGCAGCAAACCTATTCGCTCCAGGTCGGAAAATATGTCACCCGCGGCGTTCTTATCTCCGTCTCCCAAGGGACGCAAAAAGATTCGACAAATCTTTCCGTTCAAATCGACTTGCCAAACGGGCTTGTCCTTGAAGCTGCTTCCATGCAGCAGCAAGAGCAAGGAAAATTTAGCCTGAAATGGGATTACAATTACTGATTTAAATTTTTCTTATGTCTTGAGAAAATGGCTCCATTCCCCTATCCTTGCTGCTCTTAAAAAGAGGATGGAGGAGCATTTTTATGGAAATAGAGAGCCTTGAGTTAAATGAACGATCCGAAGTTAAACTCACCGACATAGACACCCCATTAAGCGCTGAAGAAAAAGACCAGCTGGACCGGGTCAAAAAGGTAGCGGCAACTAACATCAACCTTGGACTCACTGCGATCAATCTGGGAACCAAATTTGAAGCCTATCGAAGAAAAGAGATCAACAATCACATCCAAGATGCAAGCGAGCTCCAAAAAACGATCCAATTGCTTGTAGATCTTAACGGCAAGCTCTCTCTTCATAAAGACAACGAAAATGAAAAACCAATCACTCCGGAGATTCGGGAAATTTGCGATCAGCTCAAAGCAAAAAAAATCGACGTCCTTTCCGAAAAAGAAACAACGCTGACAAAAGAGCGCCTTGCAGAGATCAAGGCAAATGTCAGCAGCCATACGGATCGTCTAAAAACTGATTTGCAAATCCTCTTCACTGCAAAGCTCCAAGTATGCATTCAAGAGCTGCAAACAATCCTCGATACGCTGAAGAGGATCGAAGAGTCTTCCAGAAGCACCCGCATTATTGCAAACATGAAAGCCGGCGGTTGACGATGGAAGCAATTGATGGAATGAATGAAGTTGAAACCACCTCGCTATTTCAACCTGCAAGCGTGGTTCCGACAGAGGTGCCTCTTGGCATCTCGGGCGACTCCAGCCTCTCTGTAGCGCCCCCTCCTTCGGAAGGGATCTGGGCGGCGATTACGAAACCGTTCTTCTCTCAGCCTGAGCCAAACTACATGTTTGCGCTTCTTCGTTTAGAGGCGGATTTGACGGAAACGCTCAAAGACGAAGGCAAACATCTTGAAGTTGAGATCAAGGCCAACTTGAAGAGGCTCGAGGTATTCAACCGCGAAAAGCTTGAAATGCTGAAAAACCATCACGAGGCGATCAAAGCGCAAAACTATTGGGGCGCTTGGAAAGCGATTGCCGAGTATATGACCTACGCCAGCTCAATCGCTTTGGGAGCAGCCTGTTTTACGAGCGGTGTTGGCGTTGCTCCGGCGGTCTTCCTCATTGCATCCGGCGTGATCGGCATCGTCAATCGGGCCGGAGCTGACTCGGGCGCTTGGCGCTGGGCAGCATCCTATATAACGGAATCGCAGCAGCTGCAAATCAAATATGCGCAAAATTTCGATACCGCGATGACTACTACAGCCATTGCTACATCGATCCTCGCAACCTGCGGCGCCTACCATGCAAATCTATACGCAAGGCTAGCAGAGACAAGTATAGAGACGATCTTTAATACCGCAGCAAATGGAATGAAGATCGGCCAGGAGCTCGGAGTTGCTTATCATACGCACCGCTCCCAAAATATCCAGGCCACACTGAAGCAGTTTCTGGAAAAATCGATCCTTCTCCAGTCAGAGATCACGTTAGGAACTGCAGAGATCCAAAAAATGTTTAAGATTTCCGAAGAGATCGACAGAGTCATTAAAATTGCAATCGCAACTCAAAAACAGGGGCAATAAACATGTCAGTAGACGCAATATCATCAACATCCACAGATGCGATTTGTCTTCATGAAGATAAAGAGACAGACGCATTCCTGCACCGCTTGGCCAATCTGGTTGCGCTTATCCATGTGACCATGTCCCAAATCTCACAAAAAGACCGGCAGGAAGTACTTACGACAGAACGAGAAATCACCTTGTTCACGAACAAGCAAGCCGATGGAATGAAAGCCCAGGGCAGCTCGGCTCTTACTACCGCTACAGTTGCGCTCATTTTCTTTACAGCATCCTTTGCGTGCACCCACGGAAAGGATCAGGCTGCCGTGCAACAGCTTTCTCAGTTTTTCCCGAAAATCGGGGGGCTTTATGAAGCCTCTAAGTCGGGCTCGGTGAAAAACTTCGAGGCGATTGCAATGATTAAGCAGACAAAGCTGCAAGACAAGTCGTCGAAAGCAGCCCAGCCCGAGAGCAGCCTCAAGGATGCGGCCGCACAAGTGCTTCAAAAGGCGATCGATCAGCTCCGCGAAGCAGCGCCTAGCAGAACCTAAGAATTTCAGTGATGATAGGGGGAGGGATCTCCTCCCTCTTATACCAAACACAGCCTTAAACTTGGGTATTGGACCGGCGTGTAAGCTCCCCAAGATCGACGATCGCATGTGGTATAGTATTAATCAATACAATGCCACTTGCGATCGTCAATTTGCGGCGCTTTGACGCGCTCAAATATGGATTTATTTGTTGGGATTGGTGTTATTATCATTCAAAGATTTGTTGCGATGAATCCACTTTGTAACTACAGTCAGTTTTTGGTTATTTCCAAGGGGTAAAATGGACTTACGAGGATTCACGTTTAGCGTCGCTTGTTCTCTATTTTGGTCTGGATATCTTTATGGTACGACATATACCGTCAACAATGCCAATCCGTCGGGATCTGGAAGCTTGGCGGAAGCGGTTGCGTCAGCCAACAGCGATCCGGGCAGTACAATCCTTTTCAACATTCAAAACCAAACGATCACCCTTACATCTCCACTTGTAATTTCGAACACATACACGATCAATGGCCAAGCAAACAACATCACCGTTTCCGGCGGAATGGGGTTGCGGCCTTTCTTCATTGCCGAAGGGATCGCCTCCCCTCCAATCATCTCGAACTTGACGATCCTAAATGGATTGGCTACAGGCGGTGCGGGAGGAGGGGTCAATCAAGACGGCAGCAGCGGCGGCGGGGGCGGCGGCGGCGGGCTCGGCGGCGGCTGTTTTGCTGATTCTTCTGTCACGTTGACAAACGTTTCTTTTACCGGCAATCAGGCGGTGGGCGGTGCGGGCGGAAATATTATTGCCAGTGCAAGCAACGTTTTAGGGGCTGGCGGCGGCGGCGGCTTGGGCGGAGCGGGAGGAAGTAATCCCGCAGTCACCGGCACTACAGGAGGGGCCGGCGGCGGCGGCGAGCTTGCCACAGACACGGGGTCCCCCGGATCAATGTCTGTGGGAGGGAGTGGCGGCGGCAGCGGCGGCGCCGGAGGAGATGCCGGTTCGCCTGGAGTTGCAGGAGGAAGATATGGCGGCGGCGGCGGCGGCGGACAAGTTGGATCAGGTTCTGCCACAGCCGGTGGGGCCGGCGGCTACGGCGGCGGCGGCGGCGGCGAGGGCGATTCGTCCGGAAGCATCAGCGGCGCTGGCGGCGGCATGGGAGGGATCGGCGGCGGCGGCGGCGGCGCCTCAGCCGGTTCAACGGGACCGGTCGCGACGAGTGCTTTCGGCGGAGGAGACGGCGGAAGCAACTCGGGAGTGAACCAAGGAACCCCGGGCGGCGGCGGAGCCGGACTCGGCGGGGCCTTATTTGTGACGGATCAAGGGACAACCACTCTCGCTTACACCTCTCAAGCCGCCGCAAATAGCGCTTTTTCGAACACATCCCTCAACTCCGTTCTAGGAGGCGCTGCCGGAACCGGAGGCGCAGGGACGGCTACGGACGGATCCGCTCTGGGCCCGGATATTTTTGCGGATCAAAACAGCACGCTGAAATTTAACATCTCCTCCGGAGTGACGCTTTCACTGGCCCATCCTTTGGCGAGCAATACAAACGGAACGTTTACCCTGCAAAATATCGGGGCAGGAACTCTCGATTTGACAGGGCAAACGCAAAGTCCCGCAACTTTTGCCGCCGCCATTGATTTGAACGCAGGCACAGTCTCCATCAGCGAAGATCTCAACTTCGGAACATCTGCCAGCACGCTCGACTTCAATGGCGGAACGCTCAAAGTTGATGCAACGACTCCATTCACCTCAAACCGGGCTGTTTCCCTCACGGGCAATGGAACCGTCCAAGTGACTGCCGGCACCTGGACCGAATCGGGAGCCATCACGGGAGGGGGAAACCTTACCAAGACCGGGTCCGGCACGTTAGAGCTCAGTGGTACAAGCAACACTTACATGGGCACGACAACGGTAACTGCCGGCACGCTGCAAGCAGGGGCAAATAGCGCCTTTTCTCCCAACTCTTCCATCGTGATGAATGGCGGAACAGTGAGCTTGAACAACAACATCGGCCAAACGATCCCGAACCTTACAGGCTCAAGTGGCACGATAGAATTTACCGGCGGAAGCGTACTGAATCTAACGAATGCCTCGGGAACATTTGGCGGCCAAATGACCGCGCCGGATGAGGGAACGCTTTCGATCGACAGCACTTCTACCTATACTCTAACAGGATCTAATAGTTCTCAAACAATAAAGCATGTCAATATCAATAGCGGAACTCTAATAGCTGGAGCGGCAGGCGCGCTTCCGCTAGGCAGCTATACTCTGGGAAGTTCTGCGACATTGAATCTCAATGGATTTAGTTCTAAAGTCTTACAATTGAATGGAGCCGGAACGATTGATCTGAGCTCTAACATCAGTGGGGGGACCCTAACTACGTTCGGAGACGGCATCTACTCAGGAGTAATTCAAGACGGAGGAACTCTATCAGGTAGTGTGGCTCTTGAAGGTTATAATCTCTATTTAAAAGGAGCCAATACTTACACCGGGGGAACCTCAATTGGTTCAGCGTCTATAGAAATTGACAACATTGGTAATTTAGGCAACCCCAATTCAGATGCATACATATTGTCAACGTCCGGCGGCCCGATAATCCGCTCCCATAATTTTGTTGATTTTACGTTCGCAGGTTCGGGAAAAGGCATTTATCTCAACGGAGTGTATCTCGATTTCGATACAACCTATGCCTCCATGCAAATCTCTTGTCCAGTTAGCGGACCGGCTAGTTTAAAGGTATCAGGACCGAACACGCTAACAATTGCCTATCCTACAACTTATGGTTCGGGAACAAATATTACGTCAGGAGCAACGCTCGCCCTCACGCTTTCGGGAGCGCTCCCTTCCACAGGAGGCGTCACGACGGTCGATGGGACCTTTGATATCAGTGGACTTACTTCCGGAAGTTCGACGACAATCAGCCCATTGACCGGCGGCGGGACCGTTCAGCTTGGAACCAATACTCTGATTGTCAACAGTATTTCCAACTCGGAATTTACCGGAAAGCTAACAGGAGTGGGAGGAAGCCTCACACTAATCGGGGGATCCACTCTGACCCTTTCAGGAACAACCAATGACTACACCAACACAACAACAGTGACCCTGGGCACACTAGAAGCGGGTATGACCGGCTCTCTCTCTCCCAGTTCCGCCATTTCGATGGCGAACGCGGCAGGAGCGACGCTTAACTTGAACGACCACGATCAGTCAATCCCCTCTCTCTCCGGCGGCGGAACATCCGGCGGCAATGTGCTGCTCGGCTCGGCAACCCTCACCCAGACCGGAACCTACGGCAACTATAGCGGCTCCATCCAAGGTACGGGCGGCTTGACGCTCAGCGGCAGCGGAACCTTCCAACTCAACGGCACCCATAATACCTATAGCGGGACGACTACGATCAACACAGGCGCCCTCCAAGCAGGAGCACCCAATGCATTTTCAGCATCTTCCGACATTGTCTTGGCCAATGATGCGACAGCCAAGCTGAACTTAAATAATTATGATCAAATTATTTCATCTCTCTCAGGCGGCGGTGCAACCGGCGGCGATGTACTGCTTGGCACAGGTACCCTTACCGTTCAAGGAACCTATGGCACTTATAGCGGCTCCATTCAAAACACAGGCGGCTTGCAGCTCAACGGCAGCGGAATATTCGTACTAGACGGCACTAACACCTACAGCGGGACAACGACGATAAACTCCGGCACGCTCCAAGCGGGAGCCGCCGATGCCTTTTCTCCTTCATCTGCTGTTTCGATGGCCAATACATCAGGAGCCGTCCTGTCTTTGAACAACCACGATCAATCCATTCCCTTTTTCTCCGGAGGGGGTGCCAACGGCGGAAATGTGCTTCTTGGCACGGGTACGCTGACCTTAACGGGAAGCCCCAGCTCCTCTTCTCCTTATGGAGGCTCAATTCAAAACGGTGGAAATCTCATCTTGAACTTAGCGAGCGGCACCCTTCGGCTCACCGGCACCAATAACACCTACAGTGGCGTAACAACAGTAAACTCCGGCACTTTGAAAGCAGGTGCAGACAACGCCTTTTCCCCAAACTCCGCCATTACGACAGCGGATGCTGTGAGCGCTACAGTAAATCTCAATGGCTATGACCAAACCATTCCCAGCATCTCCGGTGGAGGGTCAAGCGGCGGCTATGTAACATTTGGTTCTCTAATTTTTAGAAACACGCTCACTCTCAGCGGGCCTTATGGAGCTTCATATAATGGCGCCATCCAGGGAAGGGGCAACTTGACATTGGATAGCAGCGGGGTGTTTGTACTTGGAGGGGTGAACTCCTATAACGGCACGACGACGATTAACGCTGGCGCACTGCTAGCGGGTGCAGATAACACCTTTTCTTCTTCTTCCGGCATGGTGGTCAATGGCGGGGTGTTAGATTTAAACGGGCATCCCAATACCATCTCATCTCTTTCCGGAAGCGGAAATGTCAATCTTGGGGCAAACACCGGCATTCTTACGATCTCCGGCAGTAGCAGCGCCACCTACTCAGGGACAATGAGCGGCAGCGGCGGCTTGACTCAACAAGGGCCAGGCACAACTACGTTAACGGGAACCAATACCTATAACGGCCCGACCCTAGTCAACGGAGGGACGCTGGTTGTCGGCGTCAACAGCACAGGAAGTCTGAGTGCTAGCAATGTCACGGTAAATAGCGGCGGCACCTTAAAAGGGACGGGAACGATCTCGCAAACCGTCACCGTTGAGAGCGGAGGAACCATCAGCGGGGGCAACTCGATCGGAACAATCAACCTCGGCAACCTGACCCTGATGTCTGGCGCCAACCTTGCGCTTGAGATCAACGATGCCGGGCAGCACACGCTCTATGACGTGACCAACAACGCGGTTATTGCGGGCAATTTGGCTGTCACCGTAGATCGCGGCATCTATCAAGCAGGGACAACCTATACGTTCATTACGACAGGAGCTTCAAGAACAGGAACGTTTGCTACTCTTACGAGCAACGTGCAGAACAATACTACGGGCCTTGTAGGACAATTGAACTACGGGTCCAACTATGTACAGCTCGAGATCTTACAGCCAATTTATGCGATCATTTCTACAACTGGGCTGACGGGCAACGCGAAGGCCGTAGCCGATTATCTAAACCGCTTTGAAGCTGACCCGGCAGTGCAGCCCGTACTCCTGGCCGTCGGAGCTCTGCCGCCGGCAGAGGCGCAAGCAGCGCTAGACAGCATCTCGCCTGCGCGCAATGCAATCTCGACATGGACGGCGCAAAATACCTTGTTTGGCATCAATACGGTCGCCATCAACCGAATGATGCAAGAGCGCTACATGAGATGGCTTGAAACCCAATCCACTGCGAGCGCAGCCCTGATTTCTGAGCCTTCCTTGATTGCGTCGAGAAAACTGCCCTCAAAAAACAGCTCTCCTTATGGAAAAACGCAAACGGCTGCTAGGAAAAAGAGCTGCTACGCCGTCTGGGCAGAAGGGCTCGGGT
>JAKBAE010000050.1 GCA_021809325.1 bacterium
TACAAACCAGTTTGCGATCGTCGATTGTAGGGGCTTTGACGCCGAAATTACTCCAATTCTTTATGAAAAGGTGCACTAGGGGGAGCTAGATTTACACAGGACGGAAAACAATTTATAGGATTTTTGGAGCCCTAATAAAATGAATTTAAATGATTTTCAAATTGATATTGCAAGCCTTCCAGACAGAGAAAATCTCGTTGCTGAAATATACTTCAAGGGCTTCCTATGGATTGAAATTAATCAAGAGCAGAGTGACAAAATGATCATTCAGTTCTATACCCATCCTCACCAACACTATTGGGAATTTCCTTTAGAAGATGCTCTGGCAGCTCTCGAGAAGGCAAAATATAAACTTGCTGAATTAGGAACCACTAAGCATGTCAACAGAGTTCTGCAGAGTTCAGATAGAGCCTATAAAACCGGTGATACAGAGTGGAAAACAACCACTATCGTAGATTGCAAAGCAAAGCCGCATTATGTTTTATGGGTACGATTTGATGATGGACTTGAAGGTGAAGTAGATCTGTCAGACCATGTTGGCAAGGGAATATATAAAGCTTGGGAATCAGAAGACTTTTGGCACTCTGTCCATATTGATTCACTAGGGGGAACCGTCTGCTGGAACAATGATATCGATCTCGACCCGTATGTTTTAAGAGAAATGATCTTAAAATCAAAGGGCAAATGAAATTCGAAATCATAATTACAAGTCCTCCCGACAGAGAACGCCTAGTTGCTGAAATATATTACGAAAATATGTTTTGGGCCAAAATTTCTAAAGAGACAGTGGGACAAAGTTATATAATACAGTTTTACCCACATCCAAAAAATCAATGTTGGGAATTTGAACTTGATATGGCTTTGAGAGCAATTGTGAAAGCAAAAAAAGATTTAGAAAATTTAGATTCTCCTGGTAACAATAAATCCTGGGAATTGCCCTAACCCTTAAAGTTCAAGAAACATTAGAAACAGAAACAATCCTGAAATAAAAAAATAAATGACCGCACATCTACACACATTAGAAGCATATAAATCCATGTCCTTATTTCTAGATAATTACTATAAACACACAAAATCCGATGATGTTGGCTCTCTATTGGGAGGGATTCAATTTAGCGACGATAATAGCACAATGGATCCAGCGGCTTGGGATGATTGGGTCAATTGTGTGATGAAAGTGAGCAAGAAACAAAAAAAGGATTGCGCAGACACAAACTTAACTTACACAGAAGCATTTAAATCAATGATCTGCTTTTTAAAAAATTATTATACACAAACTTCTTCCGACGACGTAAAGTCTTTGTTAGGAGATTTACAGCTATTAAAAAATGGTGAGACGACTACCCCACCTGCTTGGACTGATTGGCTAGACTGCGTCAATAAAATCATGAATACGCCTCACAAAGGCGATGATCCTCAGAGTTCTTAATATTCGAATTTTGCCCATTTGAGCACAATCAGTATAGCATCCGAAAAATCCACAGATATTCCTGTTGCAGTTGACGTTACGTAATGTTGTATACTAGATGCCGTTTCAAAACAAAAAGTCTGCCTATGGAACATAGCATTACATCACTTGCGAAAAAGGCAAGGGTCACTATCCGCACTTTGCGCCACTACGACCAAATCGGGTTATTAAAGCCATCGATCCGCATGGCCAATGGAAAGCGGCTCTATAGCGATGAACAGTTCATGCGCCTCTTTGAAATTGTTTTCTTTAAAAAGGTCGGGCTTGGATTGCCTAAAATCAAGGAAATCTTTCAGGCAAACAACCCCAACAAAGCTGCTTCATCTGCCCTAATCGCAAGAAAAGAGGCCCTTGCCAAAGAAATAAAGAAATTGCGGATCCATCAGAGCAGTATTGAAGCGGCCTTGCCTCAATACAAAAACTGCACCCTGAATCAAAAAGAAAAGCTCGAGAAGTTCAACTCTTACCTCAACCTCGTAAAAGAAATCGAGGAGATGGAGGTCAAAGAAATGGGCCAGGCAGCTTATAAGAGGGCCCAAGAAAAAATTGAGAGCCTTTCTGTAGATGAGGTAGATGAGTTGACAGACCGCTCCAATAGGCTGCTAAAGCTGCTCTTGAAAGCAGTCGAGCAAAACTTGCACCCCGGCTCCAAAGAAGTTCAGGAAGTGGTTCAACGATACTGCGCTTTTCTTGGAGAGTTTCATACGCTCACGCATGAAATCCTGTTAAAAATTCGAGATAGCATCTTGGATAGAAGAGAGTGCTATGAGGCTTACCATCCCAAATTCCCTGATTTTCTCTATCAGGCTTTTGATGCATTTATAAACGAGACTCTCAAAAACCAAGGAAAATAAAAGGTGTATTATGTTTAAAGACAAACTATTTGCAGGCATTGGCGCACTAACAATGATCGGAGGCCAAGCAGAGGCTTTCGATACCGTCCAGCCCGATGCGCTAATCCAAGAGCGGCTGGAAAAAGTCGATCTCCTCATGAACCAAGCCCTGGAGTCGCTTCGGATCCCCGGAATGGCTGTTGGCATCGTCGTCGACGGAAAAGTCGTTTTCTTAAAAGGCTATGGCGTCCGGAACTTTACCGATCCATCGCCTGTTACGGAAAACACCTTGTTTGCAATTGGCTCTTGCTCTAAGGCCTTTACCACTTTTGCTTTGGGGCAATTGGTCGATGAGGGTCTACTCGCTTGGGACGATCCAGTGATCCGGTATCTGCCTGAATTTAGGCTCAAAGACGTCCATGCGACCCATCATCTGACGATCCGAGATTTAGTAACCCATCGATCCGGACTCCCCCGCCACGACATGGTCTGGTACAATGCAGAATTTCCCCGCTATGAAATCCTAAATCGCCTCCCTCATTTGGAGCCCACTTATGATCTTCGCGAGAAATTCCAATACAATAACGTCATGTACGCAGTTGCAGGACTCGTCATTGAAAAAGTCTCAGGAATTACCTGGGAAGAGTTTGTCCAAGAGAGGATTTTTCAACCCCTTGGCATGGACCATTCCAATTTTTCCGTCGAAACGTCGGAGCAAACGAATGATTTTGCCTCTCCCCATACGGAAAAAAATGAGAAGATCGAGGCGATCCCATTTAGGAAAATCTCAAACATGGGACCTGCCGGCTCGATCAATTCATCGGTGAAAGATATGGTAAACTGGATAGCGTTACAGCTTTCCGAGGGAGGTCAACTGATCCAGAAAAGCACTTTGAAAGAGATGCATCAAGTCCATATGCCCGTACATGAACCTATGTTTGAAGATCTGTTCGGGTATGGCTTGGGATGGTTCACCGGACTGCATGACGGCCGCTATATCGTAGCGCATGGAGGAGGCATCGACGGATTTATTTCGGAGGTAACACTCTATCCCAAAGAAAAAATAGGCGTCGTCTTGTTGACAAACTCCGATAGCCATGGAGTATTCCCCACGATGGCTGCTTATGGGATCGCGGATCTCTTGCTTGGGAAGGAAGATGACTCATGGCTCTCTAAAGTCCAAGAAAAAGAAAAACAAGCGAAAGAAATGCTCAAACAATCGGAGAGCGCTGTAAAAGATCTCTCCGAGCCCCCATTCTCTCGTCCTCTCGATCAATACGTCGGCGAGTTCGAGCATTCTGGGTACGGCAGCGTCCAGGTTATCCTGAAGGATGGAGAGCTCATTGTATCGCATAATGACATCTGCTACCTGATCGATCATGCCGGCCACGACTACTTCAACCTCTCTATGGAGTCAAGGGAAGATGCGCGAAAAATGGAAGGGTCTTTCGTCTTTAGCCGATCCGGAGATATTGCAGAGCTGCGCATCTCATTCGAATCGCAATTGCCCGCCATTGTCTTTAAACGCAAAGTTTCGAATGAGCTGCTTGCAGCCGAGTATTTAAAACACTTTGTCGGCCTCTACGAGTGCCCGCTATTTTCCATGGAGATTTCATTAAACGGCAGCCGCCTAAGCGCAGCTGTCCCCGGAGCGCCTTCTTGTGTGATGAAGCCTGAAAAGCGAAATCGCTTCTCGATCAAAGAAGTCCCCGATTGCAAACTGGAGTTTGTCGTGGGAGAGGATGGAATGGTGTCTGAATTGCAGTTTCAACAAGCAGGCAAAACATTTAGCTTGGCAGTAAAACGCTAAAATAGCCGCAAGGGGGGATCTTAGAATCCCCCTCTTGGAAGAGTGCATCAAATCGATAAGATCGCCCTTTTCAAAATCTTAGTGTTTTTTTCTTCGATTACGAATAGACTGCCTTTCACAAAAAATTTCACACATTTGCAAAGAAATTGAGTATGTCTTTATCTGTCTCCTCTACATGCTTTTCCGATGCATCTGGACTGCTGGATCGCTTTAATGGCGACGCTATTTATTCTGCCGTCCAAAAAGTAAAGGGCCTCCTGACGTCTTTTGATGCTCAATTGATTATTGGATTCGGACTTGGCTTAGGAATCCATAAAATCTACAGCCCTCTAACACAAACAGTAATAAGCCTTTTAGGATTCTCCCCCGTTCTTGCCGATCCATTCGGGACTTTATCCCTCGGCTGGAAAGTCATCATGACTCCGTTTGTGTGCTTTCTCATCCCTCTTCTAGAAGAGCAGCAATTTAGAGGAGATCTTCAAGAAGCGCTCGCGGACAAACTAGAGCCGTTTTATGCGAACCAGGGTTGTGCAAATCCGGCCGCTAATGGAGCTGCCAGAATTACGTCTCTTTTTTTCACAGCGGTCATCTTTGGGCTTGCCCACTTCACCAACGCACTTTTCTTTTGGTGCAATCCGACTCTTTTTCTTCCTCAAGTAGTGGCAGCTACTATTATGGGGCTGCTTTTCGGCGCGGCTAAAGAATTAACGGGAACATTGCATCTGCCTATTGGAATGCATATGGGCAACAATACCCTTGCTTGGTCTCGCCTCTAAGAACTTATACTAAGCTTCGCTTGGAGGAGCTTGATAAACAGGTTTTCCTCGCTTCATTCTCAAAAAGGGAGTTTGGCAATGTCTTTTTGCGGTTTTCTTGCTTTGAATGTGAAAGACCTTCCACTTCTTCACGGTAAGAATATCTGCTACAAGGCTTCGATGGCAGCGCCACGGCACAGCCTCAGCGCACATAAGGGCAACGCGCTTTTTGAGAGCCTGCTTCTCTAACTTTTCCAAGGCTCTTTCAAACGCAGGAGTTTGCATGTAATCGGCATATCCGCGAAAAGAAGCATTGATCCACCCTGTATTCGCAGACTCTTTTAAAGGATGGCGAAAACCACCTAAGTCCTTTCGATGCCGATAGCCGATCCCATTTCTTTTCAAGGCCCGTTTCAATGGTTCTTGATTGAATTGAGGGCAATGCCTCGACTTTGGAATTGTCCGGATATCGATCAAAAGCTCAATGTCATAAACCTTCAAAAGCGAGAGTAGCTCTTCAATCGAACGTGTAGAGTGGCCAATTGTATAGATCTTATCCATCAATAGCCCGATTAGCAAACAAACTGAAAGAGATCAACCGGAAACGGTTATTTTCCAGCAGCGATGGATCTTCGGATCGAGAAAATCAATGGGAAGTGTTTTGTGAGAAATCTCTTGGACGGTCGCCGGAAAGAGCGTCTCATCGAAGACGAACTTGCGTGAATTGGTGCTAAAGAGAATCGTCCCATCTTCGTTAAGCAGCTTCAACGCCCTCTCTATCAATGAAACGTAGTCAATTTGCACATCGAACATTTGATCCATTTTTTTAGAGCGCGAAATCGTCGGAGGGTCAATGATGATCAACCCATACTTCCCCTTTGATTCAATCTCTTCGTCCAAAAATGCGAGGCAGTCGGCACGCACGATCCGATTAGCTTGCAAAGAGAGGCCATTGAGAAGAAAATTTTCCCGTCCCCAATCCGTATAGGTATTTGAAAGATCGATGCTCTTGGTATACGCCGCTCCCTGTTTTGCCGCATGGACGCTAAAAGAGCAAGTATAAGCAAAGAGATTGAGCACCCTTTTGCCAACTCCTAGCCGCGCCGCCATCTGCCTCGTCTCCCGATGATCGAGGAAAAGTCCTGTATCGAGATAGTCCTGCAAATTGATCCGAAACTTCACCCCATACTCAAGAACGGTGAAAAACTCTTTGCAGCCATTTTGCTTCTCATACTGCTGAAACTTGGAGCGCTTTATACGGCACCGCCAAAAAATTTGGGCGGGGTCGGCAGAAAAAAGAAGCTGCAAAGCGCTTTCCACTTCATTAATGAGTTCGTCAGGTGGATCTAAATCGGTGCGACTAGGGGAAAAATAGGAGATCGAATAGCGTCCGGCGTAAAAATCAATTGACAAAGGATAATGATGCAGCTCGCGGTCATAGATGCGAAAGCAGTTAGTCTGAGTTCTACGGGCCCACTTGCGGATATGGCGGTACTTTTTTCGGATGCAATTGACAAAAGGAGAACTTTTATCCTCCCCATCGCAAACATTAGGCAAATCTAAATCACCCAGTAATTCCGTTTTCATTAAAAAACTACACTTTTATCAAATTGATAAATAGCATAGAGGAGTTGAGCTTTTTTTTCAACCTTACCCCCTCTTTTGACATCGAGATTCAAAAGATCTATACTATCTTTCTCAGCAAGGGAGAGAATCAATGCACTTGTCCGAACCGGTTTTCGAACAAATTCAATTCAGCGACTTCTTAAAGGTGGATATCCGCGTCGGAACCATCGTCTCCATCCAAGATTTTCCCGAAGCCAGAAAACCTGCCTATAAATTAGAGATCGACTTTGGACCCCTTGGAAACAAGCGCTCCTCCGCCCAGATCACACACCACTACCGCAAGGAGGACCTGATCGGGAAACAAGTGATTGCAGTCGTTAACTTTCCTCCGAAGCAAATCGGTAAATTTTTTTCCGAGGTATTAGTATTAGGCCTTGCCGATGAAGCCGATAAAATCGTCTTGCTTGAACCAACGCAATCGGTTCCCAATGGCGCAAGGCTCTTTTGAAACGCCGCATGGCCCCAGGATCACCGTAGAGGTTTGCAAATGATAGGCATTCTTGCCGGTATGGGACCTAAATCGACTGCTCCCTTCATTGATCAGGTTGTTACAACCTATCAAAAAATTACCGGGGTCATCCACGATATCGATTTTCCTCCGATGCTGATTTACTCGCTTCCAACACCTTTCTATCTCGATCGCCCTATCGATCATGCTCTGATGAGAGAAACAATTTGCAATGGCTTGAAAAAACTAGAGACCTGCGGCGCCTCGTTCATCGCGATGCCCTGCAATAGCGCCCATGCCTACTTTGGCCACCTGCGCCATTGCACCCGAATCCCCTTCCTCAATATGATCGAGGAAACGCTGGCCCGCATCCCAAAAGACGCAAAAAAAATCACACTCTTCGGAACGAGAACAACCCTAGAATCGGGAATCTATCAGACAGGCGTTCTTAAAGCAGGACTCGAATTTGCGTTCCACCTCTCTTGGCAAGACGAAATCGATCTTATCCTGCGCCAGATCAAAGCCTCCAGCGAACTGCCGCTGGTTCAATGGCGAAAACTCTATCAGAGCGCTCAAAACGAAAATATAGATGCCATCTTGCTTGTTTGCACCGATTTGAATCCCTTGCTTGCAATAGATCGGCCCGCCTGCACAATGATCGATTCTTCTGCATCCTTAGCAGAAGCAACTGTTCAAAAATGGCTCAACTACAAATCTTCATAAAAGGCTTCCCCTCCTCACAGAGTGCTTGGAGTCACTTTCCAGCTTGGCTCTTGGAATGGGCAAGCCAGAGATAGATCGCAAGAACCCCAACGCCGCCGATCGCAACGGGGATTGCGATCGCCCACATATACTGGACCAAAAGAGCCGTCAAAAGGGCGAAAACCCCAAGAACCACTCCAACGAGTAAAAAGATATGGTCGAGATATACCCCTGCGATAAACACGGCCAGGCTTAGGAGCGTCAAATCAAAAAGCCCGGCAATAAACCGGCTGACAGTCCCGAGATGGACAAAATAAGAGACCAGGAAAATGGAGAGGATAAGCCCTGCCCAATGAAGGATCTCGTGTCCAATGGAAATGGGGCTTACAATCTGGTTTTGCCGTTTCACATACCAGCTAAGCCAGATGGCAAGGATCGCATAGACGGGGACGACCCATTTCCAATAGTCCCATCCGCCTGTCTTTTGGACATCCGTAATCACCATGCCGATAAAAGCAAGGCCGAGCATGATGCTGCCAACTACAAGACGGGCTTTCCATGGGTGGACTGAAGACTGCTGCTGCATAGGGAACCTCCTATGCGGACACTAGCCCCTCTACGGATTTAGGGCAATAACTCCTTAGCATCAACGTAGCGCCACTGGCCTGCAGGTAAATCTCCCAGCTGCAAACGGCCGATCCGGACGCGCTTGAGAGAAGTAACCTCAATCCCGACGATCTCGCACATCCGTCTAAGCTGCCGTTTTTTCCCTTCAATAAGAATAATGCGCAGAGTATGCGCATCCATTCTCTCCACCCCTGCCCGCTTGAGCAGCTTCCCATCTAAGAAAATCCCCTTGCGGAGCTGGTCTGCCTGCCTTTCGCTTAGATGCCCCTCGAAACGGACGATATACTCTTTTTCCATATTCGCTTCAGGGCCAATGACCTGCTTGGCAACCCGCCCATCCTGGGTCAAGAGGAGAAGCCCCTTGGAATTTATATCAAGGCGGCCTACGACATGGAGCGGGGCTGTCAGCTCCTGAAAAGAATACCGATCCCTTTCCCAGTGGTTTTCCTCTACGATCAGTTCGGATGCTTCCCTATAGCCCGGCTCGGGCAGATTGGAGACGATTCCAAGAGGCTTATGCAGCATAACCGTCACTTTCTGCCCCTGCTCTTTCTTTGCGCTCGATCCGATCTCGATCGTATCGGTCGGATACGCCTTTGTCCCCTGCTCGGTGACAAGAATTCCGTTTAAAAAGATCTGACCTTGCTCAAGATATTTTTCCGCTTCCCGCCTCGAACAGACCTTTCTCTCTGAAAGGAGCTTGCTAATTCTGACCTTTTCCATAGACAATTTCCTCAATTGCCGGATATTATAGCACATGTGAATAAAGGATCCAAAGCCTTGCTTCCTCCATTATCTAATGAAGCCAAAGCTCTTATCCCGGGCAGCCTCTACGAACATTATAAAGGCCATCCCTATAAACTTCTTTATGTTGCCCGCCACAGCGAAACGCTGGAAGAGTATGTAGTCTACCAAGCCCTCTATGGCGATCATGGAATCTGGATCCGCCCTCTGCAAATGTTTCTGGAAGAGGTCGTTATCAATGGACAGACCGTTCCTCGCTTCAAACGGGTCGATTAAATAATCACTCTCTGCAATAGTCCAAACTATTGTGACGGACAAAAAAAAATCCTACCATACGGGCATCTGGCTCATGCTGGCCTCGGCATCGGGGCTCTCGTTTACCGCCCTTTTCGGAAAACTGGGTAATAACCTCTTTTCCCTCCCCTCCCTCATTTTCTGGAGGTATTCCGTCTCCTTTCTCTTTTGCCTTCTCTTCTTCTGGCTGAAAGGCTCCCTTCGAAATTTTCTGAAGCAAGGCGACTATAAACTCCATTTTTTACGAGCGCTCCTGGTCCTTCTTTCCCAATACAGCTTTTACTACTACCTCAAACACAATAACCTCCTCAATGCAACCGTCCTCCTAAACCTTGGTCCCCTCTTCATCCCCATCATCGAATGGGGCGTGCTCAAAAAGCGGATTGGCAGATCGACATGGATCGGAGTCGCCATCTCGATGATCGGGGCGGTGCTCATCTTGCAGCCGAATAAAACGATCCTCTCTTTCACCAGCTTTGTCGGACTCCTTTCCGGGATTGCCCAAGGAGCGTCGCAGGTCGTCTTCGGGATCAACTCCAGAAAAGAAAACGCCGACCTTGGAATCCTGAACCTCTTTTTCCTCTGCTCCCTCTTCTCCATGATCCCCTACCTCATTGGGGCCGGCTCTCTCTGGCTAGGACAGCCTCAATGGACTTGGGGTGCGATCTTGATCGCGTTTCTCGCCGTTGCCTCTCTCGCCAACCAGATCTTCCGCTCCCTTGCCTACAAACACGCCTCCCCCTCCAAACTCGCGGCGTTTTTCTACCTCTCCGTCATCCTCTCCGGCTTGTGGGACTGGATCTTCTTCCATCATACCCCCAACCTCCTCTCCATCTGCGGGGCGCTGCTCGTCATCCTCGGCGGGACGCTTAAAATCTGGATGCATTACTCAAAGACAAAAACACCGCGATAGCGTCGGTTAATTTAAGGGCTCCGCCCTTAACAACCCGTCAAAGGGACAAGTCCCTCTGAACTCCCTTTTTATTTTTTCTGCGAACGCAGAAAAGAAATAGAAGGGGTTCCAAGGGGACTCGTCTCCTTGGCGGGTTGTTAAGGGCGGAGCCCTTAAATTATACCTGCTTGCAAAAAAGAGCGGTCTCATTTAGATTTTTTCCCTGATGCTCAAGTTTTTATACGCTCTTATATTCGCTTTTTCTCTTTCGGCCGAAATCGCTAAACTCGATGAAGAGGATTTGCGCAACTTGAGGGCAGCCGATCCGATCACTCTCCACTCTCTACCTCCGATGTACGCTTTTTCCCAGGCAGCCCAGCATGCGATGGAAAATGGGTACCGCTATTTTGCTTTTGTGTTTTACGAGTGCACGTTCGGGGGCTACAAAACGACCGCCCATTTCGAGCCTCCAGACTCGAGTGGTGTTTTGCTCGAATATGAAGATGAATGGATCCGCGTTGAGTATCTTGCCTATTTCGATCCTCCCGATTCTCTTGATGTTTTTGATGCGGATGGGTATGAAATTGATTTCGAGGGTTTTGCCGACCAAGAATAATGGACACACTGCAAGGACATATTGAAGCGATCGTCTACGTACAGCCGGAAAACGGCTTTACTGTCGCCCGTTTGAAAGAGCCAAGGAAAAAAGAGCTTACGATCATCGTCGGCACGCTTCCCTCGATCCAGCCCGGGGAGACGGTTTCTTGCCAGGGGGTCTGGAAGACGCATCCTTCGTATGGACGGCAATTTGAGGTCGCCGATTGCCAGGTGGAGGTCCCTTGCGATCTGATGGGGATCCAAAAGTATCTCGAGTCGGGGCTTGTGAAGGGGATCGGCCCTGTCTTTGCCAAAAAAATCGTCGACCGGTTTGGCACGGACACGCTGAAGGTCATTGACGAAACTCCACACCGCCTGCTCGAAATCCAGGGGCTGGGCGAGAAGAAGAAAGACAAGATTGTCGAGTGCTGGCAGCAGCAGAGATCGATCCGCGAAGTGATGATCTTTTTGCGCGCGCATGGGGTTAGCCCTGCTTATGCGCAAAGGATCTTCAAGGCGTATGGCAATGAGAGCATCGAGCGGGTGAAAAAAAACCCGTACCAGCTTGCCAAAGACATTTTCGGCATTGGCTTTAAAACGGCCGATACCCTGGCGCAAAAGCTGGGCTTGCCGGAGCACTCGCCCGAAAGGCTCTCTGCAGGGATCCAGTTCGTTCTCTGGGAGCTGACGACAGAAGGGCACACCTGCTATCCGCTGGGGCAGCTGATCCCTGCGGCAAAAGAGATGCTGGAGGTGGAAGAGGGCCTGATCGAAGCGCAAGTCAATCGTTTAAAAGAAACCGGAGAGCTGATCGAACAAAAAGTCGGGGAAGAGCCTTTCATCTGGCTCAAACCCTTCCACGCCTATGAGCAGGGCATTGCGCGGGATTTAAAGCGGCTGATCGAAAGTCCGCAAGCGCTTCGCTCGATCGACTTGGAAAAAGCTGCGGACTGGGTGCAGCATCTCTTGCATATCCGCTTTGCCGAGCAGCAGGAAGCCGCAGTGAAAAAGGCACTGGAAGACAAGGTCCATATCATCACGGGCGGCCCGGGGACGGGAAAGAGTACGATCACGAATGCGATCCTCGCCGTCACGGCAAAGCTGACTGATAAAATCCTTCTCGCAGCTCCAACGGGGCGCGCCGCTAAGCGAATGTCGGAGATCACGCATCGCAAAGCATTTACTCTCCATGCGCTCCTCGAGTGGGACCCCATCAATGGGGGCTTTAAGCGCTCGCGCGACAATCCCCTCTCGTGCGATCTCCTCATCATCGATGAGGCAAGCATGATCGATACGCCGCTCCTCTTTTCTCTTTTGCGGGCGATCCCGAGCACCGCACGAGTGCTCTTCGTCGGCGATATCGATCAATTGCCGAGCGTCGGGCCGGGGACGATTCTGCGCGATTTGATCCAGTCCTCTCTCATCGGCGTCACTAGGCTGACCGAAATCTTCCGGCAAGCGAAAGGATCGCGGATCATCACGAACGCCCACCGGATCAACCAGGGCGAGTTCCCCGAGATCTACAGCAATGAAAAGAGCGATTTTCACTACATTGAAGCCGAGACGCCGGAGGCGATCCAGCAAGTGATCTTGCAGCTAGTCTCAAAGGATATCCCCGCCAAACACGGCTTTGATCGGATCAACGATATCCAAGTCCTCTCTCCCATGAAACGGGGAACGATCGGGATTGAGATGCTCAATGAGGCGCTCCAAAACCTGCTGAACCCGAGCGATCGTCCTTTTTTCCGGGCAGGGCGCCGTTTCCATTTGCAAGATAAGGTGATGCAGCTCCGGAATAACTACAACAAAAAGATCTATAACGGGGATATCGGGCGGATTGCCACCGTTGATATGGAAGAGCAGCAGCTCGAGGTCGATTTCGACGATAAAAGAGTTGCTTATGAATTTTCAGAGCTCGACGAATTGGTGCTCGCCTACGCCGCCTCTATCCATAAATACCAAGGAAGCGAGTGCCCCTGTGTCGTAATGCCGATTCACACGACGCACTTTAAGCTTTTACACCGCAATCTCCTGTATACAGGCGTCACAAGAGGCAAAAGCCAAGTCTTTTTGGTTGGGACGAAAAAAGCGATCGCGATTGCGATCTCAAACAATGAAGGGCTCAAGCGCTTCACCGGTCTGGAAATGGCGATCCGCGCCGCGCCGCCAAGTCCGAGACCGAATGCGACGCAACTTCGATTTGTCTAGACAAGCGTTGAACTTGGGCATTGGGAAGCTAAAGAGTGAAGGGTATTTTTAGGCATAAAGAATCTCCCCCGAGACGTTTTTGGACTGTAGCCTGTAAAATGATGACTGGCTGTATCCTTATCGATTTGACTGCGCGCATTTGTTAAAAAAGAACCGAAGAAATCGCGCATCCAAACAAGAGCTTGAGTAAAGACATTTTTCTTCTGAATTTTTTTATCCGTTTCGCTGTAGGCTGTTTTGATCATCTCTACAACACGGATCGCATTAGAACGCTCTTCATATGAAAGCTCATCCACTTTTTTAGAAGAGCTACTGATCTTTACTATCTGATTAGACAGGTCGTTTAAATCAATTTCTTTCCCTTTCACCGTTACAATCCGCCTGCCATCTAAAGCAATGTTCGGATTAATAAATTGACTGGACGCTAAATCGCTTAAATCTAATCTACCCACCTACAACCTCTTGATTTTATTATATTATAGCAAAATACAGTTAATTTGTAAATTAAAACAACACTTATAGTTGAAATCAAACACAACAACGATGATAATACAAACAAAAATGAGGTGGATATGAAGATTCAAAAATTAAATGCACCAAAAAAGGTTTTTTCAATTTCTACATTTACACAACCTCCAAAACTAGAAAGTAAATTTTTGAATCCTGTTTCTATCTCTTTTCGAGCAGGCCATCGCCGCCTGAGACAAGAAAGCGCCATGATGAGCGCGATAATAGAGGAAAAGCCTCTTATTGAGAGAAGAGCCGCCATTGACGTCGGATCGGGGGGTACCAAAGTATGCATCGCAGATGTCGACGCAAAGACGCAACAGATTGTACAGGTTCTTTTTGAAGAATCATTTGCCGTGCCCTACCAAGCTTATCTGGAAACATCCGAAGAGGCCTGCTTCAATGAAGAAATCCAGCAAAGGGGCCTTCAAACTTTTGTCGAAATCAAGGAAATTTTAGATCAGTACGAAGTTACGAAAGTAGCGGCTGTAGCAACGGAAGCATTCCGAAAAGCTGCCAATGGGGTTGAATTTGCGAATCGTGTTGCCGAAACAACCGGAGTCCCTTTAAAAGTGATCACTCAAAAAGAAGAAGGCGCCATCGCTTTTTATAGCGCATCTACAACTTCCGGAAGCGCGCCTGAAGAGCTGCTCATCTGGGATATCGGTACCGGGAGCTTTCAGATCGCAGCTGCAGATCAAGATGAGGATCTTCTCGTCTATATGCAATCGATGGGGTCGGTTCCATTCAAAAACTACATCATCCGCGACATTCAAGGGAAAGACCCGTCCGTTGTGAAGTCTCCTAACCCGATGACGGAAGAGGAGTGGCTACGCGCCGACGCAAAAGCGCGCGAGCTGGGAAGAAAAGCCTACCCTGAGCTTAAAAAGCAAATCCGCGATCTAGACGGGAGCATCGTCGGCATCGGACGCCTTTTTGCCAATAGCGTAAAGCCTATTGGCAACACCCCGGGAGTGATCACCCGCGACGATTTGCGATCGTTCATCCGGTCTTGCCTCAATAAGACAGATGAAGAGCTAGGCGATCCCTATGCGAACGTCAACCTCTCCAACTGCATCTTAGTGCTTGGCGTCATGAAAGCGCTGCATATCCATGAGATCCAAATCGTAGAGACGACATCTACGAAGGGGCTTTTAAGTTACGCTCCCTATTGGACAGCTCCTTCAACAAGGCAGCCCTTCCTCACTTCTTCCAAGATGAGCCCTAGATGATTTTGTCTCTTCCCATCGCGTCCGCATCCCCAAAAAACGGAGTCGGTATTTTCGACAAGCTGATGGGGAGCAGTTTTGATTAGCGCATCCCTAAAAACCTGATTCAATCTATACTTCATTTCAACAATCATCCGCATCAAATCGAGCTTTTTAACATCAAAAGCCGCCTTTTCCTCTGAATTCAAATTGAAACTCTCTTCGTAGCCGGCTCCCCATTTCTTTATTTCAAGCGCGCTCATCCCGCTTATATCAACACCTATTGTGCGCTGCGGATCAAGCATTTCTACTTTTAACTTCTGATAGGCATGCTCCGCACTAGAAAACAGCTCACCATTGATAAGAATCAAAGTTGGTGAAAAGTTCGAAAGATAATCATACCCTTTAGCCTTAGAATTAAAACAAATGTCTTCCTGGCTATTATTCTCATACCGACATTGAGCATATTTATTCCAAACTTGATTAATACGAAAAACGAGACATTCAGGATTTACAATTTCTTTTAAATCCTCTCTAAGAAGATTAGAGATAAGTTGGCTGAAATAACTTTCATGGGTTTTGGAAGTGACTGGAGTGCGAATTATTTTCCAACCCTTTTTGAAGTCAAAAGAAAGCCAGCCGCCGTTTGGAGTAAAGAGTGTTGAATAATCGCCATGAAACTTTTGAAGAGAACAACTTAAGGTCATGAAAGAAATCCCTTGGTTTTTTCTCGAGGCATATTGGCAAGTTTGTACATTTTCGTCTCTAGCGAAACGAAAGGAGATCAATCATTTTTGTAGGGAGGCAAGACTTCTTTAATGAATTCCAAAGTCCTAAATTCCCCAGGGCTTTTTCATGAAGAATTTATTGACAACTCAACGAATCACATGATCTAATTCCCCACTCTTTTTGGGAAAGGCACTAGTACAGCTTTTCAAAAGTATTTAAAATAATTATCTCACCACCGGATATAGCTTTCGCAGTTTAATCCGAGCCTCTGCAGTAGTGAACCTCCAATCGCATATCACCGTTTCTTC
>JAKBAE010000051.1 GCA_021809325.1 bacterium
AAAAAAATCCGGACAAGGCGAAGAATCGGAAACGAAAGATCCTCCGTGCGCTGATTTTGGGGGAGATTTTAAAACCTATTTTATGACCGCCTCAAACCCATGCATGAATACCCTTTTACCCGACCGTTGCGCACACGCTTATGTCGAAAGAAGGATCGGTTCCCAAGAGACTGCGGGCCGATGGGAAATGATCGATCTAGACAGCAATCTCCGCTATCGGAGTGAAAGCTATAGTGCAATCCGCTGCAACTGCCTTTGCGCCGGGGCGGTCCTTCCCTTTTATGGCGTTGCGTATATGGTCTGGCATGCAGTCCGCTCTCCCTTCTCTGCCATTTCAATTTTTTTCCATACCTTCGAAGAGATGTTGACCCGTCCGAGCTTTTGCGTGCTAGCGAATCTGATCATCCTACCTGTTAAGCACATTCTTTGGAGTATCTGGAAAGTTGCAAGCACGCCGATTTATTTGCTAGCCTTAGAAAGTGCTGCGTTGGCAGGGCTTTTCAAGCCGCTGGAAGGGCGGCAATATTTTGGAGCTATAGAGAAATGTTGGAGGGGCAATCCTCCTTTTGCATACGACTTCCACAGTAACTACTTAGTGGCTGCCTTTCAGTCTTACGGAGCGTTGGACGACCCGTCGGTGCTTTCGGTCCAGTTTTCCGCATGCAGGGGTTCTGCCGAATGAGGCCAGTTCTGCAAACGGCGAATCTCATGCTGCGACTCGGCAAGAAGGATTTTTTGCCCATCGACCTCAACAAGAAAGAGCATCGATTTGGGGCTGATCATCTTTTTTTCCAAAACGTGGATCATCTGCTCTCCCGAAGAGCGGTTGAAGCGCGAGCGGACGAGGCGGCGCAAAAACCAAAAAGAGCCGACCATGAGAAGGATCAGGGCAATCAGCGTCAAAAACATCTTGACGAAGGCAATGCCATAGTCTCCTGGAGGGAGATCGGGGATAGGAAGATCTTGCGTGAGCGGCTCGCCATTAGCGTCCGCGGTGTAGACAACTTTGCCAAGAAGATGAAAGAGCATGCCGTCAGCATAGCATTCAAAGAGGATATTCTACCACATGAATGAAACTCCTTTCAAAGGATGGATCGCCCTCGATATCGACGGGACGATCACTCTCGACAAATACACGATCCCAAAAGAGGTCGTAGACTATTTGCGGGCCAAGACGAAAGAGGGCTGGCGGATTGCGATGGCGACGGGAAGGCCCTTCGTCTTTGCCTCGATCGCTCTATCCGAGTATGATTTTCCTTACCTTTTCCTCATCCAAAACGGCTCTCTTGCACTTGAGATGCCGGGCAAAAAGGAGCTTTTGCGCCGCTACATCCCCACCGCCCATCTCCGCAAAATCGAATCCTGCTTGGAAGGAATCTCCGGCGATATGCTTGTCTATGGGGGGTATGAAAAGGGCGATTGCGTCTATTTCCGGCCGAAGCGCTTCGATGAAGAACAGATCAACTATCTCACAGCTTATTGGGAAAGACAGAAAGAGACGCCCGTCCCCCTCGACGCATTTGCCCATATTGAGCAGACAAGTGTGCCTCTCGTCAAATGCTTTGGTCGGGGCCAAGAGATGAGACGGGTTGCTGAAAGAATTAAAAAGCATCCCGAGTTTAACGGGACGCTTCTGCGCGATCCATTTACCGAAGACTATTTCATTCTCCTCATCACAGATCATCTGGCCTCCAAGGGACAATCCTTGCAAGCTGCGATAGACCAAGTAGGCGCAACACGCGGCACAATAGTTGCGGCAGGCGATGATGAAAATGATGAGAGCCTTCTCAAGATTGCCGATATCGCCATTGCGATGGACCATGCGCCAAAGAGCCTGCAGCAAATGGCGAATTTGATCGCCCCGCCGACGAAAGATCTCGGCATCATTCACGCCCTTCGCATTGCACTGGGGGAAAAATGATCACTCGCCCCTCCGATCTCTCTGTCCAATTCGGCCGCAGCTGCCAGAGCCCCAGAACGGGATTTCTCCATCTCTTTCTCGATCGGCCCGGAGGCGATACAATCCCCATTTATGAGAACTTCTGCTTTGCTCTGGCCTTAATCCGTCAAAGGACCGCCGAGGGAGTTTCTGAGGGTAAGGACCTCCTCGAGAGGCTTTACGCTTTTCAAGCTTCGGAGGGCAACTTTCCTGTCTACCTGCATGACTATCCACGCTGTTGGAACTCTCTGCAGCCTTTAAGGATCGCGCCGCTTCTCCGGATGCTTCTCAAGCATTTTTCCCATGTCATCGGCTCTGAGTGCAAAGAAAAGACGGCGCACGCGCTCGACCGGATGCTCTCGTTTATAGAAGCGCATCGAAAAAGGAAAGAGCTCCAACCTATGTGGGAGAGGCGCTATCAGGCCCTTCTCGGCAACTCTGTCGCAATCACTTTACCACAAAGCGCCGAAGAGTGGGCGCAAGAGCTCATCACGGCAGACCTTTTGGGGATCGATTCCGGTGCAGAGCGTTTGATCCATCCCAACCTTGGCGTTTATATCGGTCCCGGCGCAGAGGAAGCCCAGGAGCGCTTTAAGCCGAAACCCACCCTTTTAGAGTGGTGGATGAATATGTCTTCCTCGCAACTCCATCCTCTTCAAATCGAGCTAGGCGCTCTTCCCGATCCGCAAGATCTTTCGCCAAAGCTTTGGTCGGGAGAAATTGGGGGGTGGCAAGTGAGGCAAACGCCGGAGTTTTCGCTTGGCTTTTCAGAGAATGCAAGCGGAGAGAAAGAGAAAAATCTCCTCCGATGGATTTGGGCCGGATCGCATGGTCTTCACTCGCTCTCGATCCCCGGATTTAGCGGCTGCCAGCGGATTGAAGAGAGTGCAACGGGGGCCATAATCTACTTTGATCTGCCGCAAGAGTTTGATGTTTCTCATAACGATCTCATTGAATCGGCTCTCTATTGCAATCTCTCACCGGAGACAGAGCTTTTTGTCGCAAATGAAAAAGCCACCGTATTCGGTCTTGGCGACTCTCTCGAGATTCGGACGCCGGCGCTCACTTTCGAGCTCCAATTCGAGATGACAGCCGGCAGCGGGGAGTTTTGCGGCCAGATCAGCCGTTCCAACCGTCCGCTCCAAATGTGCTGCAAAGGGGAAGATCTCTACAGCGCCTTCGATTGGAAGATCTCCCTTCGCACTCTCAGGCGCACTCCGAAAGCGCAGCTTCGTCTATCGCTATCTCGAAAAGTTGATTAATATTCGCATTCCCGCTAGTGCACCTTTTCATAGAGAATTGGAGTAATTTCGGCGTCAAAGCTCCTACAATCGATGATCGCAAACTGATTTGTATTGAATTAATACTAGCCAGTTTACAATCGTCGATTGTAGGGAGCTTTCGCGCTCGAAATTACTCCAATTCTTTATGAAAAGGTGCACTGGCTTGTCATTTTAAAAAATAATGAAACATCACTATGTGCGGCATCTTCGGCTTGAAGCAACTAGAGTATAGAGGACACGACTCCTCGACCAATTTCTAAGAGAGTTGATATTCATTATATACCTCTGCAAAGAGGTTGGATCTGACGAAGAGGTCTTTAGTTCTTGGGCACTCATCAAGTAAATTCAGCAATTCGAGTGCAGCCATTTTTTTGCTGGCGTTGGCCGAGTATGATTCTCCATGTGTATACAAAACGGAGAGTGCTTCGGGAATATAAATGATTCCTTCCAACAATGCAATACGATGAACTAAGTACCAATCGCATCTAGATCCAAGCTTTGGGTTGAACGAGCCATATTTATCAAGCACTTCCCGCTTAAAAATAGTCGTATGTCCCGGTACCCAGAAGTTGGTGTTCCGTAGTAGCATTACAACTTGTTCTGAATTGAATATCATCGGTTGAGTTACTTCAGGGAGCAGGCGCTCTGTACGTATCTTGTATCGGCCTGTTTTTTCGTCAGCCCATGCAGGATCCGTAGAACAGATTGGAATAGAGGGATTCGCTAAAAGAAGCTCCATACATTTTTTGAAGAATTTTTTGTAGCGGTAATCATCTGCTGCCATAAAATGCAAATATTGCCCGCGTGTGATATCAATTGAGCAGTTCGTCGCATAATGAACGCCTCGGTTTTCGGGGAGTCGAATTGGCTTAATACATGGATACTGTTTTGCAAACTCCTCAATGATTTTAGGTGTGCTATCTGTTGAGCAGTCATCAATAATAATCAACTCCAGATCAGATAAATTAAAATCCTGAGAAATGATAGAGTTGATTGCGTCGGGAAGGAATTTTTCGTAATTATAAACCGGGATAATAACGGATAGTAGTAATTTAGGTGAGTCGAGCATGTAGATCCTTTTATTTGTTCGTGTTATGTTTTCTTGTTATCCCTGACAATTGTTAGATAATAAACAATCGCCAGGATTTGTTTTTTTTTATTTGTCTCTTCTATGTGTAAATCTATATAACAGCGGTCTGTTTTGTTCAAATAAAAAATCTCTAAGCTAGAATCTGGGCAGTCTTGCTGTCCAGGGCGAGCGCACCAAAAAATAGTGTTCCTCTAGACCTGTATCCCCCTACCTCGTTGACTGTTGAGTGAAAATTTTACGATCATAGACGCCTTTTTCAGGAGGCACTATGATTCAAGCAGCCAACATCACCGTTTACATCGAAATGATCCCCGACCCAAGAACCTGTCGATTGGAGCATAACTTCGTCGATATCGTCACGATCGCTTTGCTGGCCAAGATTTGCGGAGCCGAAGGGTGGGAAGACATGGAGGAATTTGGGCAGAGCCGCATCGGTTGGCTTCGTTCTTTTCTTGAACTACCGGCCGGTATCCCATCGTCTGATACTTTTAGACGGGTGATCAGTCATATTGATCCAACGGCATTTTTAGAGGCTTTCCTGGAGTGGCTCCAGGCAGTCAAGCATGTGATGCCCGAAGTGGTGAACATTGACGGTAAAACGCTTCGATCAGCTTCAAAGCGAGGCGATAGACCTCTTCACATCGTCTCTGCTTGGTGTGATAAAAACCGCATGGTTCTGGGGCACTTGCGAAACGAGTCGAAATCCAATGAAGTAAAGGCCATCCCCGAGTTACTCAAGCAGCTCATTTTGCCGAAGGGTAGTATTGTCACAATAGATGCCGCAGGGACACAAAAAAACATCGCCAGGCAAATACATGAAATGGGAGCAGAGTATGTACTCGCATTGAAGGGGAATCAGCCGACGCTACGAGATGAAGTTGCAAATTACTTCGATCAAGCTGTCGAGGCAGGAGAAGAGTATGCTCCTCTAAATACGTTTCAGGCCGAGGAAAAAGGACACGGACGCCTGGAGTTGAGGAGGATTCATGTGACGGACGACTTGGACTGGCTAGCACAAAAAGAGGAGTGGCCTGGATTACGTTCAATCATAAAGTTGGAATCGGTCAGGTGGTCAGAAGGCGAAAAGCAGCAGGAGACCAAATATTATATCAGCAGCCTTCCTCCCGACGCAGAAGCTCTGGCTGATGTAATTAGAGGGCATTGGAGCATTGAGAATCGATGTCATTGGGTATTGGATGTGGTGTTTGCCGAGGATCGCAGCTCAGTGGTAGAGGGCCATGCGCCAGAAAATCTACGGGCGCTGAATATATTGGCGGCGAAAATGCTGAAAGAGGAGAAATCGTGTAGAAAGGGCATTAGAGCCAAGCAATTTAAAGCAGCGCTTGATAATGACTACCTACACAGGGTGCTGTTGGCGGCTAACTTTTGATGCGCTCGCCCTGCTTGCTGTCTCTTTTGGATAATTAAAATTCTCTCCGAATATGTTGCGGAATATTCGACGTGTTTTTACTTAAAAAGGTTTTTTTTCTCCAGATAAAACAGAATATTTATTTCGAGTTATTTGCTATAAAATAATTATTAGTCTAAGATTGGTGCTTGTGGTTATCGTATTTAATAAGAAGGTAGCTATAAAGTGTAGATTCGGAGATTTTGAAAAACTATCGCACTTTATTTTGAACGAGATGTATATGAAAACAAAAGAACCTCAATATTATAGGCTTCTTGATCTGCAAAAGGATCAAGGGCTGGCTCGATTCGGTCTGATGAGCAATTTTGTCTGGCAAGATGATCCTAAAAGACTGCTTTTTGTGCTCTCACGCTACAAATTTGTGGCTAAAATGCTTGCAGGATCGGAGCGCGTATTAGAAGTGGGATGCGCCGACGCGTTTTTTACCAGAATTGTTCGACAAGAAGTTAAATCTATCGTCGCTACAGATTTTGATCCTCTTTTCATCGACGATGCAAGGCATCGAATGAACGACCGCTGGGACTTTGAATGTAGAGAACATGATATATTAAAAGGCCCAGTCCCTCAGAAATTCGATGCAGCCTATTCAATGGATGTATTAGAACATATTTCTTCTTCCGATGAAGATCGATTTGTTTCAAATATTGCAAAATCTCTGACTCCTCACGGAACATTGATTATTGGTATGCCTTCAATCCATTCACAAGCCTACGCATCCCCGGGTAGCCGCGAAGGACATATCAATTGCAAAGATTTTGGTCAGCTAAAGACGCTGATGTTTAAGCACTTTAATAATGTTTACATCTTTTCGATGAATGATGAAGTCGTTCATACCGGCTTCGCACCCATGGCACACTATCTAATTGCATTATGCTGTAGTAAAATAGGAGGAGAATAGTTTATGTTATTACCCATGAATCAACTAGCTGAAGAAGTTTATGTAATTGATGCACCGGTTGCGCACTTTGGCACTTCAGGAATCCAATTTCTGAAGGAGCATGTCTACAAAACCAAACGCAAACGAGTTCGCGTTTGCATGCACAAAAATATTGAGGAATATCTTCATGAAATGTTTGTCTGTTATGTAAAAGAAACCTATGTGAGGCCAAATAAACATATCCAGAAGGATGAATCGCTGCACATCATCTATGGTGCTGCCGATTTTATCTTCTTCGATGACAATGGTGTCATTACAGACATTGTACCTCTCGGCGATTGCAAATCAGGTCGCAACTTCTACTGCCGGATACCGGAGTCTGTTTATCATACGTTTGTTATCAAATCGGACATTATCGTAATTCATGAATCGACTCCCGGCCCATTCCGCAGAGAAGATACAGTGTTTGCTCCATGGGCCCCCGAAGAAGGGGACGCAGCGAATGCAAATCTCTATATGGATGAATTAGCGCTTCGCGCATTGAATACACAAAGTTGTAAAGGTTTAGGAGAGTTAGTATGAGCCGCATAAAAACTGTAAATGATGCTGTCTATCAAGCGGAGGATAAAATTGTCGGATTCACAAATTTAGACATTGCCTTTTTAAAAGACAAACTGGTTCATACTGGGCTGAAAAGAATCCGTATTTGCGCGCACAAAAATACGGAAGATACACTCCAGGAGATGATTATCGCCTTTGCACGAGGAAGCTATATTCGTCCTAGTAAACACCTTGGCAAAGAAGAGTCAATCCATGTTTTGGAAGGGACGGCCAATTTTGTGTTTTTTAATCCAAACGGAAAGATTATCCAGGTCGTTCCGATCGGCGATCCTTCTACAGGGCTACAGGAATATGTGAGAACTCCTGTAGAGGTATTTCATACTGTGCTTATAACATCGGACTTCTTTGTCGTTCAGGAAACAACGCAAGGACCCTTTAAACGAGAAGATACTGTATTTGCCGATTGGGGTCCGGAAGATAGCAATGTCTGTGAAGTTGAAAAATATATGGCAGAGCTGTCCAAGCAAATCAAAAATTTTAAAATAAGCTGATTATGAAGCGTGTATTGATTGTTGGAGGAACCAAGGGGATCGGATATAGCGTAGCCAAACAAATGGCTCGCAAGCATCTAGTCACTGTCACTGGAAGAGAAAAACCAGCAGCCTGTCCTGACTCTATCGACTTCATTTCGACCGATTTTCTAAACCCGGAAAGAATTGAAGAGACAACCGAAAGGCTAATTGGAAAAGGAGAGAAGATCAACTATCTTCTCTTCTTTCAAAGATTCCGAGGCAAGCAGGAAGCCTGGGATGGAGAAATCCAAGTCTCTTTGACAGCAACTAAAGAGATGATCGAACAACTTTCCGATCTCTTTGCCCCTAAGGAAGCCTCTATCGTCCTGATAGCTTCCATCAATGCCTCATTGATAAGCAGTCATTTACCCATAGGGTATCATGTAGCGAAGGCAGGACTGGTTCAAATGGCAAAATATTATGCCACGGTGTTAGGTCCAAAGCAAATCAGAGTAAACTCCATTTCTTTAGGAACTATTCTAAAAAAAGAAAGTAAAAAGCATCTTTTGAAAAACAAAAGCCTGGTTGAATTCTACTTACAGCAAGCGCCGCTTCGCAGAATGGGCACGGTTAAGGATGTTTCTAATGTTGTTGAGTTTCTTTGTAGTTCTAAATCATCATTTATAACAGGGCAAGATATTGTCATGAATGGAGGTGTATCTATTCAATGGCAAGAAACATTGGCTCTAAATAAGGTGTCTCAATGATAAAAAACTATTTTCGTCGTACGGATTGTCGTTTATGCAACTATCCCCAATTGGATTTAGCTCTCCAGCTCACACCTACGCCACCCGTAGATGCGTTTATTCCGAAAGAGCTGCTAAGCAATCCTCAAGAAGTTTTCCCACTAGATCTATTTGTATGCTGCGATTGCGGGCACGTCCAGCTGTTGGATGTTGTAGATCCTAAGATCTTGTTTGGAAACTACATTTATGACACAGCAAGTTCTCCGGGCCTTGTTGATCATTTCAAACAATATGCTGACACTGTCGAAGCCTTCGTAAAACTACCGAAAAAGGGGTTAGTCATTGAGATTGGCAGCAACGATGGGACTCTTCTTAACTTTTTCAAGCAAAAGGGATTGAAAGTACTTGGCATCGACCCTGCCAAAGAAATCGCTTCGATTGCAACCGCAAAGGGACTGCCCACACTGCCTGAATTTTTTACAAGCGAAGTTGCCGAACGGGTGAGAAAATCGCATGGGACCGCATCTTTGGTCTGCGCAAATAACGTTTTTGCTCATTCTGATCAATTGGCTGACATGGCTGAGGGGATTCGGTGTCTATTGAGTCCGGATGGAGTATTTGTTTTTGAAGTTTCCTACATGCTAGACATGATCGAAAATATGGTCTTCGATTTCATTTATCATGAACATCTATGCCATCACGCAGTCAAACCTCTTAAGAGATTTCTTGCGTTGCATGGCATGGAACCGATTCATGTTGAGAGAATCGCCACGAAGGGAGGATCTATACGTGTGTACGCTCAACTTGTCGGGGCTCCGAGGATCATAATGTCCTCTGTTCAAGAACTTATCGATTTGGAAGAGAAGTATGGCATGTACAATCGCGAATCATATCGAAAGTACGAAAAAAAAATTGAGCAGGTGCGTCGGAAAAATCGAGACCTGATCCATGAACTCAGCAGCCAGGGCAAAACTATTGCAGCTTATGGCGCTTCAGCTACAACTACGGTATTAACCTATCATTTCGATTTGGGCGACATAGTGAAGTTTATTGTGGACGACAACCCACTTCGGCAAGGACTCTTCAGCCCTGGATATCATATCCCGGTTGTAAGTGCAGATGCAATATACGAACAAAAGCCAGACTATGTTTTATTGCTTGCATGGAGATTTTCAAATCTGATTATCCAAAAGCATAGAAAATATCTTGAAAGCGGCGGACGTTTTATCATTCCTTTGCCGGAACCTTCAATTTTGTAAAAGGCAACCAGGTCTCTTTAAAAATCGTTGTAAAAATTGAGAGCACCTCTAATTAAACTAATGGTGAGGTTCATTATGAAAAAAGTTCTTGTAATAGGTAGTAATTCCTTTTCAGGAAGCGATTTTATCGACCTTTTGCTCGAAAAGAGCGAATACGAAGTTGTCGGTATTAGCCGCTCCCCCGAAAAGAGCGCGCTTTTTCTCCCTTATAAACAAAGAGATTTATCTTTCTTTCGGTTTTACCAGATCGATTTGAATCGAGATCTACATCTTCTAAAGATTATTCTAAGCGAATTTCGTCCGGAATATATCGTCAATTTCGCAGCTCAAAGCGAAGTAGCACCAAGTTGGGAAAATCCTCACCATTGGTTTCAAACGAATGCTGTCGCACTTACACAGCTTACCAATCTGATTAAAGACGCGCCCTATTTGAAGCGCTATGTACACATTTCTTCTCCGGAAGTCTATGGCACTTGCATCGGAAACGTAAAAGAAGATGCTCCATTGAACCCAAGCACACCATATGCGGCTTCAAAGGCAGCCGGCGATCTGTCCCTGCTTGCTTTTGAAAAGAATTTCCCCTTTCCACTTAGCCTTATAAGGGCAACGAATGTGTATGGAACTCACCAGCAGCTTTTTAAAATCATTCCAAGAACCGCGATCTACATCATGTCGGGCAAGAAGATTGAATTGCATGGCGGTGGCCATGCAGTGAAATCCTATATACACATCCGCGACGTTTCTTACGGAACGCTTGCCGTCATGGAGTCAGGACGCAAAGGAGAAATCTACCATTTTTCTCCGGACAACGGAATCGCCGTGCGCGAAGTTGTGAAAACAATTTGCCAAAAGATGGGTGCTGAGTTTTCAAAGATTGCTGTTGAAACCGAGGAACGGTTAGGTCAGGATAAAGCGTATGTAATTGACTCTACGAAAGCTCGCTCTGAATTTGGATGGAAGCCGCGCATTGAACTATCTGTTGGCATCGAACAAACTGTGTCGTGGGTGGAGCGGCAGTTCAATCTAATCTCCAAAGAACCGTTTCAATATATTCATGTGGCATAAATGACTAGAGCTCTGGAAGTTTCGGAAATTTCCAAAACAATTCGATACCAAGTGATTCAGATGTCGAAAAATGGACGTGCACCCCATCTTGGCTCTTCGCTCTCTTGCGTGGATCTGATTGTCGCTGCGTATCACGCCTTTCTTCGCATTAATCCAACAATCCCAGCAGATCCTCTTCGGGACAGATTTATACTCAGCAAAGGCCATGCTGTTAGTACCCTCTATGCAATGCTCGCCTATAAGAAATTTTTTCCAATGAAGGATCTTAAGAGTTTTAATTCCGACGGAAGTAATCTTCCTGAGCATCCAACGCCTGGCTGCGTACCCGGCATTGAGATGGCTACAGGATCTTTGGGCCACGGCCTATCCGTAGGTATTGGAATGGCGCTGGCGGCTCGGATTTTAAAACAGTCCTATCGAGTCATGGTGCTGCTGAGCGATGGTGAATGCAATGAAGGATCGGTTTGGGAAGCTGCGATGTTTTCGCCATCTAAAAAGCTCGACAATCTAATTGCCATCGTTGATTTCAACAAGTGGCAAGCCACAGAACGATCTGAAGAAGTGATGGCTTTATCTCCTCTCAAAGACAAATGGAGCGCCTTCGGGTGGGAAACTTACGAAATTGACGGCCATAACATTGATGAAATTTTAGACGTGTACGCCAAGCTGGCAAACGAAAATGGGAAACCGAAAGCAATCATTGCTCATACCGTCAAAGGAAAGGGAGTCTCATTTATGGAAGATGACAACAACTGGCACTATCGCATTCCTAATGATGACGAATTCGAAAAAGTAAAGCTTGAATTTGGGATTATAGAATGAGAAATGCTTTTGCCGATGAAGTTACTCAATTAGCCGCGCAGGATCCGCGGATTGTCCTGCTTTCCGGAGATATTGGAAATCGACTCTTTGATCCCTATAAGAAGCTGTTTCCCAATCGCTTTTATAATTGTGGCGTAGCTGAAGCGAATATGGCTAGTCTGGCTGCGGGAATGGCTATGTCAGGCCTTCGTCCTATAACCTATACTATTACTCCCTTCAATACTACCCGCTGCTTAGAGCAGATCCGCAACGATATATGTTACCACAAAGCTCCGGTATTGATCATAGGAACTGGGGCCGGCCTCTCTTACGCGTCTCTTGGCTGTACGCACCACTCCTGCGAAGATATCTCATTTTTGCGAAGTATTCCAAACATGACTGTCTTATGTCCCGCCGATGCAATGGAATTGCGCAGTTTACTACGAGAAGCGATCAAAATGGATCGTCCTGCCTACATGCGAATCGGTAAAACAGGGGAGCCTGTCCTCTATCCCGCTCCCCCGAATCTAATCATTGGCAAGGGGAACATCATTCTGAAAGGATCTGATTTATGTATATTCAGCACAGGAAACATGCTTTCCGTCGCTAGAGAGGCGTGCGAGTTATTATTCGCTGCCAATGTGAGGGCAGAACTCATCAGTATGCATACTGTAAAGCCTCTTGACTTAGAAATTTTGGCTGACGCTTCACGTCGATTCTCTCAATTTGCAACCATTGAAGAACATAGCCTGATCGGAGGTCTCGGCTCTGCTGTTTGCGAATGGATGGCCGATCAGGCCATTTTCGTGAAATTGCTCCGATTTGGCACGCAAGACCATTTTCCTCATCCGATTGGTTCTCAGAAATATATTCGCAATCTGTTTGGGCTCACCCCACAATCGATCGCGAACCAGATTTTACATAGCATGAGCGCGTCTTATGAAAACTAAAGCTGCTATGCTAGATAAGACAGACCAGATTGACGTCGACAAAATCATCCCTCATCTTCCTATTCCTGCCCCAACCCGGATTAAGCCCTTGTCGGGAGGAGCAAATAACCGCGTCTACAAATTGGAATTCGAGGATCAGCCTTCGCTTGTCTTGAAAGAGTATTTTCAAGATACACTCGATCAGCGACCCCGCATGCTCTCTGAGTTTTTATTTCTTCAATATGCCTGGAAGTCTGGGTTGCGAATAATTCCCGAGCCATTTTTCCTCTCGCAACCACACAATGCCGCTCTCTATTCGTACGTAGACGGGCTGCCGATCACACCCGATCGGGTCGATGAGGGTCTTGTAGAACAGGTCATTCATTTTTTTCTTCGCCTCAATGAGAACAAACAGGAAGCTCTTAATCTTTCCGACGCATCGGAAGCTTGTTTTTCCTTGCGAGAGTTTTTTGAAGTAACGGAAAAGCGGATCTTGCGGCTTCAGAGCGCATCGGAATTGCACACAGAATGCGATTTGAAACTATTTATCCAGCACGAACTTTGGCCCAGATGGCTTGAATACAAAAATCGATATAAATCAAAATTAGATGAGGAAAGTGGGAAAATTCTATCTATGTCAAATCGATGCGTCAGTCCTTCTGATTTTGGGTTTCATAATGCGTTGATTCAAGGGTCACAACTGATATTCATCGATTTTGAGTATGCGGGTTGGGATGATCCGTGCAAAACGCTTTGCGATCTTTTTTGCCAACCTAAGATTCCTTTTCCGAAAACAGCGTTTCCGGACGTGCTAAACGCTTTTGCTAAGTTTACTGAGGACCCGGAAAGTTTTTTTAAGAGAGTTGAACTTGTCTATCCGGTGATCCAAATGAAATGGTGCTGCATTATGCTCAACGGTTTTACAAAAATTGGCAGAAATAGAAGGACGTTCTCTCATTCAGAAGAAATTTATTATCTCGAAAAGCAGCTATTGCTTGCTCGAGAATTGCTCCAGAGAGGGGATGTACCCGTTCCATCTCACAGGCACCCAAAAGGACTGAATTGAAAGCTCTCCAGGTTGAATTTTCGCAGCAGGGATTGTATTAAATGCAATAACTATCCCTGCTGCGAAAATTCAACCTGGAGAGCTTTCAATTCAGTCCTTTTGGGTGTCTGTGAGGTGGAGCGGATATATTACTCAAAGTAAATGAAGGAATAATCACCGGTAAATTTTGTCTGTTTAAACCACCATTCCCATTCCCTGGGTGTGCAAAAAGATTCGCATGTCAATTGCCAATAGAGGAGATTGGCCTTTTCTTCTTCATTTCGATACGATTCTACAACCAGATACTTTTGTTTCCCTACGCGCTCCATTTCACGCAACGCTTGATCGAGCTCATAACAATAGAGATTGTGAAGAGTATTGAGTGAAATGACCAAATCGAAATAGCCGTCAGAAAATGGGAGCTTATCCGCGCCTGTCAGAGTCAGAAAAGAACGCACTTCTTCTTTTGCATGTTCTATGGCGTATTTAGAAATATCCACCCCATGAACTTCAAGTCCAGGCACTTCCTGCATCAAATCGTAAAGGAGAAAGGCTTTGCCGCAGCCTATATCGAGAACCCGATCTCCTTTTTTTAATTTGTAGTGAGAAACAAGCTGTTGAGCCACCGTCCGCCATCTTCCATCATATGTAAACCCCCCGTACCCTAATTTGCGATCTCCATCCCAATAATCTTTGTCAAATAACTTCGCCAGCTTGGCAGCTTCAGCCTTCGGATACTCATTTACCCGGCCGAGATAATCTCTTTTGGTTTTCTTATGAATGGAGGAAACGAAATCAATGTAGGCCATGTTTTATCTCTTCATCTGGTTAAGTTGGAGAATTTTTATAACGTCTTCCCAATGATTAACAGATTCATAATGATCCGACGGCTGAGAGCGTAGGTGCGGATTGAAAAGAATTCTTCGAATCCCCTTCGGGAAATCCGCATGCTCCAACACTTCAGGCAAATCATCAATGAATACCTCGCATTTTTGCTGTTCAATCCGTTTGAATTTAGCTTCAAGAGTAAGCTCAAAAAATGCAGGGGCTAAAAACCCATGCCCTTTGAGCCATTCCTTTGCGCTCTGGTGCAAATCATATGGATGCCCTAAATAAGGGTGTCTGGTCTTATGGCTAATGATATATGTAGAAATTTTCTTTTCTACGCAGAGGGCAAAAAATGACAGGGCGGTAGGATAGGGATGAGCAGAGTCCATCTTTGCGCCATACACATAGCCCTGAAGTTCAGTCCAAAGCTCTTCTTTCCCAATGGAACGAAAATAATCACGGATCGCTCCCTTTGAGAAAGACAGATCCGCTGGAATCAAATTCCTCTCGAATGCGACCGAGTGAAAAACGCCCTCGTAAGAGACGATCGTATTATCGAAATCAATTCCGATGGAAATAGGCATATCAAAGACTCAGATCAATGATTGGACGAATTGTGTTGCCCTGTTCCAAATCGCAAAGCGCCTGTTCAATTTGGTCAAGAGCATAGCAGTTTTCCAACATACACGCTGGATTGAGCTGTTTATAGCGAATAAGGTTGCAATATCTTGGATAATGCAAATCGGGTGTATTATCTCCGTCCCAAGTTCAGAAAATTTTTTACCTTGGGTGAGTTCTTTGGGATCTAATTCCATCTGTTGTTCATGAGGCGCATTTCCGACAACAATGGCGATCCCTCCTTCTCCGGTATAATGGATCTCAACCAACACTTGTCCTGGCTTTAAAGAAGGAAGGGTAATCTGATCGACAACTACTTGGTTGAATTTCAGAAGAATCGCTGCTTTTGTTTGCATAATGAATATATCCTCTTAGACATAGGCGTCATGTGTTAGAAATTTTTTCTTAATTAAATAAATTTAATTGTTTTTTAAAGCGCCGAGTAATTAAAAAACAATTCCGTCTCCTAAGTATTTGCAATCGATAAACGGCTGTGAAGATAGGTAAGTTTCTCTTCCAACAACTCCGAATGAAGGTTTAGCTTCATTAAGCATACGCAATCCTTGAGGACGAAATATCGCATTTTCGTAAGAGGGATCTCTGTAGGTGAATTGTATTGGTAAAACATCGTCTGTCGAATCCGTTCCTTTTTGAGCGACAACAAGATACATAATGTGCTTTGAATGATGTACGATTGGAGATGTGCCATTGGG
>JAKBAE010000052.1 GCA_021809325.1 bacterium
GGCGGCACTTGTGCCAATCAAAGAAGTCGGATAAAATTGCTCTCAACTCGCTGATGTGTTTCATTATACCTCGCTGTTTGATAACCAACGAGATATGATCGCTCTTCAGCGAGTTCTCTTCATCAACTTATTTTTTACAATCAGTCTGATGGGTGAAGAAGAGAACAGGATGCGCAAGATCGCAGGCGGCAGGATAGGCAAGATAGATTAATTTATCCTGCAGATCATGTCGGCGCTTCGCCGATCGTCTTTATCCTGTTTTTTTGTCCAGTACAGAGGCCTCGCTGAGTACAAATTCCCAAAACCTTCCTGCGCACGGTATAGAAATAAAAACGGGAAGTTCTCTAAAAAAATTGTAAAACGGCAAGCTATAGGAATAGACCTTTTTGCATCTTTCTCGATCCTGGTTTCGCACTTCATGAAAAGTTGGAGTTCCAACACTGTCCACATCGTAGCTGCCTAACGGCTGAAATTGGGTGCTGCGGATAGCATCCCCATGCCAATGTTGGATTATGGCAGCATCCCGTTTCCCCTCATGCCACTCTTCTTGACCATCAAAGACGCTTCCCAAATTCTCCCAGTTCAATGCCTCTTCTTTCCAGGGAATTTCCACGTAGTCGCAAACCTGCTGTACAATCTCTTTCGGACTCGCCGCTAGATCTTCCGAAAGAAGGACCAGCGGCTGGCGAGCGCCTGCCTTGATAATCTTTTGGTAAATATTGTAAGCCGCTTCGTATCCAATTGCTTCCTCGAAATCTTTTACTTCAGAAAGATCGTTGACGATGGCGATGATTTTCTTATAAAGAGAAACCACCGTGCTGTGAGGGTCGCGGAGCAGAAAGATGAAATAGACGTTCGGCCTTTGAGTCAAATCCTCGTCGAGGAACATTTCCAAAGAAAAACTCATCTCCTTCACAAAAACATTTGAATTCTCTTTAAAAAGAGACTCCTTGACCTCATCGAATGTCTGAAATGCTCCCGGCTTGAACCAATCTTTTGAAAACGTGAAACCCATAGCTTGATGATAAGGGCTGATCGTAGGCTCATGATAGATCTTGAAATCGCCGCGCGCCTCCATCATTCGTAAAAAACCAACTGAAAGCGACCTTGGCGGAGAGACCAGATAAACGATTTTTTGCGGCTCCGCCCACAACGGCAGTAAGGAAATGCAAAAAAAGAGAACCAGTTTTTTCATAGGCAAATACTATATTCTCCCCTTCAGTTTTTTGTCTAAGGGTTCCGAAGGGACTTGTTCCCTTGGCGAGGCGGAGCCTCTTAAAGCGAAAAACACTTATTTCTTTTCTTTTTTGGGGTATTTCACGCGGATGTGGTGAGTGAGAAGAAGCGATTTGACAAGGGTGCGCTTGACTCGGCCGAGATCCTCAAAGGTCAGGTTGCATTCATCGAACTGTACGTTCTAGCTTATCATCTGAGGCTCATCAACTTGACAAATAAGACACTACAGAACATCCTAATCAGCATTAAATTTCAAAACACGAATTTTTGACAAAAACCCAAGAGGATATTTATGAAACTATGCGATTTAGCTAACCTGCCAATTTATTATGCGTCAAACTGCTGCAAATCCATTTACGAAAATAAAAATGCGATTCTCAAAACCGCCGTATGTATTGGCACAGCAATTGCGATTGGAGCTTACATTAAAAACTCACCAATCTTCCCAATGAGAGACTGTTTCAGGAATGCAATTGATCATATTCCGGGCAGCGAAAATACAATTGACGGCGGCGGCATGAGCTGCACAGGTAATGTTAAAGAAGCCAACGAGTGCTTTCCTGGATTTACACCTTTTAAACTCTCATACTCCTTTTCTCGATTTACCTCCCCTTCTAAAGAGACGATGCTTAAAGAGGTTGGCGATCTTTACAACGAGGCAACCTATTCTGGGATGGATCTTTTTAGCACATACGGATATAGCGCTTCGCTCAGTAGTGCACACTCCCTCTCCGCTGAAGACTTTACGAACAAATATTCTAACCAAACACGCGAAGCAACATTTCTCATTTGCAAGCAAAACTTACTATCGCAGTTTACAACACCTTGGTAATTATCATTTATCAAAAATAACATGCAGTTTGGCTGCGTCAAAGCCCTTACGAGCGTCGATTTGCGGCGCTCGGATTCAAACTTATTTCTCATAAATAGCAACTCCCTTTATTTTTTCTCCTTGCTCCGCAGCAAAAAAGCAAAAGGGGTTCCGAGGGGGCTTGTTCCCTCGGCGAGGCGGAGCCTCTTAAAGCGAAAAACACTTATTTCTTTTCTTTTTTGGGGTATTTCACGCGGATGTGGTGAGTGAGAAGAAGCGACTTAACAAGGGTGCGCTTGACTCGGCCGAGCTCTTCAAAGGTCAAGTTGCACTCATCGAACTGGCCGTCTTCCGCTTTCTCTGAGACAATCCGGTCCACCATCTCGGAGATGCCTGTCTCGGAGGTGTCTTCAATCGAGCGCGACGTCGCCTCGACGCTGTCGCAGATCATGACGATGGCCGCTTCTTTTGTCTGCGGTTTGGGGCCCGGATAGCGGAATTGGCTCGGATCGACCTCTTCTTCACGCCCCCCTTTCAATTCGAGCTGCTTGCGATAGAAATAATAGACGAGTGTCGTTCCGTGGTGCTGCAAGATAATATCGATGAAGGGCTGCGGCAGCCGGTATTTGCGGGCAAGCTCTTCTCCGTCGGTCACATGAGAGATGATGAGCTGCGCCGATTCGAGCGGGGTCAAGAGCTGATGCAAGTTGACCATCGACCCTTGCTGGTTTTCGGTGTAAAACTGCGGATTGAGGATTTTACCGATATCGTGGTAGAGCGTCGCAACGCGGCAAAGGATTCCATTCGCCCCAATCGCTTGCGCGCACGCTTCGGTGAGATTAGCTAGAACTAAGCAGTGCTGGTATGTGCCGGGCACCTCCATCGCCAGCTTTTGCAAGAGTTCGTTTTGCGGGTCCATGTATTCCATTAGCGTCACATCGGTCAAAAGCCGGAATGTGGTCTCGAGCGCAGGGATTAGGCCTACGACAAGAATCGCCGTTGCCGTCAGAAAACAAAACGACGCGGCGATGTCGACGAAAAGAGAGAAATTCCAAAGCTGGTTCTCGCCAAGCGTAAAGGCATAAAGGACCGGAATAGAGCCCAAAAAAGACTTCCAACAGATGCCGAAGATCTGTTTTCTCTTCCGGATATTCTGAGTGAAGATGATGACGAGGATCGAGGTGATCAAGTTCAAGATCAAAAACCGGCTGTGGTCGACAGCCAAGCTCACCGTCAAGATGATCGAGAGAAACGCCGAAGCAAAAAGGGCTATTCGAGGCGTGAGGAGAATGCAGATGAGAAGCGATGCGAAAGGCGCAACAATGGGATAATGGATTCGGATCAAAAAGGGGTTTTCACTCTTGAGAAGGGTATATTCGGTCGCCTTGGCAAAAAGAAGGGTCAAAAGAACCACGCAAACAAATAGAGAGATTTTTTGCAGGGAGCGGAAAAATTCGGGCTGGCTGATGCGGAAATAGAGGGCGCTTATAGTCACGAAAATGATTGAGAGGAGCAAGCTTGCGGCAAGCGTTTTGGGCTCCCAGAGCTTGCGGCTGTCCGAGATCGCCGTCTTCATCGCCTGCATCATATTGAGATGGCGCGAAGTGATCTTTTCCCCTGGCTCCAAGAGCCTGGCGCCCCCTTGGACGCGGGTATACCGATCAGGCACCGTCTTGCTCACCTCGGAGCGAAGCGTCCTCTCCAGCGTTTCGTCTTCTTGAAAATCCCATTTGCGGCTCTTGAATGCATCGACGACATAGCGCACCGCATCAGGCTTAGATGTTGCGCTCTCCGAGCCGAAGCGGGCCCAGACCTCGTCCGGAAGAAAGGAAGCCGTCTCCTTTTCGGAGAGGATCTCAAAAAAAGAGGTGGCAGGGACCGCTAGGTTCTTAACCACCTGGATCGTGCGCGGATCGGTAAATCTTGCGTCGGAGAGGAAGATCTCCATCTGGTCGAGCACCTTATAGATCCCCTCAAACGTACTCGAAGGGGCAGCCTTTCGCCAATCGCGGCTTCGGACAAGCGAATTTTCCAGTTCGTGGCGCGCCTGCTGGATCTCCCCCGGATCGATCCGGTAGACCGATCCGACATCCTGCATCGCCTGCTGCTTGAGGATGATCGTCGTCTCATAATCGGGAAATTCAAAATCGACCTGGGCAACGATATAGCGGTTCGCAGTCGCGTTAAGCTCAAGGACTTCCAGGCGCACTTCACGAAAATGCAAAAAAAGAGCCAAAAAAAATGTGCAGACAAGCGCCATGAGGAGCCGCCAGCCCCGGTTTTCCTCAGCCAGCCAACGGATCACCCTGAATCCCGATTTCCTCTCAGGAGAGCGAGTCTCTTTCATACCCTTACTTTAGCAGTTCTGGACGCGAAAAGAAACAAACCAGTATACTCAAAAGTGCCAAAAAACCCACAACTATTTGCACGCCAATGAAATATCTTGTTTTAGCTCGACGTTTCCGCCCGCAATTCTTCCGCGATGTGATCGGTCAAGAAGCGGTTTTGAAGACGCTTAAGAACGCCTTGGCCTACAAAAGGGCGGCCCATGCCTACCTATTTTGCGGCTCCAGGGGGATCGGCAAGACGACGTTGGCGCGTCTTTTTGCCAAAGCCTTGAACTGCCAGGCGCTCTCTCCCGATTTCGAGCCGTGCAACCTCTGTCCGTCTTGCGTTGAGATTCTCTCGGGCCAGTCCTTTGATGTGATCGAAATCGACGGCGCCTCCAATCGCGGCATCGACGATATCCGAACGATCAACGAGACGGTCGGCTATGCGCCGAGCCACGGGAAATACAAGATCTACATCATCGATGAAGTCCATATGCTGACGAAGGAGGCATTCAACGCACTCCTCAAAACCCTGGAAGAGCCGCCGGAGAGGGCGAAGTTTTTTTTCGCAACAACCGAGCCGCATAAAGTGCTGTCCACCATCCTCAGCCGCTGCCAACGGTTTGATCTGCAGCGTCTTTCGGAAGAGCAAATCACAGGAAAGCTGCAGACGATCGCAGCCGATATCGAACGCGTTGCCGCTCCCGAGGCGCTTCATCGAATCGCCCAATTTGCAGAAGGATCGCTGCGCGACGCTGAGTCGCTTCTAGACCAGATCCTCTGTTTTGCGGATGGGGCAATTACCCTTGAGCATGTGCAAAGCGTCCTTGGCTTAGTGCCGGACGAGTATTTCAGCTCGCTGGACATTGCTTTTGCCGAAGGGCGGGTCGGCTTTGCCTTTGAACTAGTGGAGAAGCTGTTTCAGATGGGCAAAGACTTAACCCACTTTTTAGAGCAGCTCATCGGGTACTACCGGCGCCTCGCTCTCTTACGCCTCTCTCCCCAGGTGCACAACGCCCCGGAGCGCCTCTTGGAGGCCGCAAAACTCTATACACAAGGGCAGCTCTGCTTTATCCTCGACACTCTTTTGACCTCCTATACGGAGATGGGCAAATCGCCGATGCAGCGCGTCAGTCTCGAGGCGCTTCTTCTCAAAATCCTGCGCAGCAAGCAGCGTATCCCGATTGAAGTGCTGGCGAGACGGATGAGCGAGCTGGAAGAAAAGCTGCTAGAAAGCTGCAAAAATCAAGAAGCGGCCCCTCCCGCCCCGTCCGATCAAGAGTCGGTCTTGGAACCTGTTCCTTTCAATCCTTACGCCCCCCCTCAAGTCAAGGATAAGACGACTGTTGCCGAAGCCCCACAGCCCAGCCGAGAAATAGCCGAAGCTGCGGATTTTGTGAATTTGGACTCGGCCGGGCCTTGCCAAATCGAGCCAAACGGACGAGACGATTGCACTCCGTGCAAGGTTGAGGAAATACAAGAAACGCAGTCGCAAAGTTGCAAACCGGGCCGCGAAGAAGATCAAATACGCGAGGTCGCTGTCAGTCAAAATTCACAAAACCTGACAGAGTGCGGTATGACTGGGAATGACCATTCGCAGACGCCCCCGGGTGAGGCGCCAATGCACTTAGAAACATTACTTCGCTTTGCAGCGGTCGAGCTTGAAGGAACAATTCAAATGGAGAAATAAACTATGGGAAGCGGCTTTTCAAAGATGAAAAAGCAAGCGCGGGCTATGCAAGCGCAGATGGATCAAATCCGTGAATCTCTCAAAAATACCGAAGCGACCGGCACCGCAGGAAACGGTCTCGTCACGATTACGCTAGATGGGGAAGGAAACATGAAATGCATCACCATCAAACCGGAGTGCGTAACGCCGGATGATGTGGAGGGACTGCAAGATCTGATCTTGGCTGCGTTTGCGGATGCTAAATCCAAGGTCGAACAAGACCAGCCTATGAAGCCGTTTATGTAAATGACCTGTCGGGTAGGGAGAGTTGTCCCTACTTAACTTGCAAAGAAAGCCTTTGATTATTTGACCATTATGCGTATTGCCCCCACTAATACACCCAACAAAAGGCCATTTTCAGCCGTTTCTTTATTATTAGCGGACAAGACGCCGGTTACACTTCCCAAAATAGCGGAAAGGCATAGCGAATTTACCATCCCTTCAAAGAGGGGATCAGAATAAAATGCATTCGAAACACACTTAGCTCCGACTACGACGACTGCTGATGCGACAAATCCGGCTCGAATGCGCTTCATACAAGCATTCATTTTATCACAAGTTGTAAAGAGACTATGTCCACCGATCGGAATTCGGAGAGGATTAGTTTCTGGTTGTGCTGTATTCATTTGAGGTCCATTTCCAGTCATTCCCGGCAAAGGATAAGCAGATAAGGAAGAGAGATGTCGGCTTGGCGGCGGCGTATTCATATTCAGTTCTCCGTATTTTCTATAAAAAAATCCATGCATCCAGCTGATAGGCTGAATGCATGGAGACAAATTTAGTTAAAGATCAATTGTGTCATCAATCAGATGGCATTCTGAGCTAACAACGTATTTAGGCTCTTTACCATCTTCACAAACAGCATCAGCTGGAAACTCCGACTCTTTCCAACACCATAGATTTTCGTGGTCTAGACATGTATCTTGCAGCTCATCAGCCGTCAGAACGAACATATCTTTAGTACGCGCTGCATAATCATCGTTAAGCTTGGCTTGAAGCTCATCAGCCGTAAAACAGGTCTTTCCATCAGGACAGGGTTGTTCAACTTCCTCTCTGTTACAGTGGACAAATTGAGGGCCGTTCTCAAGCAAGTCACAAGCAGGATCACGTACCCATCCGTTGAAAGTTTGTTGCCCCAAGGTAATTCCTTTTCCTACCTCCCCTTGTGCCCAAGCATATCCGCCTTTGGCATGCTCAAGGAGAACCCCTTCTTTTCCTCCGGTCAGCACAAAAGCAGCCGTAGCAGCCCCACCGAATTGCATTCCACGCATCGCAGCATCCCCAATATCATCCGTCATCATCGCGGAAGCAACACCTAAGCCGGCTGCAGCCAAAATCGTCTCAGGGAGTGCATCATCGCCCGGAGTTGCGTTAAATGCACATTTTGCAACAGCCCAGCTCGCCGCCATTACGGCACCGGCAGTCATAGTGCCAAGAAGGGTGCGGACGGCAAAATCAGCCGCTTTTCCAAACATCGATTGTCCCGCTTTGCATGTAACATATGTAATATGCTGTGGTTTTTGCAGATTCATCATAGGCATTGGATCGTGCTGAGGTAAAGTTGGGTTAATCCCTGACATAAATCGATCTCCTCGTTAAAGTTCAAATCACTTAATTCCCGAAAAAACGCTTTTCGATCGGTTTCCGGAAAAAGAAGGCGGTAGTTTACAGAGACGAGAAAATTTCGACAAGAAACTTTAGAAATCTTTAGAGGTCAAGAGAAGCAATTCGCTCTTGCAAGAAGCGTTTAAGGTCCTCCGCGCAGGAGTACTCGAGCGCCTGTTCCGCCAACTGGCACGCATCGAGGATGCGCCACTTGCGAATGACATGTTTGACAAGAGGAATTGCCCGCGCCGCAACGGAAAAATCGCGGATCCCCAGGCCGAGAAGGAGAGGGATCAGCAATGGGTCCGATGCGCTCTCCCCACAGAGGAGAAGCGGTTTTTTAAATCGGTTGGCTGAAGCAATGATCATTCTCAGAAGACGCAGGATGCTCGGGTGGGCAGGAGTATAGAAATGAGACGTCAGGTCATTATTCCAGCGGTCGGCAGCAAGCACATATTGGACGAGATCATTGGTTCCAACGGAAAGAAAGTCAGCCGCTTTAGCTAGCTCGTCGCAGAGAAGCGCGCTAGACGGCACCTCAATCATGCATCCCACCCGGATCTTTCTAGCCACTTTGACCCCTTCGCGGCGCAGATCCCGCGAGAGCTTTGCCAGCCGCGAGCGCACATGTCTCAGCTCGTAGATGTCCGAGACCATCGGGATCAGGATATGGATGTCTCCGTGGATGCTCGCACGCAAAATCGCCCTGAGCTGCGTGTCGAGAAGATGGGAAAACCGCATCAAGAAACGGATCGCACGGCAGCCGAGCGCCGGGTTCGGCTCATGGCCGATAGCTCCAAAATAGTTGAAATCGATACTGCCGGGATCAAACTCAAACTTCTTATCTCCACCGACGTCGAAAAGCCGGATGACAAGAGGCCTTTGAGGCCCGAGCCTCAGGGCCATTTTCTTATAGATCGCAACTTGTTCGTCTTCCGTAGGAAACCGTTTGCGTGGGAAAAGAAGGTATTCGGTACGCACAAGGCCAATGCCGGCCGAACCATGGCGGAGGGCAAAGCCGATTTGTTCAGAACCTTCGAGATTTGCAAAGATGCGCACTCGATAACCGTCGATCGTCTCCCCTTTGAGATGCGCTGCGTTTTGCATCAATCGGAAATTTTGGAGCTGCCCTTTTTTTAGCACCTGGTATTTTTTAAGAGTCTCCTCCTCCGGATTGACAATCACGATCCCCTGCGAGCCGTCGACGATCACCGCATGGATCTGATCGAAGCGCTTGAAAAGCTTGATATCGATATGGGCAACATAAGGAATCCCCTTGGCCCTCGCGATGATCGCGGCGTGCGAGGTGATCCCGCCGGAGGCCGTTACAAACGCTCCGACCTGCATCGTCGCCTCTACCGTGTCGGAGGGAACAAGGTCATGCGCCAAGACGATCGAGTTTGGCGGAACAGAGGCGAGCCTCATCCGTTTCATTGGAAAGAGGTGGCCAAGCACCCGCCTCGACACATCGATAATATCGCGGATCCTTTCTTGGAAATAGCCGTCTTTGATGCTGCGAAAGCGCTTTTTATATTCGCTGATCACATCGAGAACGATCGCCTCGGGGTTTTTTCCCGACTTACGGATCTTCTCTTCCATGCCGCTCGTCATCAGGGGGTCTTGCAGCATCTCTAAATGGGTCCCAAGAATGTTGACGATCTCGGGCGGGCCGTCGTTAAGGGAGAGCTGCTGGAGCTTTTCCACATCTTCTCGGCTCATGCGCAAGGCGAGGCGGTACCTCTCAATTTCCGCTTCTATCGCAAGCGGATCGAGATGCACTTCCGGAATATCTTCTTCGCCTAAAGCAAAAAATAGAGGCTGTCCAATGCCGATCCCCCTGCTAACGGGAAGTCCGCGTAAGACGATTTCCTCTGTTTTCTCCATCACTTTTCCCCGAATTGCTCGTCGAATGCTTTGACCATCAGCTTCAGCGCGATCTCGGCATCCTCACCTTCCGCAGTAATCTCAATCTGCGAATTCTTTTTTGCAGCAAGCATCAAGATGCTCATAATGCTGCGCGCATTGATCGTCTCGTTCTTATAAGTAAAATAGACGGACGATTTCAAAGGCTGCAAGATTTTCACAATTGCAGCGGCCGGCCGGGTATGCAGCCCAAGCGGGTTTTTTACTTTTACCTTACATGTCAATTTCGAAGCCACGCTTTACCTTTTTTTGGCGAGTTTGCAATCGTTTCCAGCAGTTTCGAATTAAATTCTTTGGCAGAATTATATCCCATATCCTTCAAACGATGATTCAATGCAATTGTTTCGAGAAGCAAAACGACGTCGCGCCCGGGTTTGACCGGCAGGACATGGTAAGGGATGCTGATGCCTAAGATGTCAACGTACTTTTCATCAAGCCCCACCCGGTCGTAAAAATGCTGGTCATCCCACTCCTCGAGCTTTACAACAATGTCGATCCCCTTATCCGGCCGTACGCAAACGGCCCCATAGAGATGGGCGACGTTGATGATCCCAATTCCCCGGATCTCCATTAAATGGCGCGTAAGCTCAGGGCCGCATCCGGTGAGGTAGTTTTCTTTCCTTTTTACCCGGACGACATCGTCGGAGATCAGGCGATGCCCCCTCTCGATAAGCCCCAGGGCCGCTTCGCTCTTGCCAACCGATGAGTTGCCCTGGATCAGTACGCCAACCCCGAAAACCTCAACCAAGGTGCCGTGAAGGGAGATGCTCGGGGCAAACTCTTCCATAAGTATAAACGTGATGCGGCTGAGGAGGTTCGTCGCGGTCGAGCGCGCCCGAAAAAGAGGGATGTGGTCTTTTGCGCAAATGGCAACCAGCTCTTTGAGAGGACGAAAATTCCTTGCAATCACAACGGCCGGGGTCAAAGGCGTTAAGATGGCCTGCAGCCGCTGAATGCGCGTCTTTACATCAAGCTCGCGTAAAAAATCGATCTCGTGCTTGCCAAAAACGAGGATTCTTGCACTCGCAAAGCTCTTGAGAAATCCCGTTAAGCTCAACCCCGGCCGATGGACTTCGGGTTTTTGAATGCGCCTGCTTAAGCCTTTTTCTCCGGCAATGAGATCTAAGCCAAGATATTTTCCATGCTGATCGTAAAGCTGCTGCACCAAATACATAAGCTTTATCGCTCCTGGCTATTGCCTTCCATATAAAAGGCCATCCAATCCAAAAATGTTGGAAAAGCCAATTGATCGAACCACTCTTTGGGATCCGAACATTCAGATAATGTATAATCGATTCCGGAAAAATATACATTCCCCATTTCATTTCCGGGATACCAATCCGAAAAAAAACATTGGTAAGAATCGGTTCCAAATGATGCAAAAAAGGGAATAAGCGCTCCAGGATCTACTACGCGCCCCCTATTCATCAAGGACTTTTCATTGGCAAGTAGCGAATTCATCAGTTTTTCCCGCACTGAAATAACTTCTTTTGCCGAAAGCAGCCCTAATTCAGAAAGTTTGCCAAATCCATTGTGAATTTCCAAAAAAGAGAGATAATCGCGCGGCAAAATGACATTGAAAGATCCTTTGAGAGCGGCTAAATCTTCTTCTTTGCAAGGTGGAGAGCCGCGAAAAAAACTCCTATTTTCTTTTAAACTGTAAACCATCTCGGCAATCCAAGGAGCCCCTTTGCTCTCACGGCTCAGTATAACGTCTACATCGTCGAGCCTGCCAAAAAAATCAGAGATGAATTTGTAAAAAGATGGGTGATAAGAGAGTTTGCCAATCCAAAAATCGCGTGTAAATGCAATGCGGTCAGCGCAAGAAATCCGGCTCAATTCATACCAGCCGCGAGGCAAATCGCCGCACAGGGCCCTCGTCTTTTCCCAACTCTCTTTGCTTTCGCTGAGAAAGAGAACGGAATCAAAAACGCTCTCACCCTTTTTTGCTGAAGTATGATAAAATTCTTGGACCAATGCATTCATCCTATTGGCAATTTTGACATTTGATAGAAATATTGAAAACCAAATAAATGAAAAGATGGTATAGTGAAGCATAGATCGGGGAGTTTTTAGACATGGCATTTACCAAGGTAGTGATTCTCGGAGGCGGCTTTGGAGGGCTCAACGCCGCTAAAACACTTGGCAACACCAAATTCGACGTCTGGCTGATCGACAAGACTAACCACCACCTCTTCCAACCTCTGCTCTACCAGGTAGCCACTGCCGCTCTTTCCCCTGCCGACATCGCTAAACCGATCCGCGAAGTGCTTAGCCATTATTCAAACATTACCGTTTTAATGGGGGATGTGGTTTCGATCGACAAAGACGCCAAAACGATCCGCTTTAAAAACGGTGAATCTCTCGGCTATGACTACCTGATCGTAGCCTTGGGGGCAAACCACTCTTATTTCGGCAACGACGCCTGGGAGCCGTTAGCACCCGGACTCAAGACCTTGGCCGACGCGCTGAAGATCCGCGAGCATATTTTGCTCTCATTTGAAAAAGCAGAGCGATGCGATAGTATTTCAGAGGCGAGGAAATACCTCAACTTCGTCATTGTCGGCGGTGGGCCTACCGGAGTGGAGATGGCCGGAGCGATCGCGGAGATTGCGCACGAAACGATGCTGAAAAATTTTCGGCGCATCGATACGACGAAAACCAAGATCTATCTCGTGGAAGGCTCGCCCCACATCCTGCCTACCTTTCCACCCCGTCTTTCTAAGAAAGCGCAAAAATACCTCGAACACTTCGGAGTGCAAGTCATTGCAGGAAAAAGAGTGGGCAGCATCACAAAAGACGGCGTGATGGTCGATCAAACGTTCATCCCATCGCACAACGTCCTTTGGGCTGCCGGCAACCAAGCATCGCCCGTCCTGAAAACATTAGACGTCCCGCTGGACCGCCAAGGAAGGGTCGTCGTCGACGCAGATCTTTCCATTCCAAACTACCCGGACATCTTTATCATCGGCGACGCTGCCTGCGCCATGGGCAAGGACAAAAAGCCGCTTCCGGGGCTGGCCTCGGTAGCAACGCAGCAAGGGCGCTATGTTGCCCACCTGATCCGGCGCAAATGGCAAAAGCAAGAGAGGCCTCCCTTCCGCTATCTGGACAAAGGAACGATGGCAACGATTGGCAAAACCAAAGCGATTGGGACGTTTGGCAAGGTGCAGTTTAGCGGCTTTCTCGCTTGGCTTGCCTGGTGCTTTGTGCACATCATGTACCTCATTGGCTTTCGCAACCGCGTGATCGTTTTGACGCAATGGCTTGCATCTTATTTTACAAGGCAAAGAGGGGCACGCCTCATCTACCGCTCAATTGAAACGATTGAGTGAAGCTTCTCGATTTTACCGAAAAGCATCCCGCGCTTCTTTTTGGGATCAGCGCGACTTTTGGAGCGCTTCTCTATTTTGAGCAGGCCGTATGGCCCGCAGCCGCCTGGATTTGCACTCTCTTCTTCCTTTCCTGGAAACGGGCTCTCTTGCAAACAACCTGCCTCCTTCTCTTCGCCCTCTATTCCCATATTCTCTTCTCTTCGCCTCCTCTTCCTTCAGAGGGCAAGGCTGTCTTTGCCATCCACTCGGTTCAGCGTACCCGCTCCCCTTTTTCTTCCGGCTGGCTCTATCAAGGAGAGCTCCGCGCTTTTGAGTCTAAAACAGGGCGCTGGCCTTGCACAGTCATCTACAAAGGCAAGGGATCTCTGCGCCCCAAAGCCAATTGCGATTATCTTCTAGAAGGCGCCCTTCGCCAAAGAGGCCCCTTCAATTTTTCTCTGAAAGCAAAAGAGTGGAAACCGATCGAAGGGACGTTTTCACTTGCCGAAATACGGATGAAGGCCAAAGAAAAGATCCGCTCGCTATTGCAGCGTCATATGGAGATACGGCCGGCCAATTTCCTTACGGCTCTTTTCACGGGAGAGCTTGAAGATCGGATGCTCCGCTTCGAGTTTAGCCGGCTTGGGCTGCAGCACATCCTGGCTATCTCGGGGTTCCACTTCGCCCTTGTCGCCGCTTTTGCAGCCTATTTTTTGCGCCATCTCTTTCCCTACCGCCCCCGCCTCATTGCCCTATTGGGCCTAGCTACGCTTTATTTTGTCCTCGTCGGCAATTCGCCTCCCGTACTGAGAAGCTTTCTCGCTGCAGCGCTCTTTCTATTTGGCAGGTTTTTAGGGAGAAGATCTTCCGGGCTCAATCTTCTGGGCGCCTGCCTTCTTTTTGAGATTGCAATTGACCCTTTGTCTGTGATGCAGCTCGGTTTTCAGCTCAGTTTTTTAAGCTGCGCCGCGATCCTTCTTCTCTCCGCTCCCATCAGGCTCGCCCTTTTACCCCTTTTTCCGAAGCGCACTTTAAAAGAGGCGGCCTCCCTCCCCTTTTTTTCTCAATTCGCGACTGTCTGCCTCTCATTTTTTGTCAGCGCCCTTTCTTTGACCCTGGCCGTAAACCTCGCTCTCCTTCCCCTTCTTTTGCACCAGTTCCACCGATTTCCCTTGCTCTCCCTTCTCTATAACTTATTTATTCCACCCCTCTCCGCCCTCTGCCTTCTCCTCACTCTACCGGCGCTCGCCCTGGCCCCTCTCTCTCCCCTTTTCTCAATCCCCTTTTTCAAGACAGCAGGCTTTTTCGCAGGAGAGCTGCTCGAGATTGTAGGCCACCCTCCGGCGCTCCTAGACGTAGTCATTTCTCTGGCGCTTCCCGGCTGGGTCTTGGCGCCATGGCTCTTTATACTTTTTCTTTTAGGGGTCTATTTTCAAGAGCGAGAGTTGCAGTTATTTCCCTTTTCGGGTAAAAAGGATGTCCATTTCCATGGCGGTCGTAGCTCAGTTGGTTAGAGCGTTGGATTGTGGTTCCAAATGTCGCGGGTTCGAATCCCGTCGATCGCCCATTTTTCCAAAGAGGCCAAGTGTATGCAAGACGTTCGGTGGCAACAGCGCTTTGAAAATCTGGAAAAAGCATTTAAACATCTGCATGAAGCAGAGCAGGCAACCCGGCAATTTCCAAAAAATTATCTCTATCAAATTGCACTAATTGGCGCTTTTCAATTTACGTTTGAGCTTTCTTGGAAAACACTCAAAGATTATTTATACCGCGCGCAGGAAGGTTTTGTGAATTTGGACTCAGCGAGGCAAAGCAAAATTGATCTGAATGAACGAGACCATTGCACTCCGTGCAAGGCGAGTGAAGAAGATCGATTTTGCGAAGCCGCAGCGAGTCCAAATTCACAAAACCTTCCTGCGCGCGGTATAAAATACAATGGCATTGATGCAAGCTTGCCGCGCGAAGTAATCAAACAAGCCTTTCATCATGAGATTATCCAAGACGGCCAAACCTGGATTCAGATGCTAGAAGATCGCAATTTGATGGCCCATGTCTATCAGGAAGAGACGGCAATAGCTGTAATGGACAATATTCAAAAGAACTACATTGCCGCAATCGACCAGGTCTTTCATTTCCTAAAAGAAAAACGCAGTAATTGATGTTTGGGTTACCTGACAAAACGATCCAATTGCTCATCGAGTATTTTGCTTCTCGACCTGAAATCGAAAAAGTTCTCGTCTTTGGCTCAAGAGCTATGGGGACGCAATCTCCGGGATCCGATATCGATCTCGCTATTTTTACCACTAGTGAAGAAGATCTATCCGGGTCCATCAAATTAGATTTGGATGAGCTTTCAACTCCCTATCTTTTTGATGTCGTTGATTATCGGCGTCTAACCAATCTCAATCTCCGGGCGCACATCGATCGCGTTGGAAAGGCTCTCTTTCGCAAAGCGAAACCATCATGATTCCCCGCTGAATTTCATGTTGAACTCTCTCAAACTCTGACCTAATACCATTGAGGCAGTTGCAAAACTCTGACGAAGTGGGGTTTTAAGGAAAGCACAAAAAAATTTAGAAAAGACACGCCTTGCTCTATAATGTCATTTGGAAGAACAAAAAGAGAGCAAGGCAAT
>JAKBAE010000053.1 GCA_021809325.1 bacterium
TCTATGAACAAGGCATGTCAAGAAATTCTTCGTGCAATCGCCCTGCTGCAGCCCGCCCCTTTCCATAGTGGGAAACATCGAATATCTGGAAGATCTGAAAGCCTCGCCCGAGCAAGAGATCACCCGAATGCATGATCTCTTGCACAATTGGGCAAGCAGACAAGGCTATTAACGGTATCCTGTCTTTTTTAGATCATAAATCCCAAGATCTGAAATGACCAGGTTCACTCCCTCTTGCACGAGATACTGCAGGTTTTGCGTAAAGAGCCCAATGGCCGGCATCTCGTCAAAGATCTTTTGCTCGATCTGCACCATCATTTCTCTGCGCTCTTTTGGATCGATCGATCGATTTGACTGCTCGATCAAACCCATGACCTCGGGATGCTCCCACCCGGTATAGTTTCCTAAAGCGCGGGCATCTTTGAAAAATTCAAAATAAAACATTGGATCTTGATAAAGGGTGGTAAAGTGAAACGTCCCAATGTTATAGTTTCTCTTTCGAAGATTGACGATATGGGTGTTCCATTGGGAGCCGACCACATCGATCTCAATGCCGAGTTTTTCCCCCCACTCTTGCTGAATGAATTCGGCAAACCGCTTCTGGCCTGAGAGCTCGGCATAGCTGAGAGTGATCTTCGGAAGAGTTTCCCGGGTCAACCCCATCTCCAAGAGAGCTTCTTCCAAGAGCCGTCTTGGATCTTCTATTTTCAATGCCTCTTCCTCAAGAAGGGAGAGCGTCTTTGGAATGCAAGAAAAGGTCGCCAGCTCGCCATAAAAGAGATCTTTAGTGACAGCGGCACGATCTATACTAAAACTGAGCGCTTTTCGGAATTTGGCATTGTCGAAAGGCGGCGCCGTTGTATTGAGGAGAAGATAAAAAATCCGGGAGATCAGCTTGGAGCGCAAACGGCCTGATGCATCGAGGCTAGGGAGCACTTCTATCGGCAGGGAACTGAATGGATCTCCAATCACATCGATCTCGCCTCGCTCAAAGAGCGAATAAGCGGTCATAGGATCTTTCACCAACGTAAATACAACCTGGTCGAGCCGGACAGAGTTTGCATCCCAATATAAAGGGTTCTTGGACAAGGTGAGCGATACGTCGCGAGTGCGCTCCGATAGGGTAAACGGCCCATTGAAACAGGTCGGGTCTTTCTCATTCAACTCATAGAGCGGGGCAAAAAAAGAAGTCGCCGTCAATTCAAGAAAATAGGGAATCGGATAGTCCAATTCTACGACAAGTGTAGAGTCGTCCGGAGTAAAGAGTTTTAGAGCATCCATCGGAAGCTCTCCCTTTTTTACCTGCTCAGCGTTTTGGATCGGATAAAAAAGATCGGCCCGAATACAAGGAGTCCCCGGGGTCAATGCATACTTCCAAGCATCTGCAAAATGGCGCGAGGTCACAAGCTCCCCGTTCGACCAGCGCTGGGTGCGGAGATGGAACGTATAGATCTTCTGAGACGGATCGATATCGACGCTCTCGGCTGCTGCATAAGACAAGCTGCCGTCTTCGTTTTTTCGCATCAGGGGCTCATAAAGGGCCAAAAAAAGGCAGCGCGAGCGTAAATCAACCCCAACATACGGATTGAGCGTTGGGGGATCTCCCTCCTGCAGGTTAATGGTGATTTTACACGGCTCTGAGGGCTTTTGGCCTGATTGGCAGCCTGCTAAAGATAACGCAGTTACGAAACTCATAATTATCAATATCCTTTTCATTCGATCTCTATACATCCATTTTGGTTCCATTCCAATCCCTTCAGATGCCGGTTCATTAAAATGAGATAGCACTGATTCACAATTGGAATTACAGGTGATTGTTCCAACAATACTTGTTCAATTTTTCTAAAAATTTCGACAGATCTTCCCTCCATCTCCATTTTGTTGAGAAGCTGTTCATATTCTTTGTTGTCCCAGCGATGGGGATTCGTTGCAGAGTTTCGGAAAAAACTCAAGAATGCGGTCGGGTCGTTGTACAAATTTCTCCGGAAAAGCCCGCCGAGCTGAAACTCCCCCTTTTCAAGGGCGGAAGAAAATGCGCTCCAAGAAAGGGGCTTTGCCCGGAGCGAAATACCGAGCACCTCTTTCCACTGCTTTCGGAGCTCTTCGAAAAGGGCTGCTTCAAAAGAGAGATCGGAGTGGGTCAGGACAAGCTCGGGGAACTCTTCTTTTTTTATGCCTAGCTCTTCGAGCGCCCAATGAAAATGGCGCCTTGCAAGCTGAGGGTCTCCCTCGATCGGTCCTTGGATGGAAGAGTATTGGAGCGGCAAGGGGGAAAAGAGCGGAAGCTGTCCGAAGAAGGCTTTTTCGATCAGACGGCCGCGATGGAGTGCAACGTTAAGCGCACGGCGCAAATGCGCGTTATGGAGGGGAAAAACCCGATGGTTGCAGTGGATCCAAAATACACGGGAGATTTCTTTTTTTTTGAGCTGTTTCTGGATGGAAGGCTTTTGAAGAAACGAGGGTGGAAGAGGGCTGTATGGATCGCCGATCAGATCCAGCTCCCCTTTTCGAAAGAGCCGGTAGGTCTGAGCCGGATTGCGGATCATCCGGATAGCGATCCCGCTTGGACGAGTCTTCTTAAAATTCCAATAAAACGGATTTGGGGAGAGAGAGATCTGCTCGCCTCTTTTCCATTCGACCAAAGAATAGGGGCCGTTAAAGACAAGCGGCTCTTCAACCTCTCCGTAGCTTGGAAAAAAAAGGGGCGTGGCCAAAAGATTGAGAAAATGGCTGCAGGGCCTCTCCAAGTCCACGCAAAGAGTTTTTGCATTTTTAGCCCGGATCCCGACTTTTGAAAGATCAACTTTTTGCTCTCTTGCTTTGCGGGCGTTTCGGATGGGATAAAAGATATCGGCGGGAAAACTGCTCGCCGAGCTGCCCATGAGCGCCCGCTTCCACGCGGTTTCGAAGTGATAGGCGCTTACTTGCTCTCCGTTAGACCAGCAAGAAGGCCGGATATGAAAGATGTAGCGAAGATCTGAAATCTCGATCTTCTCTGCCGCTGCCGGCTCAATAGCCGCCTCTTTGGAAAAACGGGTCAACCCTTCAAAGAGAAAATGAGACAGCGTATGGGAATGGATATCGGCCGCGAGGCGGGGATTTAAGGAGATGGGGTCTCCTGCCTGAAAGTTGAGGCGGAGAGGGACTCTATAGAGATCGCAAGAAGGCTGATCGATCTGCCGCAATTCCCTTTGCAAGGTCTCAAAAAGGGAAATCGAATCGGATGGGCAAAAAAATGAGAGGTAATAGATCCCATCCTCCTCGAAAAAGGAGCTCCCCGTGTGCAAAAGGCGCGTCGCAAGCAGCGTTTTCCACCCTCTCTCGCGGGTTTGGATCATGACGGCCTCTTCTCGGCGGGCGATGCGGTATCTTGTAATTAGGGGGTCCGATGAGAGTTCCCGATATAAAGAAACAAGATCTAAAAGAATCTTTGTTGAGATCGTCGCCCGCAAAGTAATCGGCTTAATCCCATAAAAGATCTCGTCTAGGGAACGGCAATTCGCACCCGTTTTCGCAAGTAGCTCTTTGGTCTTGAGGAGCTGGCGGTTTTCTTGATCGAGAAGCCCTCCGTTGTAGTCGCGAAAAGGCCCGATTAGATGTTCCAGGCATTTTACAACATAACGGCGCGCAGCGCGCAAATTGATGCTGTTGCTGCCTTGTAAAAAAAGAGAGCTTTTCACCTCGAGGGTAAAGATTGCAGCTTCTTTTGGGTATTTCTTTCGCAGCCGTCCAAGATGCAAGATTTTTTCCAAAGAAAAGTTCATCGCGGAAGAGAGGTGCAAACTCTCTTCTAGAATGGAAGGAGTGTTTGGTTTGAGAACTCTTAGAACGATCGCAAGGAACTTCAACGTTTCTTGCGTATATTCGACAAACGAGACCATCACCTGCGGAAGGTCGTTTACCGCCCTCAGCTCTCGGCTCAAATAACGGATATTTTTAAAAACATCTTCCTCGTTTCCCGGAAAAAAAATCGAATGGGGAGAGGCTCTTGCAGCATGGAGAAGCTCGAGAGGAAGCTCCACCTTCAGTCTTTTTCTTTCCCCATGGGAAAAAAAACCTCCTCGCATCTTTTGCACTTCGTGATAGGAAAAGCCGAATTCCTGTTCTTGATAAAAAATTGAGGCGTGATCTTGAAGCTTGATTCCCGGAATAATATTTTGAACGGCTTTGCCAATATTTTCTTGGATTAACGGCTCGGTTCGTTTCCAGCAAATCGCAATTCCTAACCTGGACGGGTCGAACCGTACAATTCGAACCCCGATCCCCTGGGGCTCCGTTTTCTTCACAACCCAGTTTCTCGCCAAAAAAATCCGAAAGAGCTCGCAGATGGAATAGCTCTTTAAAAATGAGGCGGGGCAGCCCGAAAGAAAACTTCCCAACTCTCGAAAAAAACCTCGGGGGACCCGCGTTGGAAATCGGCGGCGAAAAAGGAAGATTTGCTTACAAAGCGCTTCTCCTTTAGCGCCAAATAATAACTGCAGCCCGCCCCTTTCCATAATTGGGGTTTAATTGTACCTCTAGCTGTTAAAAAGAATCGATCTTTTTCTGTACCAAATCCTTTGTTTCAGGAGGCGCCAGAGGAGAGGCGAGGAGGCGCTTCATTTCCCGAAGCATCAGCGCCTGCTGCGCCGAAGGAAGGTGCTCAAAATCGATGAAAGCCAAAGAGGCGATGTTGCTGTGGGCCAGGATCGGGTTGAAGGAGGCGACGTTCAAGATTTGATCGACAATAAAGGCATAGCCTTCTCCTTTTGGATCGTGATATTGGCCGAGATTGCCCACAAAAGCGCTCAAAAGAGAGCGGATATGATTCGGGTTTTTCGCGTCAAACCCTTCGATTTCCATGAGTCTTTGCAAGTCGCAAACCCTACATGTTGGAGAGTGCGCCATAGCTTTCAGCCAATGGGTAAACAAGATCTTGTCCGTGCGCCAGCGCTGATAGAGCTCTTGAATGACCTCTTCGGCCTCCGGAGCGTTGGAGAGGACCAAAATATTGAAAGCGGCATTTCTGGAGTCGAAATTGTCTGCTGAAAGAGCTTGGCTGCATAGGGCCTTCGCATACGCGGGATCGATGCGGGCCAAAAAGCTAAGGCAGGCATGTCTAAGCTCGCGAACCTGCATCTGCTCCGGGGTCGGCTCATAAAAAAGAGGTTCTGGATTTTCTACAAGCTGCTCTTCGAGGCTAGATTTACAGCTTTTGGCTAATTTTTGGATAAAAGCCTCTCTCGCCTGATGCAGCTTCGGAAAATCATAGTCCCCAAATTTTTGAGAAATCCCTCGAACGGAGGGAACTTGCAAGAGGGCCGCCTTGCCGAGAAGTGCGATGTCCGGACTCTTAAGCGCTTCGGAATAAGGCTCGAAACAATCCTCTTGGCTATTTCGGATTGCATTGAGTGCGTAATTCTTTCCTGCCTCCCACCGGATGAAAGGGTCCGATGCATGCTTCATGAGGCATGCAAGATCGTCTTGGCTATAATCGTAATGGAAGAGGACGGGGGCGCTATAGCCATGCATGAACACGGGGACAAGGCCTTCTTCTTTGGACAACTCAAATCGATGGCGCTCCTCGGACAAAATAGCATTTGTTTTTGGATGGGCGACCGTTCCATCTTTGCGTATAAATTCGTAGCTAAATGGGATCAAAAACGGCTTTTGCCCCTTTCCCGTTTCCGGATGGGGGCAAGACTGCGATACGCTTAAGGAAAGCTTGTCGGGAGTCGCGGTAATATGCGCCTTGACTTGCGGCGTTCCCATCTGATCAAACCAGCGCTCAAACTGCGAAAGATCTTTTCCCGTATGCTGAGATAAAATCTCATTTGCTGCAGCAAGAAGCTCCCGAAAGGTGACTGCTTGGCCGTCATACTTGCTGAAATAGAGGTTTTGCGCCTTTCGAAATCCATCTTCCACCATCATATCCAGATAAGTTTGCAGAGTGCGGAAGACCTCCCGTCCCTTGATATAGGTCGTATGATCATAGAGAGAAGACGGAGTGACGTAGGACTCCACCATGAGGGGGTGGCCTTTGCCGGAGGTCTCTTCCGGAAATTGATACTCCCTTAAAAGCGATACATCTTTGGGCCGGATGAATTCGGAGCCAAAAAGCCATTCTCCGAAAAGGGCCGCCCGGAAATCGGTAAACGCCTCTTTCAGAGCGATCTCAAACCAATTGCGCACCGTGACCCGGTTTCCGGACCAATTATGAAAATATTCATGCGCAACGGTTGTTGCAATCTGCCGGTAGCGGGCGTCAGTCCCTGTCTGCGGGTCCGCCAAAAGACACGCTTCGTTAAAGATGAGAAGGCCTTTATTTTCCATTGCGCCGAAATTAAAATCGGGCACTGCGACCATTTTGAGGCACTCCAAATCATATTCCCGGTCGAAAAACTCTTCATCGAACTCCATCGCCTTCTTCAGGGCGATCAAGGAATAAGAGGCGCGCTCTTCTTTTCCCGGCTCTACATATACCTCAAGGGCAACGGATTTGCCGGAGCGGGTGACAAACCGGTCTTCGAGCCGGCTAAAGCCGCCAAGGACGCAGGCGAAGAGATAACTCGGTTTCGGGATCGGATCTTCCCAGGTAATGATCCTCCGCCCGTTTTCAAGCTCCTTCTCGCAAACTAAATTTCCATTGGAAAGGCGAAAGGGATACTTCTTGGGATCTGCAATGAGGGTCGTGGTAATCCGGCTCAAAACATCGGGGCGGTCTTGCGTGAAGAAAATCTTTCTCGCCCCTTCCGACTCGCACTGTGAGGTCAAAATCCCGCTGCTTTCATAAAGCCCGTCGAGAGCGTGGTTATGAAAAGGATCGATCTCGCTGCAAACCGTCACGGTAAAATCACTCTTGGGCAGCTTCGAAAGGATGAGCGAATCCGGCGTGATCCGAAAAGAGTCTTTCGAATAGGGAGCGTCATTGAGAAGAACGGAGAGGACTTTTTGATTTTGGCCATCCAGCACAAGCGATTCGCCATCGCCTCTTCTTTCGACGAAAAGCTTTGTTGTAACGAGGACCTTTTCGCTTTGCACATCAAGAGTTAGTTGAATATCGGGGATCAGAAAAACGGGCGGCTGATAGTCCTTATAAAAATAGGTGACGATCTCCCTTTCTTCCGTAGGGTTGGCTCCGCTCAAAGAGGCGGCAGTGAGAAGCAGTGCGAGCATTTTCATGAGATCCTCCAACTTAGAGCGGCGCATTATCAAATATTTCTTGGAATTCGAGCAACTTCGTTTGTATACCGTGCGCGGATAGATGCTTGAATTTTGGCGGTCTCAGGGTGATCCAGATTTTGACGATCGAGAGGAGGGCCATATTGCCGCAATATGGCCGACGAGCGATCGTCAAAAGATGGGTCGCCATGATGGCCGCCAAAATTTAAGCAGCTACCCGCGCACGGTATACATTCCGCTTGGCAATTTATCCCCTGTTTCATACACTATTTTAAATTTTTTATTAGAGTGATGCATGAGACTTCTAAAAATGCTGTTGTGCTTCTTGGCTCCCGTTTTTTTCTTGCAAGCGAGCCTAAGCCCTACAACCCAAGTCAATACAGCGCCCGTCGATTCTGACAGCACCGTTTTTTCCAGCTATAACTCTCGTCAAGATCAGTTCCTCCTCACCTGGTGGGGCGATGACATGGTCTCTTCGTATATCTATGGGGCCGTCTACAATGCCAACGGCGCCCTTGCCGTTTCTACTCTCGATCTTTTTGGCAACGGCTACAATCCGGTCAGCGACATTGCAAGCTGTTACAATTCCCACGCAAACCAGTATTTCCTTTCCTGGTCTGAATATAACGTATCTCCAAGTCCGGGGCCTGCCTTTGCCATTCTCGCTGCAGATGGGAGCGTTGTCGAGGGAGTAACGCCGATCAGCACACTAGCACCGGGAGGAGACGTCCTATCCTGCTACAACAGCTTGACCCACCAATATTTCGTTACCTGGGGAACCGGGTCCGGCCCTACCTACCCCCTCTATTTCGCTATCCTGAACGAAGATGGGACGATCTTTAAAAGCGCAACCGGGATACCGCCTATCTCGGGCGGCGAGTCCAATAACCCAAATCTCTTTTGCAGCTACAACCCCAAAACAAATGAATACCTCGTTTCCTGGAGCGGCGACGACTTTACCGTTTACATCGCAATCTATGACGCTTCGGGAACTGCTGTAAAAACCGCTACGGCAATATCTCCCGCCGGCCAGGGATATACGGCTGTCAGTTCTTGCGTCAACAGCTCCAACAATCAATACCTTCTCTCCTGGATCGACACCGGCTCCAACAGTTATTTCCTAATCCTAAGCAAAGATGGAGATCCCCTCTATGGTCCGACAGTGATTCCCGGCTTTTTAGGAAAGATCAACTATCCTCTTTGCTGCTCTTACAACAGCGGAAGCGATAGCTACGTATTGACCTCTGTAACCAATGCAAACCAAAGCCAGTTTGCCGTCCTATCTTCTCGAGGGGCCGTCATTGTAGAACCTACATTGATCGGAAATCCTTCCGGATTAACGACGCTGAATAATGCGTACAACAGCTCCGGTGCAAGGACTTGGATCACCTGGAGCGCAACGGATAGTTCCACCGTGCGCAATGGCTACTTTGCGATCTATTCACCTTTGGTCCCCATCCAGTCTATTCCGACCTCCACCTGCTTTCCGCCAGTGCAGCCGAATAGACCGACAAAGACCCTATTCTAATAATACGCAGAGAAGATTTTTTTCTCTGTGTCTTCGAAGCAGAGGGGTAGTTGAAAAATTTCTAAAACTCTCTTCCAAACCCTACGTAGAAGAAGAGATCGTAAAAGAGGCTGTTGAGCGTGTAGGTGCTGTTCACTTCGACTGTCCAGCCTCCGTTATAGAGGCCGAGAAGGTCGATCGCGCAAACTAAGCTGTTTCTTCCCGGGGCAACCATTGTCGACGAGATTGATCCGGAAGAGATAGAAAACGCAGAAGCAGTAACTGCTAGAGCGCGGTTCAGATACTCATATTGCCACCCTGCGTCAAGCTCAACGCGAAGGTCTGCAAACCTGCCTCTGACAAGATACTGGAAGCGGGCGCCCAAAAGACTGGTCAAGGACATCGGCGTATAAGAGTTGTAATGCAGATCATAGATCCCGGCCCCCGACTCCGTATAGGATGCAACGTAGTCGTAGACATATTGCCAGGTCATGAGGGGAACAAAGGTGAAGTCGCATGGCAGCGAGCAATGTTCTCTTCCGGAGATAGAGTATTCAAAGCCCAGGAGCACATCAAAGATCGACTCGGTAGTAGAGCCGGTTGCAACGGAGGTCTGGTCGATCCCGGTATTGCGCACAAAATCATCCCAATGAAAAGCAAAGCCCGCAACCCCTTCAATGGCAAGGTTCGGCATCGATTTTGGGATCGTTGTTCCATAAAGACTTCCATGGATCCGGTCGGCTGAGCCCGATCCCCCATTTTGATAGACATTCGTCCAAATCTTACGGTATTCCAGAAGCGCGCCTACCCCTGCACGGAAAGGACGGTTTTCTTCATCTTCGAGAATTTTATCCACTCCGGCAAGGGCCCCTGCCGTGGCAAAGCCCAACCCTAATTGGGCACCTTTCGTTTTCACATTGCCGAAGGAACCAATCGGCCCCACATAAGCGCTCCAGGGGAACCCTTCCTTTTCTACCCGCTGGCTCAGTTGCGCTGTTTTTTGGATGATGCCCGGCTGCTGCGCTAGGACCTCTTCCGGCTCGGGGGCTGCCGCCACTTCTATCTCTTCGTTTTCAGCCATCAGCTCGTCTATCGAGTAAGGCAAATACCTGCTGGCCAGAGAGGCCGGCGCAGGGTGCGCCATCCGGTCGCGCATATGCATCATCTGCAATGTGATGAAGTTGTTGTGCTGCGTCGCGGCGCTGAAGACAACGGAGTTGAAGCTGCCATGCGACGGGGTCGGGTTGGTTCCTCGCACATCGAGCTGAACGCCATTCGTGAGGTAGACGATGCTAGGGATCAGCGAGGGAGGGAAGTTTTGGAACGAAACGTTCGTAAACTCTGCACTTCTTCCTCCTGCCGCCGTTAACAAATTGATCTTATCGCCATCGATCAGTGAAATGCCGGGGTCTGCGTAAACGACGAGGTTGCCGCCGATCGTCCCGATGCCGCTTGCGGCGATGTTTCCAAAACTGTTTGTAGACAAGATATTGGTTTGCAGGGTCGTCGACGATCCGCTCTGCGTATAATTGGCAGCCCCAATCGTCTCGGAAGTGATGAGGGTCCCGCCGGTAAAGACGATGTCGGTTGAAGAGTTGCTAAAGGTGGCCCCCGCATTGTTTGTGACCGTTCCTCCGGAAATCGTGATTGTGGGATCTGAAGCAACAGTGCCGTTATTGGTCAGCGAGCCGCCTGTGATCGTAAGGCTCCCATTAACCGCTAAAAGATAGCTGCCGGCCCCGTTTGTGATGGACCCACCGGAAATCGTAAGATCGCCGCCTTGAGAGAGAAAGTACCCTCCCGCGGTATTCGTAAACGCGCCCCCTGAAAATTGGACCGTCTCGGCCAGGGCAAACGCGCTTTCGTTGGCAATCGTTCCTCCGGTGATAATGAGGTTGCTTGCCAAGCTCGAGGACGACTGCGATCCAATCGCGCTCAAGCTTTGGTTGGCGATCACGCCTCCGGTGATCGTCATCGTTTGACCGGGCGGCGCAAAAATGCTTCCAAAATAAGAGTTCGAGATGGTCCCGCCTGAAATCGTGAAATCGGTTGTCGAATAGATTTTGCCGGTTATGCTGTTCGCAATGGCCCCTCCCTCGATGGCAAAAGAGCTTCCGGCGGAAAGGGTATTGCTATTGAAGACAGAAGGAGCTCCCGTTTGCCCGATGACAAACGTAGATCCGGAAGACATGGTGACAAAGTTAGCAACGGAGGTGGTGCCGGATCCGTCGATCGAAATGGCGCCTGTTGCGGTGATCGTGTTATAGTTCGCGACTCCGACGGTTTCAGAGGAAGGGGCTGCGATCGTCAGTGTCGTCGGGCTAATCGTCCCATAGTTGTTAATCGTCCCTTCTTCCATGAAGAGCGTGTTGGGAGAGATCGTGGCAGAGTTATTCCACGTCCCGCCTGCTCCCTGGATCGTTAGGGTTTGAGACCCTCCATCCGTAACAGCAGCTGCGCTTCCAAAGGCTAACGTTCCACCCGTAAGCTGCAGCACCGTATCTATAGCTAAAGTAACGGGCGCGTTGAGAGTGTGAGAGCCGCCGGATACGGAAATTGAGGCGGGGGCCTCAGTGCCGTTCATCGTAATGGAGCCGCCGCCGCCGCCGTATTGGTTAATCGTGAAGCTGGTATTTACGGCATTGAAGTTCAACTCGTATAACGCAGTAAGGTCTAAAGCAGCCGTCCCTGCGCTATCCGTCATGGTGACAATCATATCCGCGGGAGCGCCGGAGAGGTCCGCAAAGGTAGCGGTATCTTCTGCAGTGGCGGGGTTTTGTCCGGGATAGTTCGTCAAGCTATTCCAGTTAGAGGTAAGCCCCCAATAGTCGTTGGAGGTGGAAATGGACGACCAAGTCCCCTGAAATCCCCCAAAATTTAGATAAACCTTATTCAACGTCTTGCTTACGTGAACAACGGCATCGGGAAACGCATTGATGATCGAGCTGAATGTTCCCGTCAAAGATGCGCCTTGCAGCAAGTTCACTGTAGTGCCGCTTGTGAAGGAGACCGATCCGCTGTTGGTGATGTTGAGCTCTCCTCCGAGCGAGAGGGCGCCTGTAGCTGCGATATTTCCATAAGGAGAGGTCGTGGGGAAATCAAGCGTGAGAATTCCCGCCGTCTGCGTATACGAGGTGACGGAGATCGTCTCTTCCGTAACAAGCTCTCCTCCGGAGATCGAAAGAGCTGCCGTCCCTAAAGTAGCGCCGGTCTCATTCGTCACCACTCCGCCCGAGATGCTCAAAGAAGTAGCCGGAGTAAACGTTCCATAGTTGTTGAAAGTGCCTCCCGAGACGCTTGCGGTGGTCGGGGAAATTGTGGCGTGATTGATCAATGTCCCGGATGTTCCTCCTACGCTAAAGGAGGGGGTCCCCGATCCAATCGATACATCCGCGATAGAGCCAAGCGTCAAGGTCGCCGCATTGGAGAGAGTGACGGAAGTATTTTGCTTTAAAGAGATCGGCGCATTGATGGTATGGCTGCCCGCAGAGACGATGATTTGAGCGGGAGATGTGCCCTCCAAAGTAATGGAGCCTTGATTTGAACCTGTTTGGTTGATGCTGTACGAGCTGCTCGAACTAGTGAAAGAGAGTTTATTCAATGCCACTGCCAAGGCATTTGTTCCGGAAGAGTCGGCAAGCGTTACGGCAATAGAAGAAGGGGCTCCTACGACATTTCCAAACGTTGCAGTATCTTGAGTGGAAGAGGTGATCCCCGGAACGCAGGCCTTCCAACTCGAAGCCGCTCCCCAATTTCCTGAGGACGCTGTGGAGGCCCAAACGCCATTACACGAAGAGGTCGAGCCAAATAGCAAATAGACTTGGGTGGAGCTGTACTTCAAGGACCCTGAAGGAAAGACGGACGTATCGACAGTCGTAAATGTCGTGCTATTGAGGCTTGTCCCTTGCAGCAATACAAGATTTCCTGACGTTGGGGGAGTGACCGATCCGCTGTTCGTTAGGGTAAGCGATCCGGCCAGGGTCAAATCTCCCGTTGCTAAAATCTCGCCATAAGTTCCGATCGTGGGAAAGTCAAGGACGAGCGATCCATTCGTTTGCTGAGAATAGGTAGATACGTTAACGGGATTTTGCGTTGTCAGGGTGCCTGACGTCAATGAAAGGGCGCCCGCTTGCATTGTAGAACCGCTTTGATTGTCAACCTGCCCCCCGGAAATGGTGACGGAGGTGGAAGACGACCCAAGAGTTGCGCCCGATTGGTTCGTGAATGTCCCTCCCGAAAAGGTGACGGAGGGGGTCGATGACCCAAGAGTCGCACCCGATTGGTTCGTAAATGTCCCTCCCGACTGAGTGAATGAAGTGGATGGGGTAAAAGACCCTGAATTGTTGATCGTTCCGCCGCTCATGGCAACGTTTTTAATCGTCACTGACGCAGAGTTGTCGAGCACTCCGGAAGATCCACCGACCGTGAGTGTCGCAGAGGCCCCTATCAGACTGGAAGTGCTTGGCAAAGTGAGAGAGCCGCCGGTTAGCTCGAGAGTTCCATCTTGATTAAACTGAATTTGCCCTTCAAGCGAATGGTCTCCGGCAGAAACTGCAATGGTCGGGTTCGAGCTTGTAGGTCCATCCATGATGAAAGAGGTGATCGTTGCCCCGGATTTTACGATTGTATAGTTTGTATTCGGCGCGTTGAAACTGATCGAGTTCAAATTCAAAGAAGCCAGGGCGCTACTCCCATCGGAGAGAGTGACCATGATTGCCGGCGTGGACATTACATCAGAAAACGTGGCTGTATCTCCAATCGTGGCCCCATTTGCTCCCGGATAGCAAGTCATTGTGCTCCAATTACTCGAAACACCCCAGTTCTCATCGCCTGCGAAGACCCAAGTTCCCCGGCATGCCGTCGTCATCGAAAAATCTAACTGGAGCTCCGTTGCGGTATAGTTGATCGTCGCTTGAGGGAAAGCGTTCTGTCCGATTGTAAACTGGTGGCTTAAAGACGATCCTTGAAGCAAGGTGATGGTACCGGTCGGAGAAACAAGGCCGCTGTTTGTGATATTGAGAATACTTGTATTGGCCGAATCGAGCGTGATCGCGCCCGTTGAAACAATATTTCCATACGTTGAACCGGTGAGAAAGTCCAGAGTGAGGGGAACGCCTGCTGCTTGGGTGTAGCTTGCGCAGTTAACCGTTCCGTCTGCTAGCAAAGCTCCGCTATTTGAGAGAGAGCCGATGGAAGTGGACGGAGAGCTTTTAATTTGGAGGGTCGCTCCCGAGCTGATCTGCGTCGCTCCGGTATAGGTATTCGTCCCGCTTAAGGTTTGCGTTCCCGATGTTAGCGCGACTCCTCCCGTCCCTCCGGTAATATCCCCGCTGTAAGTGGTAGAGTTTCCTTTAATGGTCAAAGTGCCGGACCCCAAGGTGACGCTGCCGCCTGAGGGGCCGGACAAGCTTCCGATCGTATTGCTATATCCGGCTAAGTCCATTGTAGCGCCGCTGGCAATGGTGATTGCGGAGTCGACGCCAAATGCTCCTGAGGTGCCGGTAGAGACGGTCCCTGCTTGGAGGGTCCCTGCCGTTATGTTCGTAGGGCCCGTGTAAATATTGTCTCCCCTCAAAAGCATGGTCTGAGAGCCGGCTTTCGTAAACGTTGCGCTCAAATTTCCGGCGATGACGCTAGAGGTGGCGATCATATTCGTACCGGTATCGATCGTACCGGAGGTCAAGAACACAACGGAAGGAAACGATGAAAAGGCGGAAGATGCTTGGAAAATAGGAGCTGTCCCGTCAAACACCATCATCGGGGCAAAGTTGCTTCCGGGGAGCGGGAGGGATGTCGAAGATGCGATCAGCGTCCCATTTTCAATCGTGGTCAATCCCGCGTAGCTGTTCATCCCCGTCAAGGTCAAAGTCCCTGTCCCGGTTTTGGTCAACCCGCCATATCCGGTTTTAGTTGCCGTCTTTGGGGGGTTCGTGATGTTCCCGCTCAAGGTGACATCGCCGCTTGTCGTATCGAAAACCCCTGTTGTCAAAAGGGTCACGGGAATGGATGACGTTATGGATCCTGAAGACTGGAGCGTTCCGGAAAAGTTTTGGAAGGTCAGAGAAGAAGGACTCCCTAAGCTCGCTGAAGTGACATTGAGAACGCCGCCTTCTAGATACAAAATATTGGCGAAGCTATTAGTCCCCGTTAATGTGAGGGTCCCTTGTCCGATTTTCGTGAGCGACGCCCCCGATCCGGAGATGCTCCCGCCATTCATGGTCAAATTGTATGTGTTTGTGGAGATCGTCCCGATATCGTTGAGTACCAGGCTTGCCGTCGAGCTCGAGGTACTTCCGATCTGCAGAGTTCCGCCGCCGGATCCAAAGATAATGGATGAGGAGGACCCTAAATTGAGGGTATTGAATGTCGCGCCGCCTCTAATAGTTGTCGTCCCTGTAAACGTGTCTGTTCCGAGAAAGCTGGGGGTGCCGCCTGTTAAAGCGAGGTTTCCGCTCCCTGACACGATTCCATAATAGGGCGTAGTTTCAACGCCTCCTGTAATCGTCAGTGTCGTCGATGTCATTGTTCCCAGATTTGCGACCCCTCCGGGATCGCCGATGAGCTGAGAAATGCTGGTGCTTACATCATTGAAATCGACAGTTGCGTTAGGCTTTACATCGATCAGCGTTGTCATCCCAAAGGGGCTATTGCTGTTACCTGCCTGTAGTGTTCCACTGGAAACAATCGTACTTCCCATATAGGTGTTAGATGTTGTAGGGCTCAAGATCAGCGTACCCGTTCCGGTTACGGTAAAATTGCTAGAACCGCTGATCGTCCCGGACCATGTAGAAGTATAGGTTCCCGTATCAAATGTCCCACTTCCACCTAAA
>JAKBAE010000054.1 GCA_021809325.1 bacterium
CCACGCTCACAATGGTCTTTAAATTGACAAAACTGGCAGAGAAGGGGTGGATCCGCTTAAGAGGATTTGCACTGCTTTCGAAAGTCATTGCCGGAGTCAAATTCAAGGACGGAAAAGAAGTCAAAGAACAGGTAGCTTAGAGGAAAAATCGGGGGATATGCTCAGGTCTCGAAACACAACTTTTGACAATATCTCGAATGGACGATGAAAAAACCAAAAGGTATGCATCAAAAAACTTTCGATCGAATACGAGATGAAGTTTCTAGACTGGATGAGATGGCCACTTTGAAAATCGCTGAGATGTTCGGATTTCCTGGAATGTAAGAGTATAGCAAGGTGTGTATCATACGCAACTCAACATCAGGCTTTTAAGAAATTTACACACCATGCTCACCCTACACACATCCCTTGAGAGGAATATCAAGTTGTAAAAACCAACCCCGAAGTTTTTGACTTCAGGGTTCTTCGGGGTTGCCATTGGCGAACCACTGAAATGCAAAACGCCACCACAAATCCCTCAAGATCGCAATAGATCAAAATTCTTGAAATCACCTAAACTCTAAGGTTCTATCACAACGCAAATGCGTGTACGAGTGTTTTTATATGACGAAAAAACGATCTCTTCCCACAGCTAAATCTCCCTCCGCCATCTCAATTCCTCGAGGCTTTGCTGAAGTTTTTTCAGAATTGAAACAAAAGATTCAAAACGCAAGGCTCAGTGCGGCCATTACAGTAAACCAGAGACTGATCAAACTGTACTGGGAAATTGGTAAAATAATTTTTGAAATACAACAAACCCAAAAATGGGGCTCTAGAGATATTGAATCATTGGGGAACGAGCTGCAAAAAGAATTTCCAGGAGTTAGTGGGTTTTCACGCTCTAACCTGTTCAAAATGAGGGCATTTTACCTATCTTACGAAAAAGTCTCACAGACCGTGAAACAATTTGAAGAGCTTCCTGTCTCTCAGATCCCATGGGGGCACAATGTTATTTTGGTCACAAAAATTAAAGACACAAAAGAACGTCTTTGGTACGCCCATATGACCATCGAAGAGGGATGGAGCCGAGAAGCTCTTGAAGATGCAATTGCTTCAAAGTTCTTTCATCGACATGGAAAAGCCATCACTAATTTTAAAGATCGTCTTCCAGAGCCACAGTCTCAGCTAGCACAGGAGGTTTTAAAAGACCCCTATCAGTTTGATTTTCTCGAACTACGACATGGGTACAAAGAAAGAGAACTAGAGCAGGGATTGATTGATCATATTCAGCAGTTTCTGATTGAACTGGGACAAGGCTTTGCTTTTGTCGCGCGGCAATACCACATTGAGGTCGATGGGGATGATTACTACATCGACCTACTATTTTATCATCTCCAACTTCGTTGCTATTGTGTTGTCGAAATCAAAACGACGAGCTTCAAACCAGAATACGCTGGTAAAATGAATTTCTATCTTTCTGCTGTAGATGATTTTGTTAAAAGTGATGCGGATAATCCGTCAATTGGCCTCATCTTATGTAAAACGAAAAAGGAATTTACAGCAGAGTATGCCCTTCGGGATATTCGAAAACCAATGGGTGTTTCTCAATACGAAGGAATCACCACTAAATCTCTTCCAAAACGGCTCCAACAATCGCTCCCCTCCATTCAGGAAATTGAAGCTGAACTATCTAATTCTCCCGTAGATACTCCGAAAAAACGTTTTAAGAAAAAAAGAGTCAAGTCATGAGCACTGATGTTAAGGACACATATCTAATCGACACCCAAGCAAGTGAGCTTCTGGGTAAATTATTGAATGGAGATATGGAATGGTTGTCTGAGCAAGAGAAATTTGTTCTCACAGAAAATCGGAAAGCGATCGTACAACATCTCAATACCATTTTCTCAAAAGAAATCCCACGTCTTCTGGGAGGAGAAACATGTTCAGATGCAACAACGCTTTTTTGGGGGCTAAAACTTGCTGGATTTTTTGAAGCATCTGAAACATTCGAATGGATCGAAAAGCTTTGTCATCTTTCAATAGAGCATCTAGAGAACTCTCTGGGGGATTATTTTGTTACAGAGGAGTTGTCTTACTTATTGGCCGATACAATGAATCAATGGAGTGTGCTTAAAGATGTCATCGAAAACCCAGATATCAATGAATTCATTCGAAGCGCTTGTCTTGATGCACTCGTGTTTTCCGTCGTAAAGAAACGCATCGACCGTTTAGAAATCACCAACTATTTTAAGAGCCTTTTTCATCGGATTCTAATTGGAGAGCTTGATGACGAGCTACTCTGCACTCATCTTGTTTCTTCCTGTTCAGACTTTTGGCCTGGAGAATGTCTTGAGGAGATCCGAGAGTCATTTGGGTTAAATCTCGTCGATGAAACTCATCTCGGCCTTGACTGTGTATTGAAAGATTTTTCGCAGGGTCAAGAACATTGCATAGAAAAATTACAGAAACAAGTTAAACAGCATAGTTTTTGGGAAGAGCTTCCTAGGATTGCAGAGCCTTCTGATAAAATCCAATCTGAGGGGTGGGATAAGCTCTTTAAGCAAATCAATCAATTTGAGATTGAAACAAATCGAGTCCTGAAAGAACCTCAAAGAAATGAGACTTGTAACTGTGGTAGTGGAAAAAAATATAAAAAATGTTGCATGAACAAACCCCTTCTGCCCGATCTACTTTCCAATATAAAAATTGAAGAGTCGATTATTTCTTATGGCTCTTTGGAATACTCGGATTCTATGAAGGCGCTACCTGAAGCTGAAAGAGAATCCATCTTGAATCTTTATCCACTTGTTGCTGAAAATCCAGAAGAGGTATTGCAGATAGCTCCTACATATATAGAAAAATATCCCGACATCCCTATGCTCTATAATTTCTTATATGGAGCTTATCGTAAATTGAAACGTCCCCGCGAAGCAATGAAACTCATGAAGGAGACTTTGCAGATTTTTCCAGACTATTTATTTGGCCGTGTAGAATATGCCCTCTATCTACTTCGTCGAGGAGAACCTGAAAAAGCACATGCAGCTCTGGACAACGCAGGAACCTTATCTCAGCTCTATCCAGAAAGAACAGTTTTTCATGCCGCTGAATGGAAAGCATTTGCCTATGTGATGAGTCGTTACTGGATTCAAAAAAACGATATAAATCAAGCCAAGATTTATCTACAAATCATTCAGAAGGTTTCCCCAAAGAGCCATGAAGTAAAGGATCTTCAACAAAAAATGAAAAGCAAAGTCTTTGCCCAGCTTATGGAGAAACAGTAAGCAACATTGTCACATCAAATGTCCAATGGCTGACCACTAAAGCCCTAAAACCAGCAACACATCGCTCCAGCTCGCAATAGATTGAAATCCCATAAATCGCTAAACTGTCTGCTGTTAGTTAATGCGATTGATTGCCAATTGGAGGCATACCGCGGACTCATAACCCGTCGATCCCTGGTTCAATCCCAGGTTGCCCCACATTCCCCTGGAAAAGAATGAGCTTTATGAATCTCTCTGTCCACTCCCAAATCTATCTTCCTAGTGCCTGCTGACCAAATGGAAAAATTCAAGTAGACGCTTTCTCAATTTACCATTCCGGAATTCTTGGTCTTATTGAATTAACAAAAAAATTTTGACCTGATAGGATCTCACATTTCCTGGAGGAAAATGGAAAAAACTTACGCAACACCCGGTACAGCAGTTATTCATGAAGTTCTGGGCGATGAGGTCATTATCGCCAATTTAGATTCCGGAATCTACTATAGCATTCGAGAATGTGGAGTCCCGATCTGGCAGCTTCTAATAGCTGGCTTTAGCCTCGATGAGATTTCAACTTTAGCAACTAAACAGTTTCATCAAGAAGTTTTGACAGACCTCGAGCAATTCTTAAAAAACCTCATTCAAGAGCAACTTCTCATCCCGGCTAAGACATCCACTCCTACGTTAGAGTCTCTATCCCTTGCCTGGCCCTCCATTTATACGCCTCCGGCCCTTGAAAAGTATGAGGAAATGAAAAACTTGTTGATGTTAGATCCCATTCATGAAGTTGATGAACAAGGTTGGCCCAGGAGATCCTAAGTTAAAAGAGCAATTTGAAAAGCTAGAACAAACCCGGGCGCACATTCCGGATTCAATCAACTCTACCTTTCAAGTCGGCCCGTTTGCCATCCGTCTTGCTTCTGCAAGCTCGGCTCTGCATGGAAAAATTTCAAAGGCATTCAACCACTTAAGACAAACAGACAGTCATTCTTTAGCCAACCTTACGATCTGCCTTTGGGATACTTCCGAATCAAAAGAGAATCTTCCTCCCTTAGATTGGAAGCTGATCCATCAAAACGGCTATCAAGGCTACTCAAAGCCGCCTTTTTACTTTCACTACTTCGATGCCATCCAAGCCCTAAGCGTTCTGAATATGGAACAAAATAAGGCGCACTTCATCGTTCAAGATACACAAAAGCTCCCTTGGTGGGTCAGCGGCTCTCCCCTCCAAGTCATCCTGCATATTTGGTTTCGAAATCATGGAATGCACTTAACCCATACAGCAGCAATAAGCAATGGCCAAACAGGGCTCCTTTTGACCGGCAAAGGCGGAAGCGGTAAAAGCACCACGGTGTTGGCCTGCCTCACCCAAGGCCTCTTCTATGTAGGCGAAGATTATTGCCTACTTGCCGGAGGAGATCCCCCAACTGCTTATAGCATTTACCAGTCAGCCAAATGGCGTCCGTATACTCGAGAGCTTTATCCCGGATATGATGCTTGGATTGCAAACCCAAAGAGCGCCGATAGCGAAAAAGCCCTGATCTACTACCAAGAGATCTTTCCATCCCAGATCAAATGCTCTTCTTCGATTCACGCAATCATCTCTTTGCATGTCGGACAGCAAAAAAAGCCCGTACTTAAACAACACTCTCTTATCCACTCCCTCAAAGACTTAATGATGAGCACTCTACTCCAATTGCCTTTTCCCCATCCGAGCACAATGACAATTTTGCAAAAGTTTGCGTCTCAGACAGAACACTTTCATTTGACTCTTGGACAAGATTTAGACGCAAACGCCGCACTCCTCAAAGGATTAATGAAGTGAAGATCCTGCTCTGGCCCAGCTTTTATCTTCCAAGCATTGGCGGACTCGAAGTCATGGCCCATTCCTTGGCCCAGCAGCTAAAAAAAATGGGCCATGAGATCCTCGTCCTTACCACCGGAGAAGAGTTCAAGGAATACAGCATGGAATCGATCCGGGTCTACGCATTCCCCTTTGTCCAATCACTGCTTCACAACGATCTTGCAAACCTAAAAAAAATCCTCATGACCATCGAAGGGCTAATTGATGCGTTTGCTCCCGATATCGTTAATATTCACGGATGGATTGAAGTCTTCAGTTTTTACCAGATTCGGATCTTAAGAAAAAAAAAGGTCCCCTACTGCATCACCGTCCACGGACTGCTCGAACAGAAACACTACAATACCGATGCCTGCGTAAACCTTTGGAAAAGAGCAGGCTCTGTGAACACAGTTTCCCGGGCCATTCTCGAATCGCTCCACGAACAAAATATAGCTCACCCCTCCTTGCGCGTGATCTATAACGGGCTGCCGGCATCCCCTAAACCGGCCGCTCCCCTGCCCCACCCTCCAAGCCTCGCTATGATCGGAAGGCTAACAGAAGAGAAAAATTTTGATGTCGCCTTTCATGCGATGAAAATTCTTGTAAAAGCCAACCCCTCGCTCAAACTAGTTCTTGTCGGCGGCGGGATCCAATATCGTGATCTAACCCGATTGCGGAAATCCCTCGGTCTCGATGAAGCGATTAAAATGACCGATTTTGTCCGTCCAAGCCATGTGCCTAACTACATCAATCAAGCAAGCATCGTACTTGTCCCCTCTTCTTATGAATCTTTCTGTTTGACCGCTCTGGAAGCAGCCTTTCTCTCTCGGCCGGTCGTCGCCAGCAACGTTCTTGGGCTCAAAGAGGTGATTGAGCCGTTTCAAACAGGCCTGCTCATAGAGCCGGGAAATCCATCTGCTTTAGCAGAAGCAGTAGAGCGCCTGCTCAGCAATCCCTCGCAAATAGAAAAGATGGGCAAAGCCGCTCAGGAAAGAGCTTTAGAATTTTTTACGATAGAAAAATCAGCGCAAAACTATTTGAACATGTACAGGGAGGTGTTGTATGAGAGATCCTCTCATCAGCGTGATTATTCCTACCTTTAATGGAGAGGCTTATTTACAAGAAGCGATCCGAAGCATCTACGACCAGGATTATTCTCATCATGAGATACTGGTGATCGACAATGGATCTACAGACGAGACGCAAAAAATCGCTCAGTCGTTTCCAGAGGTACGCTATCATACAAGCGAATCAGCCAACACCGCGTTAGCCCGCCATCGAGGCGTTGAGCTATCTTCGGGCGAATATATTGCCTTCCTCGATCAAGACGATATTTGGATGCGGGATAAATCAAGAAAACAGGTTCAGTTTTTACAAGAACATCCTGATCATGGGGCTGTTATCGGACTACAAAAAATGTTTCTTCAGGACGGCTATCACAAACCGCACTGGCTCAAACAGGCCTTTTTAGAAACTTTGCAGCCCGGATATCTTCCCAGCGCGCTTATGGTACGAAAAAACACTTTTTCCCAGACAGGGAACTTTGATCTAAACTACCCTCTGACCAGCGATACCGCTTGGTTTTTTAAAGCGCGCCATCGAGGGATTTTGATTGGATCGCTCAATGAGCCTGTCATCCTGCGTCGGATCCACAGCGAGAATACCTCTAATCATCATCTCCTCTTACAAAAAGAGCTGATGAATACGATTAAAGATTCGCTTGAACAGAGGAGGTCTAAATGGTTAGCGTCATCATCTCCGTATGGAATGGAGAAAATTACCTGGGCGAAGCAATCGAATCTGTTCTCAGACAAGACTATGCCGAAAAAGAGGTCATCCTGGTCAATGACGGATCGACAGACCAAACGAAATCAATCATTAAAAGCTTCGGATCGCGTGTTTTATGCATAGATCAAGAAAACAAGGGCCTGGGAGCAGGACGCAATACGGGAATACGTCGAGCAAGCGGCGACTATTTTACTTTTCTCGACCATGACGATCTTTGGGTTCCCAATAAACTTTCCATGCAAATGAAAGAACTGCTCTCAGCAAACGACACCCCCCTCATTTTTACCCATGTCAAACAATTCATCTGCCCTACTCTTCCCGAAGAAGAAAGGAGGAAAATACATGTGGATGCATCACCTCTTCCCGGCTACATTGCAGGTACAATGCTGCTAAGCAGGCAAAGATTTCAGGAAATTGGTTATTTTTCGGAACAAAAAAAACAGCTCGGAGAATTTATCGAATGGTACCTCAAAATTCTTGAACTCAAGATTCCCGTGAAGATGCTAAGCGAAATAGGACTTTATCGGCGCGTCCATAACAACAACATGGGGCGTAGGGATCTATCCCGCCGGGGAGACTATCTGAAAATTCTCAAAGCCAGCCTCGATCGCAGAAGGATGCAGCAGCTTGAATTGTTGGCCTAACCCAGAAGAGATCTTGCTGCTCAAAAGCGGCCTTCTCGATCCAGGGAGCGCTGCGCTTGCTTGGGAGAGCTATACAAAGCGAGTTGATCTACAAAAGATCAATTACGCTTCGACCTCGCTTTTACCAAAAGTCTATGCCAATCTTAAAAACTACACATTTAACACAAAAGCCTCTCTAGAGGGCCTCAAAATCTGTAAGAGCGTCTACCGCAAAACTTGGATGGAAAACCATTATCGGTGGTCCAAAATCCAACCTACCCTCAAGCAGCTCAGTCAAGCCGGAGTGGAAAAAATCGTTCTCCTAAAAGGAATGGCCATGATCCTTGGTTCTTATCGCGATTTTGGAGTCCGAGTACTCGGCGATATCGACATCCTGATCCCAAGAGCGCAGCTCTCGCAAGCACAATCAATTCTCAACGCCTCCGGATGGACCTGTTTACTACGCCGTCTCAATCCTCTCAAACCGGGCTTGCTCGATCGCTGGCATTCAGCTAATTTTTCTTACAAAGAAGACCTGAATCTTGATCTCCACTGGGGCTTTCTCCTCGAAAGCACTCCCAATCTCAACCAAAGCGTGCTCAGACTCAGTATCCCCCTTGAAAACACTTCTCTATCAATCCCTCATCCCACCCATCAACTCATGCAGACCTGCATCCACGGCACTAAACAAAGTCCCGTTCCTTTAATTCGTTGGATCTGCGATGCAGCCGAGCTGCTCAAACAGGACATCGCTTGGGATAAACTCCTTTCCGAAGCCCGTTCGGAGCATCTCACCTACCCTCTCACCCTATCCTTGCGGTATCTCGCCCAACATTTTGATCTTCAGATTCCAAAAGAAGCTCTCCAAATGCGCCCTATCCAGCATCTAGAACGACTTGAACAAAAGGCCAAAGAGAAAAAGAGGCATTATTTAGCTGCATGGTATCGCTACTGCATAAAGCAGAGAGCCTTCAAGCTGGTCAACCGGTTAGCGCATGTACACCGGTATCTGCAATATACCGCTTCATTGAAAGCTGCCTGGCACATTCCCTTTTATGCAATTTACTGGATTGGCAAACGCCTTATTAATAAAATCCAGTATATCGGTCTTAAAACCGTCTTTGGCAAAAAACATGGATAACCTACTTAGATTACACAGCTATAACTTTGACTCAAACATGAATTTATTTATTGGGATTGGTATTAATTCTAATTACAAAGTCTTTTGAGAAATTGATCGAGCCATGTTTCTAAATATTACCCAATGGATAGGAAATAAAAAATACCAATAAACCCTCCCCCAAACCCCTTTAGGACGAAATGTCGCGGTTTGCCGCAAAATCCCCTGAGTCCGGTCTATTTCAAACTCAAGCCACGATTCTCCGGGAAGCTTCATTTCAGCATAGAGAATGAGATGTCCCCTCTCTTCGTCGGCAAGAATGACTCTCCAAAAGTCCACCGAATCCCCGACTTGCAGCTGCGTAGGATGGCGGCGGCCTCGATTTAGCCCCGATCCTCCAATCAGCTTGTCGATAAGGCCGCGAAGACCCCAAGCCCAGTTCATCGAATACCATCCTTGATCTCCGCCCAGCCCCCAAACTCTTTTCTGCAAAGCATCGAGAGGAATCAATGCCTTTACCTCTTGCCGATCTTTTAAGCACCCTTCAACAGGGACATCGATGTAATTTTGGACATCGCCTTGAATCTTATCTACATTCCAAGGGTCCATCCAAGTCGATACCACCTCATTTTGGGCGATCTTTTGAAAGGCCAGCTGAAGCGCCTCTTCATAAGTCAGACAAGAGCGGGGCAGGATGTCATCAATCGCTTTATTTAGCTTCCGGGTAGAGTGCTTCATGCTTTCCACCAAATAACTGCAGATTGAAAACCGGACAGAGGTGATTAGCACAAGCCAGTAGCTGGATAGCCTTGGCGTCAAAACGGGCACATCAATGATAAACCGCTTCAGCTTTCGATAAGCGGCATAGCGCAAAAGCACCTCCTTAAACGTCATCGGCTCAGGGCCTCCGATATCAAAAACTCGATTGTATGCCTTATCGAGAAGCAAAACGTTCGTGAGATAAAAAAGGACATCGCGAATGGCTATCGGCTGGCAATAGCTGCGCACCCATTGTGGGGCGATCATCACTGAGAGCTTTTCGCATAGATCGCGGATTATCTCAAAAGAAGCGCTTCCGGAGCCAATGATGATGCTGGCACGCAAGATCGTAAATGGAACCTGCCCCGAACGGATTACCTTCTCCACCGCAAGGCGAGATGAAAGATGGGGCGAAAGAGAACTTTCGTCTTCGATGATCCCGCTTAAAAAAATGATCTGCTTTGCCGAAGTTTTTTCGATGAGGGAGACGAACTTTTTCGCGACATCGATTTCGGCCTCTATGAGGTTTTGGACGACGCTCCCCATCGAATGGACCAGATAGTAGGCGGCATCGATCTCAATTCCTCGCAGTTGAAGCTCCACTTCATCCGGACAGCGGATATCTCCATAGATGAGTTTGAGGCGGGAAGGTTCTTTTGTCCTAAACTCCGTCCCCTTAACCCTGACAAGGGCAAATACATCATGCCCCTCTTCCAAAAGATGGTAAACAAGTCTCTTCCCGATAAAGCCGGTCGCGCCGGTCACAAGAATTTTCGCCATGATTCACATATATAGGTAGAGTGCCATATCCATTCAACTTCGAGGAAAGGAAAATCGAGGAAAACGTGCTGATTTTCCCATGGATCAAAATCTACACTAAACATTATGATTGCGCGCTCACTTCAGAGGAGATCTTATGTCAAAGAAGCAAGCCAAGCCTCCATATGTCTCAATGAATCTCTGGCGAAAGCTCTATCTAGCAGCTATGGAATACCAACGACTCCTTCCTTGGAAAATCTTATCCGAAGACGATCTCTTTGCTCTACATGATCCAATATCAAATAAGAACCACTACTGCTGTGTTCTGGGAGAAGCCGGCGAATTCTTGGGACTTACGCTCTATCGCGGAAGAGAAGGTCTTGAAATGCACTTAAAGATAAAAGAAAATGACTCTCATCTCGATGAATCGGATCTCATCGAACTCTATGATGCAATCGTAGTAGAATTTTGCAAGCGCAAAGACCTTGAAAAACCTGACCTTAAGATCGTTAAGTCTTTAGGCTTCGAAATACCGCGGCATGAATTGCATCCGCATTTTAGATCTCATTTACCCGGCCTTACCCCCTGGTTCCTCTCGACGGAAGAAGTTGAGCTGCTCACTTTGGCGCTTCAGTTTGCAACACACCATATCAAGCAGTGTATAAATGATCCAAATTTCATAAAATCTTCGCGAAAAAAGGGAGAATATCTTCTCTACCGCCAAATAGATCACACTACTACATGGGAAACCACTTGGCATCAAATCGTGAAATTACCTGCTAAACAATTCGAGAGCCCCCCTCTTGACCAAGAAAAAATATGGGTTCTGAAAGGAAAAGCGATATCGCCCGATTTTCTTTGGGAAGCCGCTACCTTTTTGATACCCGAACAGATTATCTTTGATTCGGATCGCCCTTATTTTCTCCGTTCTGTAATGCTCGCAGAACATGACTCAGGACTAATTATTGATGCCGAACCGGTTCCTTCTTCTAGTTGTCCTTACCTGAGTCTTCGCAACGAAGTCATCTCTAATCTAGAAGCATGTGAGCAGCTTCCCTCTGGAATTCTTGTGCGAAATGCGAATGCGTTTAACGTCCTAGCTCCAATTCTTAAACCATTAGGTATAAAGCTTGAACTTAGACCATTTCTCCCGGCAATTTCACAAGCACAGGCATATCTTGCAACAGCCGAAGAGGGAGATTTCTCCCCTGCTTTTGCTGGAGAGGGGCCTGACGAATATCCAGATTAGCAGTTAAATTACTGCAACAAAATTAACTTTTTAATGGAGAGTATAATGAGCGTTTACGAAGTTATACAAAAACCTGCCATACAAGTAATTGGGATCGAATGCCGAACATCGAATAAACCCGATGCGGGACCACACGACATTCCTAAACTTTGGGGAAGGTTTTACAGCGAAGACATCATAGGCCAAATCCCCAATAAAATTTCCCAGGAAGTCATTGCGTTATATTGTGATTATGAAGGTGACTACACTCAACCCTACTCGGTAGTAATCGGCTGCCCGGTTAGCTCAATCGATACAGTTCCCAAAGGAATGGTAGCAAAAACGATTACGGCAAGCTCCTATGCTCTCTTTCGATCTATTGGTGAGTACCCCGAAAGTTTGGTCAAAACTTGGGAAAATATTTGGAACCGAACAGATTTGAAACGCACCTATTCCGGGGATTTTGAACTGTATGGGGATAAATTCGTCTCAGGATCCCCAAAAGAGTTAGAGGTCTTTATCGCTATTTCCGACAAAAATTAGCGATAAAGCTCAATACTTTGCTTCTTAGGGACTTTCAACTTCTTAGGTTCGATTTGTCCTTGAAGCTGACTCTTTCATTTTGAACTTTGTGAACAAGAGCAACCCAAGAAGCCGCCAATTTTAAATTAAAACCTCTTTAACCGCAAACGCTTACTGCTTGTATTTATTTTGAAAATCCACATCAAGAAACTCAATATCTTTTAAATCTTGCTTCTTTGAAAAAACTTCCCAAAACCCTCCATCTATCATCATTCATCAAATCAGAGAAAAAGGGTCCTTCGTCCATCTTTGGAGTCACATCAATCCACAATATCGACCAGTTGAGCTGCTCTGGATTAGAGATATTCGCTAAAAACTCAGATAGAGAAATGCACTTATCGTCCCTTATATCAGAAATTCTAAGTCCTTTGGTTTTCATGGGTACTTCCACTCTGGTACGGGTCTTCCTTTAGGATCTCTTTGAGGAGTCCCTCCTGTCGGGGTTGAGAAATATACTGGTTCCGGCTCAATCTTACCCAACGCAAACCGATTTAAAGCTCCCTCAAATCGAAGAAAAAATCGGGGTTAATATTAAATTCAATATTGACCCCGATTTTTTGTTCGATTTGAGGGAGCTTTAAATTCGGTTTTCGTGGGTAAGATTGAACCGGAACCAGTATATAACACACAAGCTTCTCAAAGCTTGTCTACTCTCGTTGCTCCCACCAAATTTGACCAGACTTGATTTCAAATTCTGTTTCTCTGTCTCTATCCCATTCTACAGTTAATTTGAACAAGTAATCTGACATGTAAAATGCAGTAATTGCTCCATTTTCTCTAGAATCAACCGCCTGCATACCATTACATATAATGATCTTTTCAATCTGTGGAATAATTACTTTTCCCTTTAAACAGCCATCTCGTAAGAGAAAAATATCACTTAATCCTGACTGACTTATCGGAGGACTCTTTATTTTGATAGTTATATAACTCAAGCTCAACATTATATCCCAAGCCACCCCTCCTAAAAACCAATCAATGTATTTCGTAATTTCTCTTCCATGAAGAACACCCAAATCCCTATCAAGATAACGCTCTATAATTTGAATGCTAGAACCATCTTCAAATTCAATTGTATAAATCCAATCACCAACATTACACTCTAATTGTTCAGCCTCTTGATTTAATAAAATCTGTCCTACAGAACAAACAGAAGCATACTCACCAGGGCGCAAATTTAACGGAGCACTATTTCTAACAATAACTGAATCTCCATAAGAGAACTTATTCATATCAATTTTCCTTATGATCACCTAAATACCGGTAACCATGGAGTTCCATCTGGGTTAGTAACACCTGGTACATGAGCATGAGGCTCCCAACTCCTAGGGTCATTTGGATGCTTTGGCCCTGGTGCATGTCCCCAATCTTTTCTTATTCCAACTGCCTTTTTATCCTTATCTTTTACCTGAATCCACCTTCCATCTCTAGTTCCTTCCAATTGATGATCTACAGGAACAGGAATGATATTCCCAGATGAATCACCCACAAAGACTTCCTCTCCTATTGGACCATCAAAAGGATTCGTATTTTTCCAGGATATAGATGGAACCTTCATATCCTGAGCGTTCTCTAAAGCCACGCTCAAGCCATGTCCAATCAACGCAGCTCCAGCTGCCTCTGTTACCGCAAAACCAATAGTAAAACCGCCAAAGGTAATGATTTCAAGTCCTAACCCTCCCAGCATGATCGTTCCGCCAAGAGCGATCTCGCCAATCCCTAGAAGATATCCGCCTACGCTCTCTCCGGTTGGGTCGCGGTAGCGGAAGGGATTGTTAAAGACATACTGGTATAGATTGGAATGATCGAGAGGGCCAATCGGATCGGGAGTGAGCCAGCGACCAAGAACCGGATGGTAATACCGTTTGCCAAAGTAGACAAGTCCGCTCTCGGAGTCGTAGCGTTTGCCGGCATAAGCGTAGGGAATCGCTCCGCTCAAGTTAACGCCAAAGGGATCGCAGAAGTTTTCCCGGCATACGGCAGATGTAGCGGGATCGATCAGCAATCGAATCGTATCTTGGACATCCGCGATAGGAAAATACGGCTGCCGGTCGATCTCGATCGCGATGGGAGCTGCGATGCCGGGCACTTGCAGCTCTTTCGGCTCGCCTTGTTCGTAAGCGCCGGCTTCCTCATCGCCGAAATAGAGATAGGAGGTAGACCCTTTTTGGAGTCTCCGGCCCAGGGCGTCGTAGAAAATCGCCTCGCCGTTTGCAACGACAAGCTGATCAAACTCATCAAAGGTAAAACCTGCTAAGGTTGCGTTGCCGTTGGAATCGTAAGCCAAACCCTCAATTCGGTTGAGCTCGTCGATGGGGATCGCAACGCCATTTTATACCGAGCGGTCATGATGGGCATCGTATTCGAGCGCTAACACCCCATTCCGAAGAACTAAACATCCAGAAGCATTTCTTAATGAAAATTGCTACCCAAAAGGGTCATATAAATCCGGAATATTTTCCCACCAAATCTTATTCCCTTTTATAACATAAAAAGAATAGGCAGTTATTTCTGGGTGAGGAGGATAATTCACCCACTCAACATCAAGCCAAACAGTTGTTTCAACAATCTTGAAATGAAGTATTCCTGCGCTATCATATAGCATCTTCAATTGTACAGGTGTTAATTCATCACCTTCAAGAACGGAGCTGACATCTTCAACATGCAACTTTCCTTTAATCGTATTATTTTCAGAAAGATCAATATTATGTAAATTTTCTTCAGGAGATATTTCAGCACTTTCCATAGATAAAATAATATTTTCTTCATCATGGCAGATGTTAATTATTGACCCATCATGAAAATAAGATGTGTAGTCATCAATATTCATTTACCACCATATATTTTCAGGAGAATAAAGATGGGATGCATCACTATGCCTGCCTACTGGATTATGATTGTGATCAAGATATTCATCGTGTTTGCTGGATTTATTTGGATTAGGACGGTGGTAATGACTGTATTTTTCATGTCCAGATTCATTAGGCCTACCTTCATCGTGCCGAAGCTTCTCACCCGTTTCTTTATTTTCAAAGGTTCTATGACCTTTTTTCCCAGCATCAGGATGAGTTGTCTCTTTCCATCCTGGACGCTTTAATAGATCATCCGGGTTTGCGGGTAAGCTTGGATCCACGCTCCCGGATTTGTACATCGAGTCTATCGAATAATAGCCTTCTATTGAAGAACATTCCCAACCTTGGATTGCTTCGCCTACCTTATAAGTACCATAGATAATAGCCCCAGCAGCAGCACCATAAACTAAAGCAGATATAGCGGGAAGTGCAAGTTCAGCTCCCCAAATCACAAGAGGAATTGCAAAAGCAAATTCTCCGTTTGGATCGCGGTAGCGGAAGGGATTGTTAAAGACATACTGGTAAAGATTGGAATGATCGAGAGGGCCAATCGGATCGGGAGTGAGCCAGCGCCCAAGGGCCGGATGGTAATACCGTTTGCCAAAGTAGACAA
>JAKBAE010000154.1 GCA_021809325.1 bacterium
TCTGAGCCTTGCCTCATCTGCGGGAGCGGCTTTAAGTGCCGCGCATGGGGGAGAAATTCCCCCTCCGATGGTTCCCCCTATGGATTTTAGGAATGGAGGCCCGGTTCCAGGCCGCGCTGTTGTCCCGGGCGATTCTTCAAGAAATGATATCATTCCGGCTAGATTGAGCCCCGGAGAGGTTGTTCTTCCGCGTTCAGTCGTGGCAAATCCCGCTAAACTTGGAACATTCATAGCCCAAAAGGCCCCGACACTGGCAAAAAACCTAGGCGCCCATCCTTCAGATATCGCATCAATCTTGAAGGCATTGACAATCATGCGAACAGGAGCATAAAATGGGCAAAGACATTAAGAAAATAAAAGAAATCCTAAAGGACTATTTCACCAATCGCGAACTTTATAATCCTGCCGCTGACAAAGAGCAGAAACCTCCTTTTATTCTCCCAGAATTATCGCGGGGGGGTGAAATGGATGAGGAAAAGCCAATTAAATTGAGCGAGGGGGGAGAACCAAAGATGCACTTGCATTTAGACAAGGGCGCCCTTCACCGTGAATTAGGCGTTGCACAGGGGTCTAAGATTCCGGCAAAAAAACTTGACAAGGCCCTCGATTCAGAAAATCCACTCTTAAGAAAACGGGCACAATTTGCGGAAAATGCAAAGCATTGGCAACATTTTGACAAAGGTGGGGAAAGTATTGTTCAAGGCCCCATTGACCAACCTGTTCAAGGGGCACTTCCTCCACCACGCGAAGTCGGTAATGGAGAAGTGCCGATTGGAAATGTCCCAAACAGCAAGTTAGGGCCAGTAGGACAACTTGTCCCATCCAATATACCACAATTCATAAAAGACGATGATGTCATTCCCCCTTCAGAATCTTCTAGCCAAAAAAACAATATTCTCGCAGGATTATCTTCAAAAAACTCTTCCCCTCTTCCAATTCCTCCTAAATCAAGAGCTCTTCAGCTTCCGAATTCATCCAACGATTTTAAGGATTATTCGGAACTCCTCAATGCTCTTAAAAATAATGCTTTCCATCCTTCAACGGGCAAAGTGATAGGACATGTCCTTGCTGGAATTGGGGATGGGATTATCCAAGGAGTAGGCAGAGCGGGGCCCGGTCATTTCTCGCAAGATATCTTGGCATCCGAACAAGCAAAAAATGACCAACTCATTAATGCCCTTCGTGATAAATTCGAGACTCAATTTAAGGGGCAGACTATCCAACAAGGCTTAGCACGATTGAAGGCCGATATTGAACATCAAGGAGCACAAGAAACTCAAGCCCGCGCGGACTTAAATGAAAGAGCCCAACAAGACCGCTCTCGCAACATTTTAGGGGCATTAGGGTTACAACAACAAGGGGTCAACCAGCAAGCAGAGCAAAAGGTGGCGCAAATTAGTGCCGCCCTTAAAACTTTGGGACTTGCGCCGCAAAATTCGCTTGGGGGACTCTGGGCCACCAATCGACCGACCCCTGAAGCTATAAAAGAAGCTCAAACTATTCTTGACTCCAATCAAATCCCACGCGATGCGGTGAATGTGGCCTACAAAGACGGCCAATTACTTCTCCAACATCAAAATGGAAAATGGTATCACGGAGCACAATAAGATGAGGCAGAAATGAATTACGGGCAAGAAGTAACCGACCCCAACCTCCTTTCTCAATTAAATTCTCAGGATTCGTTGTCTGGTTATGGCCCCGAAGTAACCGACCCAACCCTCCTTAAGGAGCTTAAGGGCCAATCGGATACGCCTGCTACTCCTCAAAATATTCCTGAATCGGTGGCGAGGGGATTCGTTAGGAATTTCCCCTTAGCCCAACAGGCTTTGGCGGCCACCGCTTCTTTCAACCCGTGGGACGATAAAAACAACTATTCTGATGAAATGGCCCATTTAACCCAAAAGGCTGATGAGGCACATTCAAATAACCCCACTTCTTATGATACGGGGGCCGTAGCGGGCTCTCTGGCTCCTTTGGCTATTCCAGGCATCGGAAGCGCCCTTGAAGCGGCCCCAGTGGGCGCTACAGCCGCTTTAAATGCCATTCAGGGGGCATCCGATACTGATTTCAAACACCCAACAGGGCAAGACCTTGAAAATATAGGGACAGCCGGCGTAGTGGGGGGCGCTTTAGGGGGAGCGGGAAAATTACTCGGTAAAGTTTTTCCCTCCCTTAATCCCATGACAGACATGGAGATTGCCAACAAAGGCGCTATGGCCTCAAGTGATATGGGAAAGTTTAATTTAAAGGACTTGGAAAATCTGTCAAAAAAATACGCTCCTGTCATTGAGGACATGGGGGAGGGCCAAAAGAATGATTTGGTCAAAATAGCTCTTGGAAAAAATCTTAATTCTGTCATGGATTCCATGGGCACTCCGATTAAGTGGAATGAAGGCATAGGGAGTGTGATTGAAAAAACCGAAAATGCGCTCACTCGCTTAGGACAACAACAATCAGATTTGATTAAAAATCTCAAGGTAGCGCCGGAAGGATTGAGTTCAGATGTTTATTCCACGGCTCTTAAGGGCTACTGGAAAAGTGTTTTAGACGGCTTTGAGAAAGATGCGGCTGAAGCGTGGGCTCAAAACCCGCGCGCGCAGCTCCCTTTCGATGAATTAACCCCAAAGAACACGGCTCGTGCTGTCTTTCAGAAAGCCAAACAGATAAGCGCCGATATCGAGGATGCCTTAATAAGCAAAAGTCCGAATTTAGCAAAGGCTCAAAAATTGAAGGAATACTTCTCTGACTTCATCCGAAATTACTCAAATGATAAAGAGCTACAAGGCCCATTTATGATGGCGCGAACAGCCATCCGTAATGGGATGACAGAAGTGGCGCCTCCGGAATTAAAACAGATTCTGCTCAAAGAGAGTATGTTGCATGATTCGCTGGATGCTTTTAAGTCTAAGGCTGAGTCAACATTTGGTGGATCCCCACTCAAGAGCTACTATAGCACCCCCGTGTCAATCATGGCCTTCTTGGCAGGACACGCAGTAGGAGGATGGCCG
>JAKBAE010000155.1 GCA_021809325.1 bacterium
ACGAAAGCCGCCCTCCGGGCGACCGGCCCGGCAGGCGTGAAAAAGCCCCGCGGGCCTGTCGGCGGCGGGGCTGGCACGTCTTGGTGGCGCTTCAGGGAGGCAAATCCCGCCCTAAAAAATCACGCAGAATCAACGAGTTAGCCCAAAGTTGCGCCACTTGTGGCGTGGGTTAAGGTGCGCCATCTAGGATAGCAGATGATGAACTAGCTGTATCAGATCCGTCGCAATGCAAAATTCATCGCCATCCAATATCCCGCTGGGAGTTGCCGTGCCCAAATACATGTTGGTTGAGGAAGTCTATATGATGCAAGAGAAGAAAAAAATCGAAGAGGAAATAAAATCGCTCCAGGACAAATTGAATTCCCTAGAAAAAAGCCTAAATAAAAAAACGAGTCAATTTCCAGCGATCTTTGCATTATTATTTTTGGCGGCCGCGGATCTCGCTGCATATTTAATACCTGATGTGCAATTTGCCCTGATTGTTTTTGTGGGCTTTATCGTTCTTGCACAGCTCTCGGTTGATTTCTTAACACACAGGCATAAGCCGATTTGGAGTGCTGGCCTTCGACTTCTTGCGCTAGCTTCTTTTCTAGCCCTGAAATATAAAGTAATAGCACCACATATATAAAAAACATGCCTGCGATGACAAGCAAAAGAAATTTGATTGCGCTATCGTTGGGCATGCCTAGCATGTTTTCGGAGTTCGTTTCCATTGAGTGCCTCGTTTGATCTTGACAATCCCTCCGTTCCTTGGCAAAGTCAAGTTGCCGCCGAAAACTGCTCAACACGGAACTCAGCGGTTCCAGAAGCCCGGAAATAAACCTCCGGGCTTCATCTTTTTGGGCTTGCATTCATGCTAGATTTGATGTCAGCTGGTTTTGTTGAGCAATTTTGTTTTCGGTGAGACTCAATCAAAACCTGAGTTGGACGGACGAATAAAGACCTCGACAGACAAGCAGCAATGCTTGGGCAACGCAGTAAAAGCGGTTAGTTGGGATCATGGAAAGCCGCACGGAAGCCAAAAGCTAGCCCGCCATGAGAGTTCTAGGTGAACTTGCAAGCTTGATGCAGACCGCCCTAGTCGAGTCGCCCCGGTATACCTGATAGCAGGAAACCCGTGTAAGGCTCTCATGCCCGCCAATGTGGGTAGGGCTAGCCTTTGCCCGGTTCCCTGCTCCTTCTGTAGGGCATTTCTATAGGAAATGCCCTTAGAAATGCTATGAGTAATAGAGCAATGCTTTAGGAAAACGAGAAAAGCGGCTACGGCTCATTTCGGAATCGGGCTATAGGCCAAAAGCATAAATGCTTGCTCCATCCTCGATAGGATCGGGCTATTTCCCATAGGGGTCGTGCTTTTGCATTGCACGAAAAAAACAGGGCCGCCAAATTCCACCCATTCCGCCACTAGGGCAGCAATTCAGGCCCTGGCCGTGGGGGCCTTGGTCTCTGGCTTTGGTTTTGGGTCGTTTTGCGCCTTCCCATGTCGATGGGAATGGCCTTTTCGGGCTCTGGCTCGGGTGCTTTGGGCTCTTGGTGGGGGTCGGCGAAGGCTTTGGCGATGATTTTGGAGGCTTTTAAGGCCTCTTTTTGGCCTTCCAGTGTGTCGAAGGATATGGGGCGCCTTAAAACGGCTTCTAGCAGCGTTTTAAGCATCTCTGCAAGCGGTTGGAGCCTCTCGACCAGCACTTGTAGGTGCGCGATCTTCTCCGATTGTTCCTCGGCGACTCTCTGATAAGGCTTCATCTGAGCCAAAACAGCCATGGCGGCGGCTTTGGCGGCCTCATCGGCATAGGATTTGGGGTCCATGCGATTGCCCATGGTGGGCTCTGGGACCTTGGGGCGGATGATTTTAGGCCCCGGCTGGCTCATGTAGGCTCGCCAGCGGGCCGTTTTCTGGTGGCTGGCCTTGGTTCCATGCAGCCCTCGGCGTAAATCAAAGGATTTCATGGCCTCGGCATATTCATCCTGAAGCTTGACCAATGCCGATTTTCCGCCCCCCAGTTTGAGCGATTCGTCGCTGAGGGTGAAGCCATTGCCCCGTTTTTTGGGATCGGCCTTTTTCCCGACCACGTAGGCGGCAATGTGAGGCGTTTGCTCGTCCAGGTGCAAGACGGCCAGTTTAAGCCGCTCTTGGCCAAAGCGGTTTTTGAGCCAGTCAATATTGGCATCGGCCCAGGCTTGAATCTCCTTTCTGGTCTTTCCCTGGGCCCATTCGGGCGACATGCCGAGAAAAAACTCCCGGGCTAGGGTGTGCTGGCAGCCTTGGGCGAGCTTTCTCAGGTGCATTCCGGCCACTTCCTCTTTCCATGGCTCGACCCACTGGGGATCGCCGGCAAGGATTTTATTGGGCTCGGCGGCGTTGGGATTGAGGTGTTGACGATCGTCCTGGCTGGTTCTGAGATTATGGCCGACGCTCTTGGTCAGGACGGCCCAGCTTTTGATTTTCTCGGTGCGGCAAATGGCGAATGGCTGCTTGTTCATGGCCTCTCCGGCTTCTTGGTTTTGGGGTTTTTCCCGATAGTCCCCTTTGGGGGCGGCCAGCGGAAGGGGGATGCTTTTGGGGATCCAAGGGGCTTGCCCCTTGGCTTACTGAGACTTTGCGCAGCAAAGTCTCGGAGTAAGTCCAGAATGACGCCTACTGCCCTTTCAGTTTAACGCATCTCCCCGTATAGTCAACGTGGTTTTGTTGTGTTGTGGCGTTTGATGTGTAATCTGCATACGCCGATTAAATCGCATTCGGCAGGCTAAAGTCAAACAGGTCGATGGTGTCTTTGAGGGCGGCGAGCAATTTGGCCCCCTGGTAGTTTTTGAAGTGCGGGCTGCTTAAATCGACGGCGGTTTGCTCATAATGGCCGACGATGGCCATGAGCATGGCGGGGTTGACATTGAGCTCGCTCATTCGATTGATGAAGGTCTTGCGAAAGCTGTAAAGGCG
>JAKBAE010000055.1 GCA_021809325.1 bacterium
GCCCTGATCACCCCGATCATTGTCGGATCGACCGGAATCCTCTTTTTTGCCGTCCTTCTTTTGCAAGAGTGGAACGTCCCTTGGTTCGCCTCTATTTTAGGCATCTCACCTCTCATGCTCAGCGTCACTCTCGGCTCTTTTCAAAACTGCCTTAGCAGAGCCTCAAAATACACCGTGTTTGATGCGACGAAAGAAATTTCTTTTATCCCTTTGAGCCCCCATTCCAAACTAAAGGGCAAAGCCGCCATCGACGGAATTGGCTCCCGTATCGGAAAGTCAGGCGGATCCCTCGTCTACCAGGGACTCCTCATCATCTTTTCAACGATTGGGGCCAGCTCGCCTTATGTGGCCATCATTTTTCTCGGCGTTCTCCTTTTTTGGGGTGCCTCTATCTTATCATTAGGCAAGCAGTTCGATCGGCTTGTTGCCGAGAATACAACTATTGAAGTACCTGAAGACACCAAGCTCCAGCCAGCCCTTGCCCACAACAAAAATTAATACAGTTGATTGGGAGAGCCAATGGGCTCAATTCGCACCCGGCTTTAAAAGGGGCAAAGCCCACATCGACCTTTCGCGCTATGGAACAAAAAAAACTTTGCTTCTCCAACCAGGTCCCGGTTTTGGAGATCTTTCTCATCCAACCACCTCTCTCATGCTTTTTTTAATGGCAAAGGAGATGCATGGCCGCGTTGCCCTCGATATCGGATGCGGAAGCGGCATCCTCTCGCTGGCAGCCCTTTTGATGGGAGCGGAGAAGGCCTTTGGGATCGATATCGACGATGGCGCCCTTCTCCATGCCCGCCAAAATGCAAAGCTCAATCACCTCCAACAATCGGGCCACTTTGCAAAAACGTTGCCCAAAAGGTTCAGTGGCGTTGTCCTTATTAACATGATCCTTTCCGAGCAAAGGCAAGTTTTACAAAAAATTCCCGACCTCCCATCCCGAGCTTCCCTCTGGATTGCTTCAGGCTTTCTTGTTGAACAAAGAAAGGATGCTCTTGATTTTACAAATGAGCTTGGCCTCCATCTCTTGGAGGAAAGAGAAGAAAATGGGTGGATGGCTCTAAAGCTTTCCCCTTCGATTTTCAAAAAATCTCTTGCCGCGATATAAAGAAATCATTAACAATACCTCCTTTTCTCAACCATAAGGAGATCTTCATGAAAATTCTAAATACCATGCTCGCCTCTCTCGTGTTAGCAACGGCGCCAGCCTTAGCTCAAAACGAGTATATCTGGGTAGCAGCAAGCAACGTCACCGGAGAGGTTGTAACAGCCTGGGCTTCCAATGACAGCAGCGATGTAAAAACAGCATTCTATAGCTTAGGTGCCTGGTCTGCTGTAGAGAGCGTGCCGAATAGTGCAAGCTCCTACGCCGATCCCATCTGCGCTAGCATGGACACCTTGGGAAACAGCATTTTAGTATGGGGTGATGATAGCGGAACAATCTGGTCATCTGTCAAGCTGGCAGGTCAAGATTGGTCAAATGCCGCCATGATTTCCTTGGCAGCGGATTATTCTGTCGAGCCAATCCTTACAATAGATCCTGCCGGAAACGCGACAGCAATTTGGCTCGATTATGAGTTGGGATTACAATCCAGCAACCTCCCCGTCGGCACTACGACTTGGTCGGCCCCGGTCACCATCTCCGGATAAAAAAAGCCCCTTGGAAATCCCAAGGGGCTTCTTTAGAGCTTCTGTGTAAAGCGGATTTACATCATCCCGCCCATTCCGCCCATACCCATGCCGCCCATACCTCCCATGCCCATATCCATACCGGGGTTCGGAGCCTGGCCGCCTTTTTTCTTAGGCTCGGGCTTGTCGGTCACAATTGCTGCGATCGTGATCAGCATTCCGGCAACAGACGCCGCATGCTTCAGCGCGCTTTTTGTCACAAGAACGGGATCGAGAACGCCGTCTTTAATAAGATCGGAGAACTCATCTGTCAGACCGTTATAGCCAAAAGAGCCCTCTTTCTCTGCGACTTTTTCAGCAACCCACTGACCATTTTTCCCGCAGTTCGTAGCAATTGCGGACACAGGAGCTCGCGCCGCTTTGCGAACGATCTCCACGCCAATCGCCTCGTCTCCTTTAAGCTTTAGCGCATCCAAGGCCTTAGACGCACGGATCAAAGCAACGCCGCCGCCGGCCACAACCCCTTGCAGCACTGCGGCACGGGTTGCATGCAAAGCGTCTTCGATACGCGCCTTCTTTTCATTTGCTTCCGCTTCCGTCATAGCTCCGACATTCACCACAGCCACTCCTCCGGAGAGTTTTGCCAAACGCTCTTCGAGCTTTTGACGATCATAGTCAGAAGTAGACTTTTCTATTTCAAACTTGATCTGCGCGATCCTTTTTTGCACTTCTTTCGGCCTGCCGTCGCCATCTACAAGGACAGTCTCTTCCTTGGAAATCTTGACCCTTTTTGCAGTCCCTAGCATTTCCACTCCGGCGTTTTCAAGAGTATATCCAAGTTCTTCGGACACAATCGTTGCACCGGTCAAAATAGCGATATCTTCAAGCATAGCCTTTCGGTGATCGCCAAATCCGGGAGCCTTGACGGCGCATACGGGGAGAGATCCCTTAATTTTGTTCACTACCAGGGTTGCCAAAGCATCGCCGTCGACATCCTCGGCTATGATGAGGAGAGGACGAGATCCTTTTTCCATTACTTTTTCAAGAATTGGAACGATCTCTTTGGTCGTAGAAAGCTTTTTGTCCGTGATGAAGATGGAGGCATTTTCCAGCTCTACGCTCATCTTTTCCGGATCGGTAATGAAATAAGGAGAGATATACCCCTTATCGAACTTCATCCCTTCAACAACCTCTAAAACGGTCTCTATCCCTTTTGCCTCGCCGATCGTCACAATACCGTCGCGGCCCACTTTTTGCATCGCCTCGCTGATAATCGCTCCGATATCAGGGTCGTTATTGGCCGAAATCGCCGCGATTTGCCGAATTTCTTCAGGCGAATTGATCTGCGCGGCCAAAGCATCGAGCTCATCAAGCAGCACATCAACCGCTTTTTCAATCCCGCGCTTGAGGCTCATCGGATTTGCGCCGGCAGAAACGTTTTTTATCCCTTCGCTAAAAATGGCCTCGGCCAAAACGATCGCCGTCGTGGTCCCATCGCCTGCGACATCGCTCGCTTTTGATGAAGCTTCTTTGACGAGCTGGGCCCCGAGGTTTTCGAATTTATCCTTTAAGACGATCTCTTTGGCAACCGTGACGCCGTCTTTTGTCGAAGAGGGCGCCCCAAATTCTTTGCCAATGACAACGTTTCGTCCCCTTGGCCCTAAAGTAACAATAACGGCTTTGGCAAGAGTTTTGACGCCCCGATGGATTGATTTGAGGGCCTCTTCATTGAATTGCAACATTTTTGGCATATACATTTCTCCTATTAGAATAACACTGCGAGGAGGTCGTCCTCGGTAAGAATTAAATAATCGTCCTGCACCTCAGTTCCTGAGTAAGAAGAAAAGAGGACGGTGTCGCCCACTTTTAAATTCAGAGGGTGGCAATGCCCCTTTTCGTCGGTTTTTCCGGGACCTACAGCGATGACCTCGCCTTGGCGAGGCTTTTCTTTTGCCGTATCAGGCAGCAGAATTCCCCCTTTTGTAGCACGGGCTTCACTGCGCTTTACCAGAACGCGGTTCCCGAGAGGCTTCAATTTATCTGTTTTCATACACACTCCTAAAGAATGAATTTTTGAGGATCATCCTAAGGAGCGAGCGATTCCTTGTCAAGAGTTTGAACGCAAAAATTAGCAATCCGAAGAAAGAACTGCTAATCATAATCCGAAAGAAGGTATGCCTTTCGCTTTTGACGGAACGCCTCCCTCTCATCTTTTTGATATTCGATCAGCTTCCAAGCCGGATATTTTTCTTCAGCGAGAATGCGAAAAATCTCATCAGTCCCGTTTGCCTTATGAAAAAACTCTTTTTCTTTCGTCTCGGCGAGGCGCTCTTTGAACTGTTTGGGATAAAGGCTCTTTAAGATGCCGAGGATCAAATACTGAACGGAAAGAGGGCGGTATTTAAGCGGATCGAGAACGCGGATCAAAACCCCTTGGCAATTTTGCCCCTTGTAAAGCCCATAAAACGGCTTGAAGTGGAAAGGGAGGAAGCATACGCCAGGCAGTTTTTGGGAATTGAGGGTGTCGGCAAATTTTTTGGCATCAATCCAGGGAGCGCCGGCTATTTTAAAGGGGAGCGTATACCCGATTCCAATGTTGAGGATTCTCAGCTGTCCAAGGATGCCTGTCGCCGGATAGAAAAACGGCGTATCTTCTTCAGGGATGTAGGGGCTGGGCGGAATCCAAGGAAGGCCGGTATCGCGATAACTCATGGTGCGCTTCCACCCCTCCATAGGAATGACCGTCAGTTTGCATCCGACAGAATATTCTGCATTGAAGTACCTGGCCAGCTCCCCAACGGTCATGCCGTGGCAATAGGGCACATTGACATAACCAATAAAAGATCGGAAGCGCTCGTCGAGCATCGGGCCGTCGATCGTCACTCCATTGATCGGGTTGGGCCTATCCAACACAATCACCTCAATTCCCCGTTTAGCAGCTTCCTCCATGGCATAAAAAAGAGTAGAGGGATAAGTGTAACTCCTTGCCCCTACGCACTGAATGTCATAGATCAGGACATCGATCTCTTTCAGCATTTGCTGGGTCGGCCTTCGCGTTGCCCCATGCAGGCTATAAACCGGCAGATGGGCCCACTTGCTATGAACCACAGACTCTTCGGCGTGGGCCTCGCCTGCAATTCCATGTTCGGGGCCAAAAAGAGCCGTAACCTGCAAATCAGGATGGTCGAGAAAGAGCTGAATCGTTGAGTGAAGGCTCCTATCGACTCCTGTATGATTGGTGATGATGCCAATTCGCTTTCCCCTTAAAGACTCGTCCTGTTTTTTTTTAAAAAAAACTTCTACGCCGGGAACAACGGAAGGGACTCCCAGGAGGGGGGAAAATGCAACCAACAGAAAAAAAATGAAACGCAACATGTCTCTAGTATAACCCATTCCGAAACCTTTTGTGCAAAGGATCTGTTTATGATATAGATACGGACATTCGCACAGCGTTTCTTTAAGGGGGAGCTCATGACCGCCGATTCTGCATATCTGGAAGAAGCTTTCGACATTCTCGATTCTGTCCGGGGAAAGCCTCAAAATATGCAGGAGCGCAAACGTCTAAGTCTTGATCTTGCAGCATTAATGCTCAAAGAAGCCACGAATACGATGACACCAAAGGAAAAATCGATCCAACAGCAGCTTGCCCGTTTGATGGAAGACCCCGTCGGCAAGGCGTTCACGGCGGCGATGACCGATGAGTGTTTCAGAAGCCTCGACCACTGGCGCATTGCAGACCAGATGATCCATCTTCTCACTCAATTCGGGGTCCCTCAATACCTCGATTGGATAAAAAAGACGGAACTGTTTACCTTCCGCGCATTAGGGGCGTCCGTTGCGAAGTTCCTCGTACCGATCGCAACAGCTTCTTTGCGAAAAGAGACGTCGAAAGTGATCCTGCCGGGAGAATCCGAGCCGCTCAACCACCACATCCTCGAGCGGCAAGCCCAAGGGGTCCAGCTTAACTTCAACCATCTCGGCGAAGCCATTCTCTCTGAGAGCGAAGCCAAAAACAGGTTGCAAACCTACCTTGAGGATTTGAAAAATCCGAACATCGATTACATTTCGGTGAAAATTTCGACGATCTTCAGCCAGATCAACCTGGTCGATTTCGACGGCACAGTCGAGCATCTCGCAGAGAGCCTGCGCCTGCTGTACCGCGCAGCCATGAAACACCCGTTCATGGACAAAGAAGGGAATAAAAAACACCGTTTCATTAATTTGGATATGGAGGAGTATCGAGACCTTCATTTGACCGTTGCCGTGTTTTGCAAGGTTCTAGACGAACCGGAGTTTCACGAATATTCAGCAGGGATTGTCCTTCAAGCCTATCTTCCGGACTCTTTTGAATTCCAAAAAAAGCTGACCGAGTGGGCAAAAAAAAGGCTCAAAAATGGCGGAGCCCCAATCAAAATCCGGATCGTAAAGGGCGCCAATCTCGCGATGGAGCAGTTCGAAGCATCTCTCCGCGGTTGGCAGCAAGCGCCTTACACCACTAAAGCCGACGTAGACGCAAATTATAAAAGAATGGTGATCTACGGCTGCACCCTGGAAAACGCAAGGGCCGTCCGTCTCGGCATTGCCAGCCATAATCTGTTCGATATCGCGTTTGCGATGCTGCTTCGCATGGAAAACGGCATCGAATCGTACTCGGGCTTTGAGATGCTGGAAGGAATGGCGGACCATATCCGCCGCGTGGTCCAGAAACTAACCGGTGAGATGCTGCTCTACTGCCCCATCGCGACCAAGCAAGAATTCCAGCATGCAATCGCTTACTTGATCCGCCGCCTCGATGAAAATACGGGACCGGAAAACTTTTTGCGCCACATCTTCGGCCTCAAACCCGGGACGGAAACTTGGGAGGCGCAAACAGCCCTCTTTACTCAAAGCTGCGACGAGATCGAAACAGCAGAGATCGGACCTCGCCGCACGCAAAACCGGTTGCTTTTGCCCGAAAAACCGGACCCGGAGCTCCCATTCGACAATGAACCCGACACCGATTTTTCCCTGCCGCAAAACAGGGCTTGGGCACAAGCGATCCTCAAGGCCGCCAAAGAGCTGAAGCCAAAACCGCTCCCTCTTGTGATCAACGGAAAAGAAGTTTTTGCCAATGAAGACGGAACTGCTGTTTGTCCCTCAAATCCGGGAAAACCTTTTTATCACTACGCCAAAGCGAGCCCAAGCCACATTGCCGAAGCTCTTGAGTGCGCTAAAAAGCATCAAAAGGACTGGGCGTCGACCAGCATCGCGCATCGCAGCCACCTCCTCGCACAAGCAGCGCAAAAAGTCAGAGAAAAGCGCGGGGAATTGATCAGCTCTATGATAGCCGATGGAGGAAAAACGATCTTTGAAGCCGACCCTGAAGTTTCTGAAGCCATTGATTTTGCCGAATACTACCGCAGGCAGATGGTCCGGATGCTGGAGATGCCCGATATCCGCTGGGAGCCCAAGGGAACCGTTCTTGTAACATCTCCGTGGAACTTTCCCTGCGCGATTCCAATGGGAGGCATTTTAGCCGCCCTTGTTGCGGGAAACTGCGTTTTGTTCAAACCATCTTCCGACGCGATCTTAGTCGCTTGGGATATGATCAATGCCCTTTGGGATGCCGGCATTCCTAAACATGTACTGCAGTTTGTCCCCTTCTCCGGAGAGGCAGCGGGGAAAGACCTCATTTGCGACGCTAGCCTCGATTGCGTTACATTGACGGGAGGCACAGAGACCGCGAGAAAATTTTTGCAAATGCGGCCCGGTCTCGACCTTGCTGCCGAGACGGGGGGGAAAAACGCCATGATCATCACGGGCCTCTCCGATCGAGACCTGGCGATCAAAGACTTGATCCACTCCGCGTTTAGCCACAATGGCCAGAAATGCAGCGCCACATCCCTAGCTATTTTGGAAGCGGAGGTCTACGACGATCCTCATTTCAGAAGAAATTTGCGGGAAGCCGCAGCCAGCCTGCCCGTTGGGGCCTCCTGGGATCCTGCATCGAGGATCACTCCTTTGATCAAGCCTCCGCAAGGCGCTCTTCTCAGAGGCCTCACCATTCTAGATCCAGGCGAAGAGTGGCTGCTGGAGCCTAAAGCGGACCCGCAGAACCCCCACCTCTGGAGCCCCGGGATCAAACTGGGGGTCCGCCCGGGAAGTTTCACTCACCAAACCGAACTATTCGGCCCTGTCCTAGCCCTCATGCGGGCGGACAACCTGCGCCACGCCATTGAGATAGCCAACAGCACGCCCTACGGCCTCACATCCGGGCTCCATAGCCTCGACGATCGCGAACAAGCCTATTGGACCGAGCAAATCGAGGCCGGAAACTGCTATATCAACCGCACCACGACAGGAGCTGTCGTCCGTCGACAGCCTTTTGGCGGAACAAAGGCAAGCTGCTTTGGAAACGGGTCCAAGGCAGGAGGCCCCAACTATCTACGCGAATTTATGAAAGCGAGCCAAACAGGCATCCCGCAAGAAAAACATCCCGTGAACGAATGGGTCAATAGCTTGACCGCCTTCTTGGAAAAGATCGATTTGACGGCCGAACAGCTCGGCATTTGGTATGCCAGCTCTTCCAACTACGCCTACTGGTGGAAGAGATTGCGTCAAGACCGCGACCCGACAAAAATCGTCGGCCAAGACAATTTCTTCCGCTATGTACCGCGCAAAAACATCGTGCTGCGCCTCGATGCCCATTCGAAGCCGCTTGACGCTCTTCGCGTCTGCGCAGCAGCACTGACTGTTAACGCAGGGCTCGAGATCAGCTGGTCTCCAAAAGCAGATAAACAAATTCGGCTCGACTGGCTTGAATTGGTGCCAATCCTCCGTGTGGCAGAAGAAGATGAAGGCTCTTTTCTTGGACGCGTCAAGTCGGGGAAAATCGAAAGGATCCGCCTGATTGAACCAGCCTCTCAAGCCTTGAAAGAAGCAGCCGCCCATTCCGGTACACACTTTATAGACGCCCCCGTTCTCGCCAATGGCCGCCTCGAGCTGCTCCATTACCTACGCGAAGTCAGCCTCAGCATCGACTATCATCGCTATGGCAACTTGGGATTGCGGGAAGGAGAGCTGAGAAAACCCATTCTCTAATAGTCCGAGCCAATTGCAAAACTGGGGCGCCCAGCAAAATCGCCCTTTTGAGCCATTTTGCCACCATGCTTCGGAGCCCCACTCATGTAGACACCCTCTAAGAATGAGAGAGGTTTCAGGGCCTTGATACTCTCTGCAATTTCTTGCGAAAACCCCTCGCTGAAACAACATACTTAATAAATTAAAAAAACCACAAAAGAACAATTTTAATTATACACCAAGAGCATAATAAATTATATTGAAGCTTTTTTAGATATAAGCTATTTTATAATTAAGCAGGCGAGTATGAGCAGCATTGGGCAAGACATTGTTAACCTTCAGAACCTTACATCAGAATTAAGGAAAAGCAATAGCTTAAATTTCAGTGAAGTTGATGATCAAATCGTAGACCTGGCTACGCGCCATTTCGAGTTACATCAACAAGTTGAATCACTTGTCAACCAGCTAAAAGAAAAGGGATTAGAAGTCCCCAAAGCTACAATATCCGAGCTAAATAAAAGCAAAAATAATATTAAAATAATTTCAAAAAAAATAGCAAATGCAGTTTTTGCTCAAAAAACCCCACAAACTCAAGAAGAATATTTAGATCCATCGAAATTACTGACAACAGCAACCCCTAAACCAAAACCGAGCCTTCCCTATGTTAGAGAATGGGAGATCAATTGCGGATTGCTCTATTCAATATACCAAAGAACAGATGACGAGGAAATCAGAACGACCCTTCGATTCCTAATTATAAATTACTTAGCTAAAGCTGCCTACCTTAATGAAAACCCGGGAATCATGCTTTCTACTGATGAGTATATGACATGCTACCAACACATGCTTCAGATCGGGTCATTAACATTGGGAGGGATGTATCATCGGGGAATGGATCAGATGCAACCCTTAATTAATATGTTGAATATGGAAGATATAATAGGCTCAAGATCTGACGAATCATCCTACATGGCACCGCTCGAAACTACGGAGATAGATGGACTCTATCCTACTGGATTTCATCCAGTGACAGACATTTCAGATCGTGATCAAGCAGTAGAAATTCTAGCTGAGCAATTTAAAAGAAATCGCGACCTCCCTTTTGAGGAAGTGCCAGAATTTCCTGTTCTTATCGACATCACCGATAGAATAGGGCAAAGTCTGATTACTCATAATGAGAAAGATAAAGTCGCTATCTACGAAGAAAAAAAAACTGAATCGAAAAATGAAATCGAAGAAATATTCAAATTGGCAATCAAAAAAATTCAGACAGAGTATCCTGAAATTGACGACACCAAAATTCTCGATTATTTACGAGCAAATACAGTTGTTGCATCTCGTGCTAAAGTCAATGATTCACTTGCAGTTCTTATGATCTATGATTTGTATAGTTTGAATGATATATCTAATGCCGACAAATTTCATCGAATGCCGGGTATATTACCTTCTGCTGTGAAGAGCTGGGCAGCAAGGACCGCTCTCAACCCCGGCGCCGTCAATTTTCGAATGCTTTTAGCAAATCGATATGCCGATTTCGAAAATCCTAAAGAATACCAGAATATTATAAGTAAAATCCCCGAATATGCGGTGCCAGGCAAAACAAATTCAATAATGTATAACACTCCACAGGCTCTTTTACAAACCAACAGCTTTAAATCATTAAGAGACATAGGAGAAGGAAAGGTCCCCCAAGCAGGAAAAGCGCAACAGCTAATGGCAAAAGCCACTGTTCAAATGATGGAAACATTTTTTCAAGAAATTGATGAAATGATGTTTCAAAATTTACCCGAAGATCCGGTTGCGCAAAAAGCAATGGAACAAAGGCTTGCTTTTCTAGCTCACCCATCAATTCAAGAACTAATTCAGACATCTACATTTAGATTATCGCAACACTTAGCCACTGCTACATTCCACTCCGATGATTTCCGAACATTCATTCAAGGAGTTGACTTAATTCATACTGAACTCACAACTCTATTATTGCTATTTAAACCATTTGACGTTAAAGCCTACGATGAAATCCACACAATGTATCTATCAGAAACCATACCCGATTCAAGACTAATCACATCAATTGGAGTTGCTCGCTCAGCAATGAATGTATTTACAGGTGTAAACGCTGCAGTTATTCATAACAATCCCAATCCTGTTCGAATTTGTGGAGATCATTCTTACTATGAAGAGGCTGAATTTGTTGGCGGCACCCTGACTTTAAAAAACGCTCTAAGCGATCCTAATATTAAAAAGGTTGACCTCTATGTAGCTGAGTTTAATCACAACATCGATATCGACCCCAAACACACGGTATATGAGAAAGGAACTGTAATTCAAGATGTAAGGGAGATTTTTGAAAAAAAACCGGACACTGATTCTTTAACAGTTGCAATAGATGCAACCCTTGACCTCACCAACTCAAAAGATCTTAAAGATTTTATCAATGAATTTAAAGATGAAATAAGCTCCGGAAGGCTAAATATAGTTGTGTTTCGAAGCGGCCAAAAATTTGACATGCTCGGTCTCGACAATTACTTTGGCGCACCATTTTATATTATAAACAACGGCAGTGAAAAATGGAGCGAGTTCGGGAAAATAAAAACTGACGAAGTATACCAAACAGATTCATTATCATTACAATTTTTTACCTGGATGGCGCAATCCGGATTGAATTTGCCGGATGAATACAAAGACTTAATATTTCAGAACACCAGAGCAATTCTGGACCAGGTACCGGAAGGTTTGCAACCTAGCGAAGAAAAAAGAGCTTGCGTCTGTACATTTAATAAAGATGTTAAATCCCCGTTTATTGACATTAAAATTAACCGACTGGATAATTCGGGCGACCAGGTCGATGATCAGGAAGAATTGAGAAGGTGGGTACAGACCCGATTTGCAGAAATATTTATCGATGAAAAAAAGCTAGTCTATATGAGAGGGAGTTTTGGATTCCCTAATCCCAACATTACATGGATTGAACCAAAAATGCGGATAAATCCAGGGATTGACCCTAGCGACATTCCTCTCTTTGTTAAATTCTTGAATGAATTAGATGTGAAAATTAAAGATATGGGCATGGATAGAGGCGAGGCTAGACCTAGAGAGTCCAATCCCTTCTAAGACACAGTACAACTAAAACTTGCTGTTTCAGAATCCTGCGAATCAGCAAGACTTCCTTCGTTACAAAATTTAGGCAAATAATCCTGAATCATTTTAGTTAAGCTAGAAAGACCACTTGGATTCTTATTAAATTTACAATCATGCCCCATCCCTTCAACAAGAACGAGTTCCTTATCCCCTTGATATTTATCATAAATATCTTGAATATCTTGTACTGGGAAATAACGATCCTCTGTCCCATGAAAAAACAGAACGGGAACAGAAAGCTCTTGAAGGGCCTGCAGCCCTTCAGTTTGCGTATTTAGAAATATAAGCCCTTGAATCGCGTTGGGTCTTTGCTTGTTGAGCTCGTATGCAGCACAAGCTGCAATTGCGCCTCCCATGGAATACCCCATCAAGTAAACATTCTGATTTAAGTGACTGCTTACCAGGTCTTTAACCCGCTTTATGTTTTCGTGATAGTCATCGGGTATTGTGTCTATGGGCACAAAATCTGGTTTTCTGCATTTTCTCTGTAATGTTTGAAATAAATTTTGCGGCCCAGAGCCCCCCCCTCCGCATCCAGAAATTGCAACAACAAGACTCATTTTACCTCTTAATGTACATATATTTTACTAAACCCCAGGTTATCCTTAAAGCTTTATTTAAATACATTTGTCTAAAATAGCAGTCGCTCAAATAATTATTAATCACCCCAACGCCTTGAACTCACGAGTAATCAATTAAAATCGTAAGCGTTCAGTCCTCAGCAGTATAGTGGCTCATGTAGGTAATACCGGCGCTTCGAGTCCAGACATTTCAGACCTAAATACATCCCTGACATAGTGCGCAAAAGAGAATCCTCGCTTTGCGAGGGTGGCCATGATTGAATAAGCCTTTGCAATAAATTCCTCCCCAGACTCACTCCACGACCCAAGACTTACCTTTCTCTTTAAAACAATAGACCTTAAGTTGCGCTCAGATTCGTTATTCGTCAGCTCTACTCGCTGATCCTTGGTAAACACCCACAGACGATCAAACTCCTTTAGCAGTCGATTACAGAGTCTCTTGGTCTTTTGATATGAGGCGCTCTTCCTCCCTATATCAAGAATTTCCCAGAAGGCTGTTTTCATTGTATGGGCCTTTTCCACAAATGCTTCCCAAGACAACTGCCCTGCCTTCCATAGACCACGGTCATGACACAAACTTTGTAAAGACGATCTCAGCAGCCCTCCAAGAATCTTATCCTTTCTGCCTCGTTCTTCCACGCCACGAAAATTGCGAATCAAATGAGCAAAGCAATACTGTCTCTGCCCAGGCACGGCATCGTAGGGTTCCCAGCGATCTGTTACAAGGATTCGCTCTCGTTTACCTCCTAGTAATTCGCGGGCTGCTTGGGCACCCCGACTCGCAGAAATCATAAACCCGACAACTTTTGAGGTGACACACTGCCAAACCCAACGTTTTTTGCTTCGTTTATACCAACCGGTTTCATCAACGTAGCAGAGATCCGCTATCTTAAGCTCATCCATAAGGCTTTTATAGTGTGCATCCACAGCGTCGGAAAAATGATTGGCAACATTGACGCTGGTTCCCAAAGTAATCTTGGTGCACAAAAGCTCCTGCAGAATAGCCATTGCCTTTCTGATCGTCACATTCCCCTTAGTCGTCAGCACTACTATCCAGGAGCGGATATTGGGCCCGTATATTTTGCGATTAAGATCCCTTGGGAATTGGCCTAAATTGTTATGGCCGCAGTTTTTGCAGCGGCAGCTCCATCTCCTGTGCTCTTCTACAATAGGCTTAATAGGCAGGGCTTTTTCATCAAATTCTTATTGCATTTAATCTGAAGCACTCGGTTGTTGCTAGAAATGACTCAGCTCGGAGGCTATCCCGGCAAACACAAACTCAACGATAAGAACGATATAACGATAAGAACGATAAAAAATATATTCAAAATAATACGCGCTCTTCAATCAACGCTACCTGATCAAAAATATCCTCGTTGCTTTGGAGTCTTTTCCAGTCCAAATGTCGACGTCTAAAATTCACCAATAAACCAATCGGTAACTGAGCCACTTTGAGATAGTTGAACAGCTGCGCTTGATGTTCTCGGGTCAGGTGCTCACAACACTTAAGTTCCACGATCACAGCGCTATTTACAACTAGATCTGCAATGTAACGGCCAATGACCTTTCCACGAAACATCACATCAAATCTTTGTTCTGCTTCTACTTGCAGACCTTTTTGTCTCATCACAATGAGAAGAGCGTTCTTATACACTCCCTCTAGAAAGCCAGGCCCAAGTTCTTTCATCACTTCAAAACAACAAGCCAATATGCTGCTTGTCAGTTCCGCATATGGCAGATTTTTTTCTTTTTTCATCGTTCTTATCGTTATATCGTTTCTATCGTTGAGTTTGCGTGTACCAAAAAAAACTCATGAATACGATCTCTTGACCACAAACCTAGTGCCTTTCCCAAAAAGAGTGGGGAATTAGATCATGTGATTCGTTGAGTTGTCAATAAATTCTTCATGAAAAAGCCCTGCTTAATAGGAGGAAGATCTACTGTCTGATGGCGACTTTTGATAAATCCATGAGTCAGATTGGTGCTGTTGCATTCAGAGCAGTTTGTAGGCCGGTGATCGTGAAATCGATCCACCTGTTCCTGCGAAAATCGCTGCAGGCCCATGTTGACGGCGCGCTTCTTTCGCAGCTTGTTGCTTTTGTCTTTTTTTTCTCTGCGTTTGAATCCTCTGTTCACAGAGGGAGGCGATGACGAGTTATTTGAATTTCGGTTCAGGAGTTCCTTCAAGTCCCTCACGGTCTCAGTGAGTTCCTGAATCTGAATGGCCTGTTTTTGTATGAGAATTTGTTGCTGTTGACACAGCGCTTGGAGTTCTTCGTAAGTCATATGAAGGCAGGCATCGTAGCATGCGGGAAGGAATCAATTCATCAAAAATTTACTACCGAGGACTGAACGCTTACTTAAAATCTTTGTTACTAACCCGGCACCCAAACAGGTGACAATCGGGTGAGCGAGGCAACGCCAAATCGACTCTTT
>JAKBAE010000156.1 GCA_021809325.1 bacterium
AGCGGCATGATAAGCAGGATTATTTTTGGGTTGCAGGGCTTCCCTGCATCATGCATATCATGCGCGATCCTCCCGCGAAGCGGATCCTGTTTTTCTTTTCAAGCAAGTTATCGTGCAATCGCCCTGAGTCTGCGTCTCAGTAAAACTCTAAAGTTGATGAAAAAACACGCTGTTGGTGAAAAGAAAACATTTTAACACTTTTACATCGTTGAACGGATCGTGACTTTGCTGGCGTCCTATGCTATATACACGCTCGAATGCCTGCGCTCATCTTTTTTCTCGCTTCGAGTTTTCTTCATCTTCGCCAAAAGGAGTGGAGACGGCTCCTTGCTGATGAACTATTGATCCTAGGCACTCTCTTCGCCCTGCCATCTGTCATTTGCAAACCGGTTCTTTTTTTCCTCTTGCTTCTTTTAGTAATAGACGACTTTCTCTTTAAGCGGCTCGGCCTGCGGCTGCGCCCCGAAATCTATTCCCATTTTCTCCAGCCCGCTATGTATTGGGGTTCCGTGCGGGCCTTCTTTAAAGATCTAGGGTTTCCACTCTGTTTCTTTTTAGCGGCCTCTTTTTTTCTCGCGATCATTCCAAACACCCCTTTTTGGCCGGGCGCGGCCCTTGTTTTCTTTGGCTTGATCCAATCTCCAAAAGATCACTTTTTAATCCTTACATTTAAGGATCTTTTCATTCGCAAAAAAAGTCATCAGGCTCCCCAATTTAAATTCACCTTTCCAACCGAAGACGCTCATTTTGTATCCCCTGATTATCCATTGCTGCGGAAGACAAAGCGCTTTTTAGGCGAAAAACAATTCGACCTTGCTATCGGATTGATGGAAAAACCGCATCTGATCTTCTGCTTTCTCGAGTCCTTTCGCCAACAAAACATCGATACGCACGCTCCTTATTTTTCTTCCCTGACTCGAAAGGGGATCTACTTTCCCGAATTTTATTCTAATAGCAATTGCACTTCTTGGGCGACCATCTCCTCGCTTTTTGGAATTCCACCCTCGCTGCATCCCTCCTATTTGCAAACCTATATCGACATGCCAATGATGGGGCTTCCCAAGATTCTGCAAGAAGCAGGCTATAAAACCGCCGCCATTCAGGGAGCCCACCTGATGTTTCAAGAAACAGCCGCTTTTTATCATGTGCATGGGTTTCAAACGATTCTTGGAAAAAATGAGATCTTGCAAGCCGATCCCGATGCAAAATCTCTAAGCTGGGGCGTTCATGATGAGGCGCTTTTTCGCTTTAGCGCAAAATGGCTTGCCCGTCAAAAAGAGAGTGTCTTTCTCTCTTTGTTTACAATCAGCAACCATCATCCTTGGAGCCGCCCCCCCGGCTGGACGCCCCCTGAAAATACATCGGGAACCCCCTACCTAGAAACCTATGCCTATACGGATTGGGCCCTAGGGCAATGGATGAAACAGCTTGAAGAGATGAAACTCGATGAACGGTGCATCTTCTTTTTTTTCGGCGATCATGGCCAAAACCACGGAGAACACGACCCGAGCTTAGAGATGAAAAGAAGTCTCTATGAGGAGATGGTGAAGGTCCCCCTCCTCATCTATGCTCCCGGAAGAATTGCAAAGCCGCAAGTCATCCATGAGCCCTGCAGCCAGATCGACCTTTTGCCAACAGTTCTTGACATGTTTCATTTGCAAAGCCTTCATCACAGCTTAGGAACTAGCCTTCTACGAAAAAAGAGGCGCTTTGTCTACTTCACCTTTCCTTTTAATGGAGGCACCCTAGCCTGCAGGCTAGGAAAATGGAAGCAGATTCTCCGAGGGCCCGGATCAGAGTTGTATGACCTGCAAACAGATCCTCATGAGCGCTGCAATCTATCCGGGCATTTTGCTCGTCGCTCTAAGAAGCTGAAAAAAATGCTCGAAACGGCAAATGAAGCCCTCCAAGCTCTCTACAAAAAAAAAGCCCTGTGCCCCCGACACGATAGGATCCATTTTGCTCCCCAAAAAGACATTACGGACGGAGAGTTGGAAAGAGAGCTAAAACAGAGAAGGGAACTCTTTTCTCTCGATCTTTCAAAATGCCAAAAAATTACGGGAAATCAGATAATAGGTCTGCATTTGCGCAGCCTTTCTTTATCAGGATGCTTTAACATCAACGCGGAGAAGATCGCGTCCGCCTGTCCAAACCTTTTCTCTCTCGACCTTTCTCATTGCCTTTTTCTTACAAGCAGCTGTTTGACAAGCTTTCTTCGCAACTGCAAGCATCTTGATACACTCAAGCTAAATGGCGCGACAGATTTGAAGAGCGTTTCAACTGAATTCCTCCCCCCCTTGCGCATTATCAATCTGCTAAACTGCCCTTCTTTGGACGGTTCTTGGGCTCAATGGCTATCTTCTCTCTCTTTTCTTATGCAGCTGCAAATTTGTTGCTCGAATTGGAGCGATGCTGAATTTTTGAATCTCAAAGGGGGCGCTTGGAGATTTCTCTACTTCTCCGATTGCCAAAGAATCTCAAGCAGCTCGATCTGTTCTGTTCTTAGCCGGAACAAAAATTTGAACGCACTCATCCTGGAGGACTGCACGATCACGGAACAAGAGCTAATCTCTTCCTTGCGCGGAGCGCCTTTAAAATATCTTTGTCTGGCGCGCTGCTCCAATATAAAAGATCTCTCGAGCCTCAATCATGAGTTCCCCGGGATTGTTCTAAGAAGAATTAAATAATACCAATCCCAATAAATAAATTCATATTTGAGCAGCGTGAAAGCTGCCGAAAATCGGCGATCGCAAGTGGCATAGTATTAATCAATACAATACCCAGGACACCTGCAAAGTTAAAGTAACTAGATAAAATGAGGCAGTTGCAAAACTCGGGCACACAGAAAAATCGATGATTTTGAGCCAGTTTGCCAGCCGCGAAGCGGCCGAAGCCCTGC
>JAKBAE010000056.1 GCA_021809325.1 bacterium
TTTTGACGATCGTTCGTCGGCCATATTGCTGCAATATGGCCCTCCTCTCGATCGTCAAAATCTGGATCACCCTGAGACCGCCAAAATTCAAGCATCTATCCGCGCACGGTATAGCGCCAATACTTATCGGAGAAGATCAGTACGACAAAGTTTGGTTCTGTATTATTCACAATCTGATCAGCTATCAAATTTAAATACCTCTCATCCTTGAGAGGGATATGCTCCAGGTGAATTCCATAAGTAGGAAAAGTGCCCTTTTGCATTTCATTTCCCTTCCAGGCGATCGTCTCCAAGTCAGGCTCTGAAATGATTTCAATTTTGCTAAATTGTTTTGCCGGGTTTCCAATTCCAAGCCCTAGAAGATCAAGGTGATAATTACTTATGGCTTTCAGGAGGTTTTTAACGTCTTTTTTTTGAACTTTTTCATGTGGAAATGAAATTGAGTAAACGTCGATCCCGTTTTTTTTAATCCAGATTGAAAGCGAGTTTAAATGTTTTAGATCTTCTGCTTCTAAGTCTAAATAGAAAGGATTCTGTGCTATACGTGATTCCCAGTAAGAAACGGGAGCGTAGGTGCCGGCTTCTGTCGAGAAATTTGAAGCGAAGTTTTGCTGAGCTGTATAAGAAACCCGGCTTGTAGGCCCCGGGAATCTTGTCCAATTCCATCTGGCTGAAGAGTAGTGGGGGGGAGAGGCGAATGAAGGGACTCTCGGCAGTGCCGGAACTTGATGTCTTGGCAAAGGAGTAAACGAATTTTTTACACCCAAAGCGGTGGGTGAAAAGCTCTGGTATGAGGCGGACGTGGAGAGGGCTCTTACGCCAAGTTTTACTAGACCGTTCACAAGAACTCCTGGTTAAAACGGAAGATTGTCTTTATCTCTTGGATATTTAGCAAATCATATAATTTAAAATTTAAATTTACGTCATTGTACATGAATTAATTAAGTGGAATTAATCTTTCTCGTATTGTATAATTAATTAAATGTAATAAAAAAGAAGGTAATATGAGTACATCACTTACTAGGTTAGCAGGCAATGGGGCAGTGCATTCAATTTCTGCTGGCGCCAAGCGCCATACAAGTAATTCAGCTTCGGCTAAGTACCTTAATGAGTTTAAGCGCAGGCAATTCGATTATTATGGACATATGGGAGGAGAAGCATTCCCGCTGATTTCATTTCCAAAATTTGTTTCCGGCGCCTTAGCAGTAGAGTCTGCCATGCTTAGAAATGGCAAACAGCCTTTGACTCACAGTACTCCTGCAATTTTGAGACCCTCGATTTCGTTAACTACAAAACTATCAACAATCACTGACGAGCGTTTACAGAGATTTTCTTTTCATCAACAATTGCGGGTTCAGGCATGCGCGAGAAGTGTCCGAAATCTCAACCTGCAGATCCAAAAATTGTGTGAAGAAGGGAATGAGACGCCCGATCATCATCCGGAAGTTCGGCAATCCCTCATCTCAACCAATTACGGTCTTTTATCTAATCCGGTAAAAGGCGAATCTTCAGCATACTACGTTGGAAGAAACTGGATGGCAGACAAAGATGTAATGAAAGGGGCCTGGATTGCATCTGCTATGATTCGAGAAGTCTTGGTATTGCATGATTTTTCCGAGAGCGAGATTGATGAGATCGTCAAAGAATATCTTCCTCTTTTGGAAGGATACATGTCCCTGCCTCTTGGGGATTTATATGTCCTGGGCGTGCCTAATGGAATTCTTCCAAGGGTTGCTTTCGATTGCAAATCCTATGGCGTTCCCACCTATAAAAATCCGCAGGATGTTTTAACTTCCCTGGATAGTTGCGACCGAGTTACGACTGATGGCGGCCACCAAGCCCGAGTCGTTGTAAATAAATATGTACTCAAAGCAACCAGCGGCGTAGATGTTGTCTATGCTAACGATAGCCATCAGGTGAAAAAATATGTAGAAGGCCAGGCGATGACCCCTGCAGAAGAAGTAGAGGTTTTCAGTCCTCTTAAGTTAGCGGTAGGCAGCCCAATGGAAGACGAATACCGGGCGCAAAAGCTTGAATTAGATAAGAAATGCGCTCTTCTTGAAGGACAAATTCTCAAAAGAGCCAAAGAGTACGCTCAAAAGTAAAAATGAACTGCGGCCCGCAAAGCGGGCCGCACTCTTAAAGCTAATTTTTTCAGTCAAGATCAAGAACGACTAGATTTTGCTCTGTATTCTCGGCGATTAACGCAGCTAGCAAATCTAAATACCGCTCATTGTTGAGTGGGACTTTATCAAATTGTACGCCCCTAGCAGGGGTAATGCCTCTTTGCAGCTCCCTGCCTTTTCTATTGATTATCTCTAAATCGGGTTGTCGGATGATTTCAACTCTGCTAAAAGGTCTCGCCGGATCGGTAATCCCAACTCCGGGAAGCTCAGGGTAATAAATACTTAAGGTTTTTAGGAGTCTTTTAATGGCGCCTTTTTCAATTTTTTCGTGCGGTAATGAAATTGAGTGCACATTGATTCCATTTTCTTTAATCCAGATCGAAAGAGAGTCCAAATGACTCAAATCATCCGCTACTAAGTCTAAATATTGCGGCTCTCCTTGTTGCATACGCCATTCCCAATAAGAATCAGGTGTCCGGACGGCGCTAGTTGAAAAATTAGAATAGTGAAAGGTCTCGGGAGGCCGCGGGAAGAAATTTTGTGCTGTAGAAGATACCCGGCTGCTCATCGCTTCCGGAGGGCGTGTCCAATTCTGTCTGATCGAAGAGCAGGGGAGCAAAGGTCTTATAGGAAGGGCCGGAAACTGCCCGGGTCTTGATGGGGGGATTTGGCCATTGAACCGGGCGCTTTGGTGCAGAGTTGATGTCGAGAGGGCCCTTAAGCCAAGATTTAGTAGACCGTTCATAAGAACTCCTAGTTAAATTTATTGATTTTCTTACTCTTTTGGATATGCATCAAATAAAAAATGATTAAAATTTGTTTTATAGGGATGCAAAACATAAGCCTTGTTCTCAATTCCTTTCTGTGCAAGACTTTGAATCATCAAGAGTGGTGCTATGGTAAAAGACTTTTTACACTCCGACAAAAAGATTTACGACTCGGTACACGGATTTATTCCCTTCGACGAGTTTGAAAAAGAGCTAATCGATTCAGTGCCGTTTCAAAGGCTGCACTACATCCATCAGCTCGGCGCTGCCTATCTCGTATATCCGGGGGCTACCCATACCCGTTTCGAGCATTCGCTTGGCGTCATGGAGCTGGCAACGCTGATGTTCGAAAAAATCTGCAAATCGGTGCGGCCAGATGTATTCCATTTTGTTCCGCGCAAAGGCTCCGCAGACTACCTCTATTGGAGAAGAGTGCTTCGCATGGCGGCCCTTTGCCACGATCTTGGCCATTTGCCCTTTTCCCATGTTGCGGAAAGCGGGATTCTCGGCCAAGAGGGGCATGAGAGCTGGACAATCAAAATCATCGAAAGCCCGTCCATGCAGCACGTCTGGAGCAAGCTCAAGAGCGCCCCATCGTATCTGGAAGACCTGATTGAGCGAGACATTGTGGAAGACATCAAAATGGTCGCGGTTGGGGAGGCAAAGTGGCAGCAGCTCAATCCGGGCAGCACTTTTACTCCTTGGGTGCGCATCGTCTCCCAGATAATTACCGGAGATTTTTTTGGGGCCGACCGGATTGATTATCTGCTCCGCGACTCAAAGACGACCGGAATTGCCTACGGCCTTTTCGACTATCACCAGCTGATCGAAACGCTGCGCATTCTTCCTTCCGCTGAGGGGGGATCGGATGATCTTCAGCTTGGGATCGATGAGAACGGCCTAGAATCGTGCGAAGCGCTTCTTCTCGCGCGCCACTTCATGCGAAGACGGGTTTACCAATATTCTTCCGTTAAGGCGTATAACTTTCATTTGCGCAGGTTTATGCAGGAGCTCATTCCTCTCGCATCTTTGAAAAGCGTAGAGGATTTTTTGCATTGGAGCGATCCGGGAGTCATCTCGGCGCTGAGCCTAGCGGCACGCAATCCGAAGGCGGTAGGACATGACGACGCCAAGTGTGTTTATTACCGCCAGCAGCGCTTTCGGGCTCTTGCTTTGGCTTCGGATATTACGGAAAAAGATCTCATTCTCTTTAAGAAGAAGCGCTCGATTGCAGAGAGGGATCTTGCCTGGGAGTTTGTAAAAGAAACTTCATTTGCCCCGGAGGCGTTTACATTCCCTGTGGCAAGGCGCCATGTCGTTATCCAAAAGGCCAGCGACGTTTCCGACCTTCTCCTTAGAATTCCTCTCGATAAAGCGAATTGGGTTTACATCTCGCCCAAGCACGACCTCGATCTGGTCGACTTTCTTGAATCGAGGAACCAGTGAATCCTTTTAGAGAGATTGGCCGGCTAGCTGCCAGTGAAAAATCCTTTGTCTTTTTCTCCATGCTCACCTGCTTTTGCATCGGCTTGGAGTACGCAATCACAAGGCCTGCGAGCCAATCGATCTTTCTCTCTCTTTTTTCCACTGAGGCGATTCCCTATGCTTGGCTCTGGACCGTCCCTCTCAACCTTGGCGTTGTGACCCTTTATAACTGGCTCCAGCCCCGTTTCGGGCCTCTTCGGACTTTGGGATTAGCGACGTTCACGATCGTTTCAGTCCATTTGCTTACCGCGTTTATTGTACCCCATTTTCCACAGTTCATCTTTTTTCAGTATTGCTGGAAAGACATATATATCCTCCTCATGTTCAAACAGCTCTGGTCGATGATCCACAGTACGATCTCCAGCTCAAAAGCCAAAGCGCTCTATGGGGCGATCTTCGGGATGGGGACAGTGGGATCAATTGTCGGCAGCAGCGTGACCGGTTTTTTTGCTCCCTTGGTGGGCTCCGAGAACCTTTTTCTTTTGACTTTGCCAATCTACGCCCTCCTCTTTTTCGCTTATCGGCAAAGCTACCATGTTAGCGGTCTTCTTACGATCAAACAGACTGAGCCTGAAAAGCTCCGCGCCCGCGAAGGGTTTTCGATGATTGCGAAGAACCGCTACTTGCTGGGTGTTCTTCTTCTCGTCGTTTTCATGCAAATCAGCGTTGCCCTTGTGGAGTATCAGTTCAACCATGCGATTGAAGTGGCTGTCCCCGATAAAGACTTGCGGACGGCCGCCATGGGCAAGCTCATGGGGCTCATTAATACGTTGAGCCTGCTTCTCCAGTTCGTTGGCAGTTTTCTGCTCCTTCAGTTCCTTGGCCTAAAAAGGAGCCATTTTCTTGTCCCCGTCCTCCTTTGCAGCGCAGCTTTTCTTTATCTCTTTAACCCTTCTTTCATGGCGATCGCGTTTGCGTTTATCTTCACAAAATCGATCGACTTTTCTCTTTTTGGGGTCATCCGCGAGATGCTGTTTGTTCCGTTGAAACTCGATGAAAAGTTCCGGGCTAAAGCCGTCATCGATGTTTTCGCTTACCGCACCTCCAAGGCCGTCGCATCGCTTGTCCTTCTCGGTCTTCAGTTTTGGGTCGGAAACCGGGTATTCGCCATTTCCAGCTCTGTTTCCATCGCTATCTTCGTCCTCTGGCTTGCAACCGTCGCGTTGCTCTTTCGTAAAGAGCCTGAAAAAATATCCATATAAACATTACTATTTACAGAATTTGATAAATTATTATAAATAGAATTAGAATAATTGTTGTTTAGATATGCCTAGAATTTTGGTTATTTTTTCTTTTTTTGTTTTTACCGTAGCTTGCGGGTCCGGATCTGTTGGTCTGGGAGCAAACAGCCAGCTCATTGACTATCAAGTTGATAATACAACCTATGCAGTCGTGGTCCCGAGCAATGAGATGACACTTGCCGAAGCGAAGCGCCTTGCCCGTCAAAGGGCAGCTCAAGTAACTGTAGATAAAGGATATCGGTATTTTTCAATTAAGGAGGAAGGGGAAGTGCAGATTGTGCAAGCATCACAATCAGAGAATTTTCCATCCAACTTATACTACGATTTGATCATCCAAAATAACACTCAAAGCAAAGCCCCCGGACCTCCAAAGCAATCAACAGCCTATCGCCTTGTGTTCATGCTTGAGCCGGAATCAGGGTCGATCGATGCCTGCACTCTCACGCAGTGCGATTGATTGACAGCAATCCATTGATTCTCCATGTAAAGAAACATGGACGACTATATCATACGCCTTCCCTATAGAGGGGTTCGGCTGCTGCAAAACCCTCTTTGGAACAAAGGGACTGCATTTACCCAGGAAGAGAGGGACTCGCTTGGACTCAACGGCCTTCTGCCGCCTCATGTCTCGACAATCCAAGATCAGATCAAGCGCGTCCGTGCAGGGTTTGTCCGAAAGAAAACACCGCTCGGAAAATACACCTATCTCTTAGATCTTTTAAACCAGAACGAACATCTTTTCTATCAATTCGTCTCTCAAAACCCAACAGAGACGCTTCCCTTTATCTATACGCCAACGGTAGGGGAGGCGTCAGTTCAGTACAGTATGATCTATACCCATCCTAGGGGTCTTTATCTCTCTTTCCCTCAAAAAGAAAAGATGGAAGAGATGTTGGGCAACTATCCGGAAGACGAAGTGCAAATCGTTGTCGCAACGGATGGAGAGAGGATCTTAGGGCTTGGAGACCAGGGGCTCGGCGGCATTACCATTTCGATTGGCAAGCTTGCCCTTTATACGATTTTTGCCGGCATCCCTCCGTCGAAGACCTTGCCCGTCATTCTCGATGTTGGCACAAATAACGCCCAGCATCTGGAAAATGATCTCTACCTCGGCTGGCGCCACCGCAGGCAAGCAGGAGCGGAATATGACGCCTTTATCGAGCTGTTTGTGCAGACGGTCAAAAAACGGTATCCTAAAGCGCTCCTTCAATGGGAGGATTTTGGCAAGACGAATGCATCGCGTGTTCTGGAAAAATATCGAAAATCGATCCTCTCATTTAATGACGACATCCAAGGAACGGGCGCGGCCACTCTTGCAGCCCTTCTCTCTGCGATCAAAATTAGTAAAGAGCGCCTCTATAACCAACGTGTTGTCATTGTGGGAGGGGGCTCAGCCGGGATCGGCATCGCCAAAATGATCCTCAGCGCGATGATGCAAGACGGACTCTCGAGAGAGGACGCCTTGCGCAGGATCTTCATTGTTGATGCCCATGGTCTTCTGCATTCCGGCTTTCAACATGCTGATGAAAATCAGGTAGAGCTTCTCCATCCGCAAGAGGCGATCAAAGGCTGGACTCTTGAAAACCCGCAAAAAGTGACCTTGATGGAACTCGTCTCCCACGCCCATCCAACAGCGCTCATCGGCGTCTGCGGACAGGCGGGGATCTTTACGAAAGAATTGATCCAAGAGATGGCCAAGCATGTAAAACGGCCGATCGTCTTTCCGCTTTCTAACCCAACATCCAAAGCAGAGTGTACGCCGTCGGAAGTGATCGAGTGGACGCAAATGGCGGCGATCCTTGCTACCGGCAGTCCTTTTGACCCCGTCGAATACCTGGGCCGCAAGATTGCCATCGCACAGTGCAATAATGTCTATATTTTCCCGGGACTCGGTCTTGGCGCTTTGGCTGCAGAAGCTCGGGAGATTACCGATACGATGTTTTTAGAGGCAGCCAATATCCTCGCCAATCACTCGCCGGCTCTCCGCGATCCCGAAGCGGCCCTTTTCCCGCCTCTTGAAGAAGTTCGCTTCGTCAGCCGTCAAATCGCAATAGGGGTCGCAAAACGGGCTCTTCGTGATGGCGTCGGCATCACGCCCGAACGAGACATCGAAGCCAAAGTCGATTCTCTCATCTGGACGCCAAGGTATCCAAAGATCGAGCCTCGTTGATTACCCAAAACTTCTTAACAGGGCGTGTTCAGCCTTGTGGTAATCGGGCTCATGGGTGATTTCGGGCACAAGCTCGAAATAGATGACGTGATCTTTTTCGTCGAGAATAGTAATGGAGCGGGCGAGGATGCCGGCGAGAGGGCCGTCCTGGATGAGGAGGCCATAGTCTTTTCCAAAATCCTTATTGCGCATCATAGAGAGTGTTTTTACATTGTGCACGCCTTCCGTCCCGCAAAAGCGCTTTTGGGCGAAAGGAAGGTCGGCGGAGATGACGAGGATGAAAACGCTAGGATGATTTTTGGCGAAGCTGTTCAGGTGTTTGGTCATGGTGCTGCATACGTCGGTATCGAGGCTGGGAACGGTGGCGATCAGTTTGCGCTTTCCTTTGAAATCGGAGAGGGTCTTGTCGCTGAGGTCTTGGTCTACGAGCCGAAAGTCGTGGGCTTTTTGGTGCAATGCGGGCAATGTCCCTTGCGTGTGGATAACGTTGCCTTTTAACTTGGTCTCTGCCATGAACACACCTCTCAATTAAAATAGTGACAAACTACCACGTTTACGAGCATATCCGCAATAACCCGTTTTGAGCGAGCGGCAGAAGCGAAAAGAAAGATCGCTAGGGACCCGCCTCAGAAAAGCCATTTTAAAGAGGGCAGAAGAGAAGATAGGCCGAAAGCCGTGGATGGAGGAGATGCAAAGGCGGCTATTTTCGCACATCCCTTCGAGTTCTTTGGGCTTGATGAAGAGGGGATAGACGTGCATGTTTTTCGGTGCATTCGGCACAAACCATTCGACGCCTTTGATGATGAGGAGATAGCTTAAAAGATTGCGGTTGAAGGTGTGGAAGAAAAAAATCCCTTTTGGTTTGAGGACGCGGGAGGCTTCTTTGATGACGAGGCGGGGGTTTTCTACATGCTCGAGGAGGTCCATCGCTGAGACAGAGTCGAAAGAATGATCCGGAAAAGGGAGGGAATAGGCGCTGGCTGCGAGATAGCGGACGGAGCTAGTTTCATCTCGGCTGCGGGCGATCTCAAGGCTTTTTTCCGAAAGATCAATGCCGGTGACGGTGTGGCCGAGTTTGGCGAGTGCATTGGTTAAGAGACCGCCTCCGCAGCCGATGTCGAGGCATTCGCTTTTCGGAGCGAGATTTTTTGCGACCCAAGGGATGCGAACCGCGTTTTCCGCGCGAAGGAGCGCGATTGGGTGGTTGTTTTCAGAGTACCAGCCAGCGCCGAGCGTGTCATAAAAGTCGTTGTTTATAGCTTTTTTACAGTGCCGTTCCATAAGAAGTTCCAAAATACGATTTGATAGGTGAGAAAAAGGGCCATTGCGCCTGCTTGCATCTGCAAAAAGAGGGCAAGGCGGGAGGGATTTTCAATCCAAGGGGAGAGCCAGTGGGCGGTCTCTTCTCCTTGCGATGCAGGCCAGATGAGTCCGGCTGCGAGCAAGGTGATAGGATGGAGGACGAAGAGTGTTGCGTGCAGCCATTGTTCGGCTCCGGGGCAGTGCTCTTTATGGACGAACTCGTCTTTTGTGATCAGAAGGGAGGAGAAGATGGCGAGTCCGATATAGACTTTGAGAGCAAGCGGGGAGTAGGGGACGAAGAGGACGAAGAGCATACAAACTAGCGTTCCGAGAGTGTCGAGCGGATGGCCGATCCTCTCCCAGAGAGGAAGGCCCCTCTTATAGTGAAATACCCCTTCGTCAACAGCGATTGCGAGGGCTTGCAAAAGAAAGGGGAGCATTAGGAGGGATTGCATTTTTCCATCACCGCGGAGCAGATTGTTAATCCCGGGCCGAAGGCAAAGCTGAGGATCGGCGTTTTGGGAGGGATTTTCTCATCTTCGAGGATCGCTTTCCAGATATGCGGGAGAGTGGCCGAAGACATGTTGCCGAAGTTATTGAGGATGGAGGCGCTATGTGCTAGCTGACTGTCTTTGAGCTGGAGAAGTTTTTTCACGTAGTGTAAAATCTTAGGGCCTCCGGGATGAACGGCGAAGAGCGCTTCGCTGAGTATTTTCTCGGGGAACCGGTTTGCCTTTTGGCAGAGACGGTGAAGCGAGCCGTCGAGCGCACGGGCGATCTGAGCGGGCACTTCTTTGAGAAGCGACATCTCAATCCCCCAGTTCATTGCCTTCCAGGTCATTGATTTTAGGGAATCGGGGATGATCTCTTCTTGGAGGGCTAGTACTTTGATGTACGGGCCGTCGGCATGCAGATCGGCTCTGTATTTGATGAACCCGTCGGCAAAGAGGCTTTGGGTGACGAGCTGATCGAGGCCATGCAAAGAAGGATTTGCGTGGAGAGAACAGATCTCTGTGTGTACAATATCCACCCTTCCACGCTTTGACGAGAGGAATCCCGAAGCCATTCGCATTGCCGGAATAGAGCCGTAGCAACCCATATGGTAAGCATGAGTGACCGTTGTATTTTCGCCCCAGCCTCTTTGAGAGACGATCTTTTGTGCGCCGCTCGGAGAGACATAGCCTGTACAGGTGACGTGGATGAGATCGGCGGGAGGGGAGTCGCTGTTGGGATAAAATTGCTCGAAGATCCTGTCTACATGGGACTCAAAGACGGTTGTCCTTCTGGCGAGGTTCGATCCAGCGGGGGACTCTTCGAGGCAGTAGACCTGCATCGCCTTCCAATCACAGTGGAGAAAGTCGGAGAGGACATGGCCGCGGCTCCGGATGGCGTCGGGCTTGCAGCCGACATGCCAAAGCCTTTCGCGGATTTCTTTACGGAATTGGGAGACCTCCGGATGGCCGTTGGAGAAGTTGCCTTGCCTTGCATGAGAGGCTGCGTGCGCCTGGACCAGCCACTCCAGAGTTTCTTCTTGGGTGGTTTCAAACGCGGGGCGGATCAATTCGAATTCGCTCAGTTTCATTGTCAAATCCCTTTCGTGATTAATTAATTACCTAACCTAATTGCAAACAAAATCGAGATCATTTACCGTCCGAATAACTATGAAAAGACTCATCCTGGCAGCTCTGTTGGTTTGCGCATATATCTGGTCTACGGCGACTGGGAGAGACCAGTTTGTACTCGACCAAGGAAAACGGCTCTACCAAGCGCTTACTGCTTGGTTTGACGATGCAGAGCTTGATTTCCAGATCGATAAACCCCCTCCGGTTCCTGTGACCAAAAAAAAGCGGCCTCGTCGCTGGGATTAAAGCAGAATATAAATAAAAAGATTACTTGCCAACATCCACTTTTATCGGCTATGGGCTGAGAGTATGAGAAAGTCTCTGTTTTACGCCTCTTTGCTGTGTCTGTCGGGCTGTTTAGCCAATCAAGGCCTTGGCACCGGATCGGCAGCGCAGATCAATATTTATAAGATGAGCCAGATCTGTCTTGGGATGAGCGAGGAGCAGGTGTTTCAAATCATGCGCTATCCTGAGATCGATGAGCAGATCGAGCTTAGCGATGCATGCTATGACATTTGGTTTTATATAACCCGCACAACAGCTCTTGGACAAAGCGAGCTCATGCCGCATAACTTAACTCCTCTCATTTTTAAAGACGGGGTGCTAGTTGCAAGGGGGTATGACTATTATAACCGCCTTCGAGCTAAGCAAAAAGAAGAGGTGCAATCACAGCCTGCTGTCTCAATGTCGAGCAAACCCAAACAGCCGCCCCCCCCAAAAGAGGAGAAGCCAGCTTCACCAGAAGGTGAAACTGAATCTGAACCGGAAAAAGGAATTCGCTGGACTGATAAAGACCAGCAGATGATCGAGCAAGAGCAAGAGCAGAATTTCGACTACTGGTAATCCCTTCCTTGTAAAATGTTTACTTTTCAAGTAGCTTTCCTTGTCCTTTGAGGCAAAGATGACAATAGAGCTTGAAGATTCAATCGTATCCGACGACATAGCGAGCTATTTAGACTGGGCATTGGAAATGGGTCTTTGGGATGGCCGGCCGGTATCCAGACTGGAGGCGTCTGAATTTCATGATGAGGTCGCAAAGCGGCTCATTTCTCTCTTAGAAGAAAACCCGGATAATCCGGTTTTCGAGTCTTTGATGGCGCAGCTTGCCTGGCTTGGGACGCCGCAAGCTGGCCAAACTCTTCTTGCGCGAGACATTCAGCAGCTCGATTTTTCCAAGAGTGATTTGATCTTGCAAGCAGGGCTTAAAAGATCGCTGAGCAAGTTTTGGAAGAAGCACAAAAAAGAGATCCTAATTGGTGTGATCATTGTTGCGGTCGTAACTGTTGTTGTCGTTGTATCGGTTACTACTGCAGGGACGGGGGCGGGCGCCGCAGGAGCTTTGGGCGGAGCGGCTCTGGCTGCATGCGATGGAATTAAAGATGCGCCAAAGAAGGAACCTCCTTCTATCGAAGCGCCGCGTCGGCTTCCGGATCAGTCTCTTCCTCCCAGCCCGCAGCTTGTATTTGAGGAAACGGGGATTTCCTTTGACGGGCAGTTTACGAGCTATTCGAATATCTTGCTCAATCAGCCGGAGCCGACTCTCCCCAGCTTTACGCATCTCGATTGGTTGAATCGGAATGAGCTTCCATCCGACATCTTTAATCAACATGCAACTCCCAAGATAGAGTGGCCAAAAGTGGATCCGCCCACATTTTTAGATGTGCAGCCGCACTACGCAACATCGTGGGATAACTTCTTGAACCAAGACATACCTAATCCTATACCTGTGCCCAAAGAGCAGCCTTTTGAGGTCAATGAATCTCTAGCCTTTGAGGCAACGGAGCACCCTCCTGAAGTAAAAAAGTCTTGGATGATGGGCTTTTTAGAGATGGTTGGTGAGAAAGTCTTAGAGCAACCGGACATGCTTATGCCGGAGAATAATCGGCAAATCTCTACTATATTTTCTACACCCGGAAAAAGGGTTCCTTGGCTAGCTTTTGGTGGTGGTAATGGTATGAATACGACCATGGAAGAAGCAATTTCGCATGCCAATCATATTGCTCAATATACTGAAGGCTTCAGTGTTGATTGGGTGTATAACAATTCACATGGTCCCGTTGTTGATTTATTAGAAATTGTAACTCTTAATTTGAGGGGGTTTTCTCCACACACAGCCACTTTGCATCGCCAGCAATGGAAACAATTTCATGAAAACAACTTTCAAAGGCCTAATGCAAAATATCTTCAGTTTGGTCATAGCCAAGACTCGATCCATATCTTCAACGCATTAAAAAAGACTCCCAAAGAAATTCGAAATAGGGTGATTGTCATCCTTTTGGGACCGGCGGTTGTGATTCCAAAAGGTCTATGTTTTCGAGTCAGGCACTATGCTTGTGAGGGTGATCCCATACCATTTGGAGAAGTGCTGGATTCAGGAGTTTTTGGTGGCATACTAAAAGGTTTGCCAGTAGCTTCAAAACACGAGGATGTTATTTGGCTAAAACGGACTCCTGATACTACAAGCCCCCACAGCTTTCAAGGTCCTCCTTTTAAGCCAGTTATAAAATTACATGTTGATGATTATCTAGAAAAAGATGGCGAGTATTTGGATAGTGAAGCTGATATAATCGAATCAAACATTCCAGAGTTAGGTGATTTATGCTAGTTGGAGGGATCTTTTAATATGAAAAAGTTTTTGTGTATTTTAGCAGTGTTTGTGTTTTTTTATTTTTCATATGAATTGCTACTTTCTCTGTATGCTCTTCCAAGTGAAAAAGAAAAGATTGTTCAGACGATAGAGTCTAAAACTGCTAAGATTCTAAAGCAGAGGCTGGGATTGATCCCTTTTGGAGTCGGTGGACAAATGATGAACCAAATTCAAAGGCTAATGTTAGATTTTCAATATAAGCATGAAGTCACAGTAGAAGAGGGGAGAAGGTTATTGGTGTATTCAGTCCTTCAATTTCTCGATGAAATTAATTCCAATGAGGTCATTCGAAAATATCTACAAAACTTCCCATTTCAGCCGAAAAATGTTGAGGTTTGCATCTTTTTAGTAAAACCAGACGGAAGCACAGATTTTGATTTCGGTGATCTGGAAGTTTTAGTAGCGAAGGAGGGAAAGATACAATTCAAATATAATAACTCAACCTATTCAAGATATAGAACCCATGAAGAAACGTTCGAAGAGGCTTGCAAAATATTGGAAGAAGAGAAGCAAAAGGCAATGTAGTTATGAAAAAGATTCTAGTCCTAATGCTTATGTAATCAGCTATTGTGTATGCCGAACCTACCAAAGCCGAGTTTTTCAATGGATAGTGACCCAATGGCCCTGCTGTATGGGTTTCCCCACACGCGTGGGGTGTTTCCAAGTATGCGACCTACGATGACATTATGGAGGCGGTTTCCCCACACGCGTAGTGAGGGGCATCAAAATGGACGAATACTGCGCCAAACTTTTATAGAACATCCGGATCGGCCAAAAAGCCATTTTTTTTGCAAAGGGGAGTGGAGGATTTATTTTGCCTCGTCATCCATTCGATCATCCGTTAAAAGATAATATGTGCACTGAACTGAATCACGGAAATTCGAGGATTCGTTTGAGGTTTTTGCGAACCTGATTCCTGCCTCTCTCGGTTAAAGTTCCAAGAGTAGAAATAATTAACCGATGGTCAAGCGTAAACAACTTAAATCTAGTGAGAAAGGGGACGGAAAAGGCCTGTGTGTTCAACATCTTGAATAGATACATCTGTTGGCCACAGAGGCTGTTGAGGCTTGACGGACGTAATCATGGCCATAATGCTCATGCCAATAGGAGTATTAAAATACTTTGTCGAAGACAAAATCAATGCTGGGC
>JAKBAE010000157.1 GCA_021809325.1 bacterium
TGCATGATGCAGGGAAGCCCTGCAACCCAAAAATAATCCTGCTTATCATGCCGCTTGCGATCATGCTCATCCTGTCCTTCTCTATGAACAAGGCATGTCAAGAAATTCTTCGTGCAATCGCCCTGTTGTTATGTGCGCGGGCACCGGTCGTGTTCGGAGTATTCTGAGTGTACTTTTTCAAGAATCTCCGGATCGGGAGGGCATGGCTCGATGCCCCAGATCTCTTTTGCATAGTTGTGGATCGAATGGTCCGTAGAGAAAATGCCCATGCCTGCGATATTGTGGATTGCCGTCTCAGCCCAACGGAGGGGATCTAAGAAAAGCTCTTCAGCTCTCTTTTGCGCCTCATAATAGGAGCGGAGGTCTTTGAGAACAAAAAAGCGGTCGTGATCGAGAAGCGATTGATGGATTTGGGCAAACGCGTTTGCCTCTTCGTCTGATGCTGCAAAGAGGTTGGATTTCAAGGCGTCGAGGGCGCTCCGAATTCCATCATCTCCGTGATAAAGGTCCCATTCTTTGTAGTCGTGCGTTTCAGCATTTTCTTTTGCACTGCGCCCAAATTTAAATGGCCACCAAGGATCTCCGACAGCTTCTTTCATCTCGATATTGGCCCCATCGTCCGTGCCGATAGTGAGAGCTCCGTTCATGGAAAATTTCATGTTGCCTGTTCCGGAAGCTTCCCAGCCGGCAGTGGAGATCTGCTCAGAGAGATCGGCTGCAGGGATGAGGATTTCCGCTTTCGAGACGTTGTAGTTTTCGATGTAAGCAATGCGGAGGCGCCCCTCGGCCCGTTTGTCTTGATTGACGGTGCGCGAGATAGCGCAGATGAGCTGGATGATCTGCTTTGCCCGAACGTAGCCCGGCGCCGACTTGCCCCCGAGGATCGACATTCTAGGAGTCCGCTTGGCTCCCGGGTTTTCGAGGATTTCTTGGTAGAGCATGATGAGGTGCAGTGCATTGAGAAGCTGTCTTTTATATTCATGGATCCGCTTTACATGCACATCGAAGAGAGCGGTTGGGTCGAGAGAGCCGGTTTTCCCGATGATTCTTCCTTTTGAGTCGCGCACGGGATTTTCTTCGGCAAGGAAGCGGATCAGCCTCTCTTTATTACTTTTTTTGATTTGGAGAAACTCTTTTTGGCTCTCCGGATCCGAGGCAAACTCTGCGAGTTTTGCAATTGTAGAAAAGTCATTGATCCAACCATTGCCGATGCGTTTTGTGATGAACTCCGAGAGAAGCGGATTGCAAAGGAGAAGCCAGCGCCTTTGTGTCACACCGTTGGTGACATTTGTGAATTTTTCAGGAAAGAGGTCATAGAAATCGCGGAAAATTTTTGATTTTAGGATGTCTGAGTGGATCTTGGCTACTCCATTGACCTTGTGAGAGCCGTAGATTGCCAGATTGGCCATGCGCACTTGCCCATGCTGCAAGATGGAAACGCGCTGCACCTTTTCTTCGTCGTTGGGGAATTTTTTTCGCGTAAAAGCGCACAGCTTTTGATTGATCTGCTGGATGAGGAGGAACTGCCTCGGCAACAGCTCGTGCATGCGCGATTCATTCCACTCTTCAAGCGCTTCGCTTAAAATCGTGTGGTTCGTATAGCTCGAGCAGGCTTGGACGGTCTCCCATGCATCTTGCCAGGTGAAATTGAAATTCTTCATCAGCGTGCGCAGCATCTCTGCAATAAGAAGCGCCGGATGGGTGTCGTTGATTTGGATCCGCACCTTTTCTTTAAGATTGGAGAGGTCTTTATGCGAGAGGAGATGGCGGCGGATAATATCTTTGAGAGAAGCGGAGACAAGCAAGAACTCTTGTTTAAGCCGCACCCGTTTGCCGATCTCCGATTGGTCGTTGGGATAGAGCACGTCAGTGAGCGACGTATTTTCTGCCGCTTGATCAAGAAAGCCTGCATTAAAGCGTTGAAGTTGGAAGTTGCGCGGCGACTCTTTTGTCGACCAAAGGCGCAGCGCCAAAACCGAAAAATCGGGCTTTGCCGCATATCCGATGACGGGTAGATCAAACGGCAAAGCTCTCACTTCTTCCGGATCTTCGATGCCATAGACATCTTCTCCGTGGCTGTTTGTGCCATGAATTGGATGGCCCTGGAAATGGATCGGCACAGCAAAGACGTCGCGCCTCAGTTCCCATGGATAGTCGCCGAGGAGCCAGCAATCGGGCCGCTCCACTTGCACTCCGGCCCAAAGCTCCTGCTCAAAGATCCCATATTGATAGCGCAGGCCGTATCCCCGCGCAGGATAGCGCAGCGTTGCAAGCGAATCGAGAAAGCAGGAGGCAAGGCGTCCGAGCCCTCCATTGCCAAGCCCCGGATCTCCTTCGCAGTTCATCAAGTCTGTAAAAGAGCGGTTCATTTTCGCAAGGACTGCCTTCACCAACTCGTTTGCGCTGATGTTTGCGATATTGTTGCTGAGAAGCCTGCCTGGAAGATATTCGAGGGAAAGGTAATTGATGATGCGCGGTTTTTTTGCATGGATTGTGTCGACGCTAGCGGTCCAGTTGACCATGATCTCTTCGCGAAGGGCTTCTACAAATGCTAGGTGGAACTCTTCAATCGTGGCTTCATGTTCACGCCTGCCGCTTTTCGTAATGATGAAATGCTTGATCTTTTGTACAAAGTGATCCGCTTTTTCATTTAGATCCATGAGCTAGTGCACCTTTTTATAAAGAATTGGAGTAATTTCGAGCGTGAAAGCTCCCTACAATCGACGATCGCAAACTGGCTAGTATTAATTCAATACAAACCAGTTTGCGATCGTCGATTGTAGGAGCCTATCTCTGACTTCTTGACAAGATCTGCATGATTGGTTTTTTTGAACGTGCATAAAGTCTTTT
>JAKBAE010000057.1 GCA_021809325.1 bacterium
CAAGGGTTCTACAACTGCCCATTCTTGATCGTTCAGTCCTGTAAATTTACCCATCATCTCCTTCAGCTAAAATGAGGGAAATACGATGCCACATAAAGATTTTAGTGGCTAGTCAAAGATATGTTCAGTGAGCAGAGCGAACGTGTGGTTGAATTTTTTCGAAAAAGTGAGTTCATCAAACTTGGTAGTCAATCAGTTTTTCCTCGATTTTTGAACTTTCTTCGGTATAAAAAAAGCGAAATCACCTTTTTCATCAATAACTCGCAGTTACGTTAAAGTGCAGCCGGTACCAATTTCCGGGATAAATTGACTTATTGCGCAAACGGACGCCCCAATCGAGACGCGCCGTCAAATACGGCTCAAGCGTATACCTCGCGCCGGGGCCGACCCCCATCAAAAAATTCACTTTTTCCGTTTCAGGGGGAGGGTCGTTATTGACTCCCCAGCCGGAGTCTAAAAAGCAAAGAAACTGCAAAGCGTCTGCAACCTTGCTCGACGGCCTGATCCATTTCGTGATCGGCATAGCCGGGCTTCGCACTTCTAGATTCACAACAAGAGCATTGTCGATGTTTACCTGTCTTTCTTCATAGCCGCGAACGGTATCATATCCGCCCAAACCAAACTGTTCGCTTGGCAATAGAGGCTCGGTCGACCCTTGCCCTTGCAGCCGCATATAAAATGAGAAAGATTTAGGCAAACGCTGCAAGTAGATAAAATAGCCGCGGAAATAGAGCCATCTATTCACTGCGCCCAGGCGAAGGGATGCATAGTCTGCATTGGTCTGATCGGCAATCCACTGTCCCGGAGAGCAGAAAAATGTCCCCTTAAAATCGAGGCGATAGATATTGCGCTCGTAATTGCCCCCATATCCCCAAACCAGTTGAGTCAAGTTCACATTTTTTCCAAAACCGGGGAACGTGAACTCCTCAAACTGAAAGGTGTTATTTGTCCGCTTAAAGTCGGCGCCGACGGTTATTTCATGTTCCAAGTATTGGTAAATCTTGAGCGGAATGAGGTATCGCGCGCTTACCTGCATACTCCATCCGTCGTTCCTCTTAAATGGAGAAGAGACAGGCGGATGGACTTCAGAGTACCCTCCGTAAACATCGAGAAGATGCCCCCACGAAAAGAATGCAGTATACTCAGCGGTATGCGCTTGAAAATGATTGATGTCGTAAGAGGCCGTGTATTGATAAGAGAGGATGTGGCCCAAATTGAAGGCATCGCCCCAGTTGAATCCGGCATACCATTCGTTTTGTCCTAATGTGCTGACATTCAAGTTATCCGACCCCGCATATACACGCAAAGCACGTCGGTCTTTCGTAGCCAGGATGATATCCGTCGTATTTTCTTTTTCCCCCGGAGCAAAGACGATGTCGACGCGGCGGAATGGATTGCGGTTGACAAAGCTGACCGATCGAAGAAGCCGGTCTTGGAGAATGGGGTCTCCGGGTTTGACCTGAAAATACCTAATTATGCCTTGGCTGGAGAAGTGGCGGTTTCCTTCAACAGTGATTGATCCTACCCGGCTTTCAATAATTACAAGCTTTAAAACGCCTGACGTCACTTCCTGCTGTGGAACTTTGATGAGGACAAACGGCTGGCCCTGCTGCGCGTAATAGTCGGAAATGGTTTTCTTGATTTCTTCAAGAGTGCAAACTGTAACGGGCTTGCACAAAAACGGCTTTAGTTTTTTGCATAAGAGGTTAGACGGTCCCGGAAGATTATCGTCTTTTCCCAATAGGACAATACTCTTTAGCTCAGGAACGAGAACAGCGTCTTCTTCTTGTCTCTCCATCGATACAAGCGGAGTCTGCACTAAAATGATCAGTGTAATCAGAAAATAGCGCACAGCCCCCCTCTTAAAAAACTGTTCGGATTTTTATCCTACAGTTTTTTTGAAAATATACAAACACGTTTTCAGCTACTTACAGAGCTATCGCCTTGCCCTCTTTGAGTTTGATATAAATTTAAGGAGGAGCACGTGATCGGCTCCTCTATCCTTATTTTGAAATTCGTATGTATTCAGTTTTTACATCCCCATTTAACCGAGGAAGATCTTTAATCCGGATTTCCCTTTGATATACTGGTTCCGATTCAATCTTACCCACGAAAACCGAATTTAAAGCTCCCTCAAATCGAACAAAAAATCGGGGTCAATATTGAATTTAATATTAACCCCGATTTTTTCTTCGATTTCAGGGGCTTTAAATCGGTTTGCGTTGGGGTAAGATTGAACCGGAACCAGTATATACTTAGGTGATTGGAGTTTAAAAATCCGCATGGCCCGGAGTCCGAGGGAACGGAATCACGTCGCGGATATTCTCCATACCGGTAGCAAACAAGACAAGCCTTTCAAACCCAAGGCCAAACCCTGCATGGGGTACGCTGCCAAATTCGCGCAGCTCAAGATACCACCAGTAATCTTCGCGATTTAGCCCTAGAGCCGCGATCTTCGCTTCCAAAATATCGAGCCGCTCTTCCCTCTGCGAGCCGCCGATGATCTCGCCGATCTTCGGCACGAGAATATCCATCGCAGCGACCGTTTTGCCGTCTTCATTTGCGCGCATGTAAAAGGCCTTGATCCCTGCCGGGTAGTCGGTGACGATGACGGGCTTTTTGCAGTGCTCTTCGGAAAGATAGCGCTCGTGCTCCGACTGGAGGTCCAAGCCCCAGGAGACGGGGAACTCAAACTTTTTAGGCGCTTTCTTAAGGATATCCACCGCCTCTGTATAAGTGATTGCGGCAAACGGGGATTCAGCTACATGCCTGAGTCTCTCCAAGAGGCCGTTTTCAACGAACTTGTCGAAAAACTGCAAATCCTCCATGCAGTTTTCAAGCACATAGCGGATGCAAAATTGCAAATAATCCTGAGCGCATTCCATATCGGCTTTCAGATCGGCAAACGCCATCTCCGGCTCGATCATCCAAAATTCGGCCAGATGGCGCGAGGTATTTGAGTTTTCCGCGCGAAACGTCGGCCCAAAAGTGTATACATCAGAAAGGGCGCAGGCGACGATCTCAGCCTCCAGCTGGCCCGAGACGGTCAAAAACGTTTTTTTGCCGAAAAAATCCTCGGAAGGGTCGCGAGCCAAATTCTCCAGGGTCGTCACACGGAACATCTCGCCGCCGCCTTCGCAATCAGAGCCGGTGATCACAGGGGTATGGACATAGATAAAACCCCTTTGCTGGAAAAAGAGGTGCGTGGCAAACGCAAGAGCGCTTCTGATACGCAAGACCGCTCCCTGCGTATTGGTCCTTGGGCGGAGGTGCGCGATGGTCCGGAGATACTCAAAGCTGTGGCGCTTCTTTTGGAGCGGGTATTTTTCTGCGCTGCAGGGGCCATAAACTCGAATCTCTTTTGCCTGCATCTCCAGCGCCTGGTTTTTGCCCGGGCTTTGGGCCAGCATGCCCGTTGCCGTCAGCGACACGCCGGTCTGCAGCTGAGCGATCGTCTCGGCATCTTCTGAGATGATCTGCAAATTCGCCAGCGTCGAGCCGTCGTTGACCTCGATGAACGCAAAAGATTTTTGGCCCCGCACAGTTCGCACCCATCCGCTGACGGATACTTGTTTTCCTGCTAAAGAAGACGGATCTTTCGCATGCAAGATTTCTTTGATTTTCGTTCGGCTCATCCCTTTTTCTCCGCAAATATTTTTAGCTGGGCAATCTCTTTTTTCCATAAAGGCGGCCCATCCGGCGTCTCCAGGTATTTTGGCAAAGCTCTCGTCTTAGGATGCGTCATGACAAAGCGAAACGCCTCCATCCCGATCTTTCCCTCGCCGAGCGGCGCATGCCGGTCGACGCGCGAGCCCAGGTCCTTACACGAGTCGTTCAAATGGAACGCACACAAATGCTTTAGCCCCACCAGCCGGTCGAACTCACCGAGCACCTCTAGCCAACTCTCTTCAGTCCGGATATCGTAGCCCGCAGCAAAGATATGGCAGGTGTCGATGCAAACGCCAAGAGGCACTCTCTTGCCGACCCGTTCTAAGATAAAAGCCAAATGCTCAAACCGATGGCCGACGCTGCTTCCTTGCCCTGCCGTCGCTTCCAGCAAAAGCTTTGTTTTCCCCTCCGCCGCCAACCCCTCAACGCCAAGCAAGCTCTCGACGATCTTCTCCAAACACGCCTCTTCGCTCGACCCTGTAGCCGCCCCGGGATGGAAATTCATGTAGTCGATCTTCAGCGCATGGCATCTCTCGATCTCCTCTCGAAACGCCTTCCTGCTCTTTTCCAGCATCTCCTCATTCGGCGAGCCCAAATTGATCAGATAACTGTCGTGGCTCATCACCTCGCCAATACCCGTCTCAGCTAACGCTTTCTCCCAGAGAGCCACTTCCTCCGGCTGGATCGGCTTGCCCTGCCACTGCTTTTGATTGCGCGTAAAGAGCTGGATCGCCGTAGCGCCAATCTCTCTTCCCTCGTAAAGGGCATTTTGCAGCCCGCCTGCCGCAGAGGTATGCGCCCCAATCCAGATCTTGTCTAACATGTCTTGCTCGCTTTTCTTTTTAAGGGCTCCGCCCTTAACAACCCGCCAAAGGACTCCGTCCTTTGGAAACCTAAAATATATTGGGTTTCCAAAGGGCTGGCCCTTTGGCGGGATCTTAAGGGCGGAGCCCTTAAAATAAGAGACTATGATTTTAGGAAAATGCGCCTTTCCAATCGAGGGTTTTTACTTTAAGATAGAGGGTTATGGACTCCGAAACATCGATTTTGAAGGCTGCTAAGAGTTTTTTTGCCGGCACAATTTTTAGCCGCGTCCTTGGAATGCTGCGCGATGTGTCGATGGCGTTTTGCTTTGGCAGCGCGCCTGAGGCGGCGGCGTTTATGGTCGCTTATCGGCTGGCGAACCTTTTTCGGAGGCTTTTCGGTGAAGGGAGTTTGCAGGGGGGCTTTGTGCCTCATTTCGAAAAATTGCGGGTGGAGGGGGAGGAAAAGGCGGCCCTTTTCTATCGGGACCTTTATGGCTCGCTGTGGGTCGTTTTGGGCGGCGTGGTGCTGTTGGGAGGCCTTTGCTGCTGGGGGCTGGCGTGGCTATTTGAGAGCGATATCCCGTTTATGACTTTAGCGATGATGCCGGGAGTGGCGTTTTTGTGCTTTTATGCATTAGATAGCGCTGTTTTACAGTGTAAAAGCCGTTTTTTTCTTCCGGCCTTTGCGCCGGTTGTCTTTAATTCTGTTTGGATCTGCTCTGCTCTTTTTCTGAAGGGGTCTGATTTGCGCTCTGCTATGTTTGGCCTCTCGTACTGTGTGGTTTTCGCCTTTTTTCTCCAGTGGATGGCTGTGGCCAAGGATGTAATGCGCTGGGGGCTCCCTCTACTGGGGCGGCAGGCGCTTCGGCCCAGGCTTTTTTCCGTCGAGGTGCGCGCCCTCTTTAAGCCGCTGGCCTTTGGCTTGGTTGGTGTTGGGGCCGCGCAGATCAATAGCGCTCTCGATGCGATCTTCGCTCGCGTGGCCGACCTCTCCGGCCCGGCCTATCTCTGGTATGCCATCCGTATCCAGCAGCTCCCTTTGGCCCTTTTCGGGATCGCTCTTTCGGGGGCGCTTTTGCCCGCTCTTTCGAGAGCTACGCTTGATCGCTGCCATGAGCTTTTACAGGCAGGGCTGAAGAAGAGCGTAGCGCTGATGATCCCTTTTGCGGTCGGGATGGTTGTTTTGGCCCGGCCGGGCCTTGATCTCTTGTATGGCCACGGCGGCTTTAGCGAGAGCGACGTTTGGCAGACGGGGTTTTGCCTCTCAGGCTATGCGGTAGGACTTGTGCCGATGGTTTATGTGCTTCTCCTCGCTAATGCGTGCTATTCAAGGAAGGAGTATCGCTTGCCGATGAAAAGCGCCCTTGCCGCGGTCATTTACAACGTGCTTCTCAATGCGCTTTTTGTCTTCTACTGCGGGTGGGGCGCTCAAGGGATCGCCTTGGCAACTTCGCTCTCGTCTTTCCTCAATTGCCTTCTCCTGAAGCGGGCCGTTCGTCAGCTTGTAGGAAAGGTCTCGCTTTGGCGAGGGGCTCTTCGCATTGGGGTCTGCAGTCTCTTGGCCGGGTTTGCAGCCTGGGCGCTCGATGCGAATTGGGTGCATGAGAGGAGGTTCTCCTCTCAGCTCACTTGCTTTGTTGCAACAGGCAGTCTCTATGCGATTGGAGTGATCGGACTGGCGTATTTGTTGAAAGTCAAGGAGCTTTTTGAGCTGATCCGATTCAAGCGGTGATGAGAAAAGCGTTTGGAAATATGACTCGCGGCGAAGGTAGAAAACCTTCGCCGCAAAACAAATTTAGTTGGTGTGGGCGAGGAATTCGCACACAAGAGGAATATTGATTGGGATCGGAAGAGGAATTTGATCGAGTTGCGGGATCGACTCGAGCCTTCCGGAAAATTTGTCTTCCTCAAGGATCATGTAGCCTGGGAGTTCGCGGTGCAGGTTTTCCTGCGCTGCCTGGATTGCTTTCATTTGGCGCGATGCAGGCTTAATTGAAACAACCATGCCGGGGCGCACTAGAAATGAGCGGCGGTCGACTTTTTTCCCGTCGACCATTACGTGGCCGTGGGCGACGAGCTGCTGGGCTGCAAAAATTGTTGCTCCAAAGCGGAGGCGATAGACAACGTTATCCAGACGGCACTCGAGCTGCTCAATGAAATTGTGCGCTGTGTTGCCCTGACGGACGAGCGCTTTCTTATAGGCGTTGATGAGCTGCTTTTGGCTGAGCATGCCGTAGACGGCTTTCAGCTTCTGGCGCTCATCGAGCTGCATGCCAAAGTCCGATTTTTTCTTGCGTTTTGCTCCATGCATCCCGGGTGGGTTTTGCTTATGGAGGAGCGGGTTGCGCGCCTTGCCGAATATGTTCGCGGCAAATCGTCGCGCCACGCGGTTTTTAGGTCCTGTATATCGAGACATTTTCTCTCCGAAAAAGATGGTTCCGTTGCTGCGGTAAAGCCAAAGATCATATCCGGGATGTCCATTTTCAGCAAGGTGACAAATTATTTGACCGACAAGAACCGATCCTTCATTTCTTAATATTTGATTTTTGATGCATTTTTTGTCGGATTTTGCGATCGCTTCGCAGGACATACTTGGCTAAGTAGGCCAAGAAGCGGTCGCAAAATCTGGCGAAAAAGGCGCAAAAAGCGAATGTTAAAAAATGATGGATCGGTTCAGGGGATTGCAAAATCAAGGCCTTATTTGCTATACTCTTGAGGTCTTATGGAATACAAAGATTTTCCTTTTCTCGTTTTAGCTTACTACCACATCGGCCCCATTGCCGCCCCCCATTTGGAGGTCGCCCGCCATAAAGAATTTTTTATGGGAAAAGATGTTAAATCCCGGATTTACATCTCCGAGCAGGGGATCAACGGCCAGATGAGCGCAAGCCGCGAAAGCGCAATCGAGTATATGGAGTGGATGCACAAGGATGAGCGCTTTTCTGGCCTTGTCTTCAAGATCCATGGAGCCCATGAGCAGGCGTTTCCGAAGACGGCCGTCCGCTACCGCAAACAGCTCGTCGCAATGGATTGCGATGTCGATCTCACTCGCCGCGGGCGGCATGTCCCTCCCTCCGAGTGGAAGCAGATGCTGGAAGAGAAGGATGGCGACACAGTCTTGATCGACGTACGCAATAGCTACGAGTGGAAAATCGGCCATTTCGAAGGCGCCGAGCTGCCCGCTTGCGAAACATTTCGCCAGTTTCCCGATTACGCCCGTTCGCTAAAAGAATCGCGCGACCCGAAGCGGACGAAGGTGATGATGTATTGCACCGGAGGGATCCGATGCGAGTTTTACTCCGCCCTGATGAAAGAAGAGGGATTTGAAAACGTCTTCCAACTGGAAGGGGGAGTGATCGAGTACGGGTTGCAAGAGGGCAATAAACACTGGAAGGGAAAGCTCTTTGTATTCGACGACAGGCTGGCTGTGCCAATTTCTGAGGATGCCGCCGAGCCGATCGGAAAGTGCCTCCATTGCAAAACGCCGATCGATGTCTACTACAACTGCGCCAACATGGACTGCAACGAGCTCTTCGTCTCTTGCCCTGTCTGTTATCCCGCTTTCAAGGGGTGCTGCTCGGAGTCATGCATGCATCAGCCCAGGGTAAGGCCCTATCGGGATGATGGTAGCTCAAAGCCGTTTCGCAGGCGAGAGTGGTGTCTGAGCTAATCTATCGCATTGATCCTGCTATAAAAAGTTATGTCCGTATCTTGATCGAGGAGCGGGGAGCAATTCGGAAACGGATCCTCTATCCATCTACTCTCAAAGAACTGGCGAAAGGGGCTGACTTAGTTCCTTTGCAGATGCTGATCCAGGCCAAGCGTAAAGCCTTGCCGGGCGCGGCCTTGGAGACGCTCCCTTGTCAGCAAATGGATATTGAGCCGTCTTTCGAGAAGCTCCAATCGCTTGTCCTAACCGGCAGGCTCTATTTCGGATCGCAGCCGATTGCTCAGATCTTAGAGACCAAGATCCAATGGGTGGGGGAGTCGTTTGGAAGCGAAGCTTGCCGCCTGGAAGCATCTATTCATCACTCCATCCCCTTGCAAGAGCTCGCTTGGCATAGCTCGACAAAAACACACTTGATTGCGTTGGCGGGACCGGCCCTCTATTTTGCCCCTTATAGTGGGTCTGCCAAATGGATCGAAAAGGCGCGTTCGGGCGCCTTTGGATTGGAGGGGGTTGAAAAAAGGCGCTTTCTCGAAGAGGAGTTTTCTGTTCTTTGGAAAAAGAAAGAAGTAGCGCCGCTGTCCGTTTATCCTGAGATCCATTTGCATGATGCAAACGGGTGCTTTGCCGATTTATGGATGGATTATCCCGGAGTGGGAAAGGTCCCTTTTCTCGATCCGGCTCCTCTCATCGGAGGGAGAAAGAGGCTCTTTGAAGAGGAAAAACAGTGGGAAAAAGATTTGCTGGAAGCGGGGTATTTGCGCAAACAAGTCGGCCGCTCGCCCTATTATTGCCCGGGGGATAAGGCGGCGGATGCCCTTTCTCTTCTCTTCGATGTAGGCTGGAGCGTCTTTGATGCAAAAGGAAAGAGCGCGATCCGGTTTTCCGAGTGGGACTGCGAAATCAAGGAAGAGGGGGAGCGGATTGTCATCTCGGCCAATCCCGCTTTGCAAGGCGCTTTGGCTGCGCTTAAGGAAAATAGGGTCTGGTCAACTCAAGGAGACAAAAGCGCTTGGATCGACCGGAGGCAAGCAGAGCGGTTTTTGGGCGAGCTGATTGAGGAGGAGTGGAAAGAGGGGGCCCTTTGCCTTCCTAAGAGACGCCTGAGCGCGTGCCTTGGTCTGAAAGCTCTCTGGCAAAAGGAGCTGCAAGCTGCTGTGGAGAGATTGGCAGAACCGGGACGCATTGAAAAGATGCTGCCGGGCCCTTCTTTTGCGGGAGAGCTGCTTTCCTATCAGCAAGAAGGGGTGGGTTGGCTCTCCTTTCTACACCGCTTTCACTTCGGCGGGCTTTTGGCAGATGAGATGGGGCTTGGTAAAACGGTCCAGCTCCTGGCATTTTTTTCCCTGCTTGAGACAAATTTGCCTGTTTTAATTGTCGCCCCAACCTCCCTTCTTTATCATTGGCGCTCCGAGTTCAAACGCTTTTTGCCAAAAGCCAATGTCGTCATCCACTCCGGTCCGGGCAGATCCGGCCACATCGTCGGGGACGGTTATGTTTTGACGTCTTATGCAATTTTACGCCAAGACATTGAGATGCTCTCCCAAGTGGAGTTTGAAAGCGTCGTTCTCGATGAGTCGAATGCCATCAAAAACCTCGGGACTTTGGTATCGGATGCAGCTTTGAGGCTGAAAGCCCGCTCGCGGTTTTGTCTCAGCGGCACGCCAATAGAAAACAGGGCAAGCGAGCTTGCAGCTCAGTTTGCGTTTTTGATGCCGGACTTGATTCAGCCTAAAGATGCTGCGGATGTCATGCAGCGTAAAAGCCGGCCGTTTCTTCTACGTAGAAGAAAAGTGAACGTTGAGTTAGACCTGCCGGAAAAAATCGAGCAGCTTGTTTGGGTGGAGATGGAAGAGGAGCAAAAAGGGCTCTATGATGAGTTTCAGAAAGGCGCCCTCCAAAGGATCAAGCCTCTCATTGAGCAAGACGGCTTTGCAGCGCACAGGATGGAAGTTTTAGAGGCGATCTTGAGGCTTAGACAGATCTGCTGCTCTCCTCAGCTTGTCGGAAGAGGGGCTCAAAGCGCTAAGCTCAGTCTCTTGAAAAGCGATTTGCAAGATCTTTTGGAGCAAAAGGCTAAGGTTCTTATTTATAGTCAATTCACATCCATGCTCGATTTAGTTCAAGAGGACTGCCGCAAGGCGGGATATAAAATCCAGCGCATTGACGGATCTGTCTCCGCAGAGAAGAGGGCTGAGGCCGTTCAGGAATTTCAAGAGAGCCAAGAGCCTCTTTTTTTACTCTTGAGTTTGAAGGCCGGAGGCGTTGGGCTTAACTTGACGGCAGCCGATTACGTCCTTCTTCTAGACCCTTGGTGGAACGAGGCCGTTGAAAAGCAGGCAATCGATCGGGCTCACCGGATTGGGCGCAAAAAGAGCGTGTTTATTAAACGGTACCTGACCCCGAACAGCATTGAAGAGAAGATGTTGGACATGAAACAGATGAAATTAAGCGCCGCCGATGAAGTCCTCGATGGCGGCGCAGGTGACGGGCTGATGGCAGACGATTGGCTTTCTCTACTGGGTTAATCAAAGTCAGTCTCTTCGATAATCTTGTTTTCTTTGCTCCCGATGCCGCTATCTTTATGTTGGTCCATTTCAAGCATTTCCAGAGCAGCCGACTTTAGGGTTTTAAGTCCGTCGGCAAAGCCCAATGCGCGGGCAAGTTGATCCAGATAATGGATTTCCGCAGCGAGCTGGTCATTGATCGTTTCCAGCTTGGCGACTTTTTTTATAAGGTCTTTGTTTTTCATTCGGCCTCCAGAGTTGCCATTCATCCAAGATGCAAAATCCGTGCCACGATTGCATTTTCTCTCTAAATATTCTTAATTTTTTCAGCATCTGTATTTTGTAAATAAATAAATGAATTCCTGGTTGATGGAAATCTCGGAACATGAGAACTTTGGTTTATCCGCCCAATAACATATCCTGGGCCCAAACATGAGGTGAACATGAGAAAACAGGTTTCTTGGAGCAGACAGTTGTTAATGGCGGGAGCCATCCTTTTCCTGTCTGCAGCTTGCCAGCCAAACTCTGGTCAGTCAAACGGTTCGATGCAGTCGAATCAGCAGCCGCAGCCGTCGAAAATGGAGATGGGCGGAGGGGCTTGCAAAACAGGGGAGTGTGCTAAAGAGTGCCCTAAGAAAGAGTGCCCTTGTCCGACAGAGTGCAAAAAACCATGCCCTTGCCCTACGGAGTGTCCTAAGAAAGAGTGTCCTAAGAAAGAGTGCCCTTGTCCTAAAGAGTGTCCCAAAAAAGAATGCCCTTGCCCAAAAGAGTGCCCGAAAAAAGAGTGTCCTTGTCCGGCAGAGTGCAATAAATGCCCTTCGGGATGCTGTGAAGTTGAGATGAAAAAACAGACTCAAACAAGCGCTGCTAGCAGCGAAGTTCGATCTGAAGTAAAGAGCGAGCCAACAATTTCTACTAGAACAACTGTAGAAACTCCGGCTTCTTAAGTGAAGTTATTCGAATAGAGCAAGCTTTCACAAAAGCTTGCTCGTCTTCTATCGATGGTTCTTTTCGTTTTGCGCTTTTGTGATCTCCGCAATGAACAGCTCGCGGGTTTCTAGCGTTTGAAATTTCGATTCCGTCACAGCTTGGCCTTTGTAAAACCATTCAGTTTCGGTACACTCTTCTGTATGGAATTGGCAAGTGCCATGTTTCTTATCATTTTTCCATTGCAGCTCGGCAGTCAGATTTCCTAGGTCATCAAAATGGAACTCCGTTCCATATTTTTGGCCGTTGATATAGGGAATTTCGGCAATTTTGACCCCATTTCTGAAAATTGTTTTCAGCCCGTCAAGGATACCATGGTTCCAATTCAGCTTCATCAGCGGTTTGCCCGATGCCGTAAACTTCACTTGCTCGCCATGCAGCTGATAGTCATGGTAGCGCGAAATGCTGTGTACCTGGCCGTTGGGATGAAAACTTGTCCTCTCTGCAATGATCCCATTTTCAATGCGGTCGCGATAGAGGAGCGAGCCGGTTCGGTCGCGCTTTACACGGACGCCAAACCCCGATTCCACTTGGGCTTCTAAGTCGTGGTCAGCTGTATAGTACTTCCCTTCTTGCAAAAGTTCATCGTCGTACTCTTCAATGCTTAAAGGGGCTCCCTTCTCATCCCAGTAGGTAATGATTTTCCGGTCGTCAAATTCGAAAAGCTCTTCTTTGACCGGGATTCCGTTCTCGTCTTGGATCACTTCCTTCAACAAAGTTCCCTGATCGTAAGCCAGAAGCCTTTCGACCACGGAGCTTCCGGGAAAGGTGTAAGTCGTAACTCCATGCAAAACGCCGTTTTCAAAAGAGCGGACTACTTTTACGCCGTCTTTCATAATTGCAATTGCTTGGCCGTCTTGAGACCTTTCGTCCCATTCCGACTCAGAGACATTGAATCCATACTTGTGAACGAATTGCTGGGAAAGGATGTCGCCGCCTTGATTGGATTGACAGCCGGTTAAAGAGAGTGCGCTCGCTGCAGCAAGAATATAAGCTAATCGGGATCTCATGCATCCTCCGAAAATGGTGTAAGGGGAATCATAATCGGAAGAGAACACTAAATGCAAGAGCAACGATATTCAAAAGTTCGCTTGCGGATATTCTTGAGGGGGCTTACACTTCCCGCTCTTCTAAAAGAAGTCGCTCTCAATTGAGAGCTGTTGTTTTTTTATAACAAAGAGGATTTATGGGATCAGAAATTGTAAGTGCGCCGCAAGCGATGCCAAGCACATATGGCTATAAGTCGATTGTAAAGGGCTGGAGCGTTGATACATGCAGGTCGTGTGATTTGATTGCAACCGGGTTAGGTAAAGCTATTCTTGGAGCTGCAACAGGAGCCGGGCTAGCCGGTGTTGGAGTTCTTGTAGGCGGAGTGGCGGGAGCTTATGGCCTTGCTGAGTCATTTGTTGGTTTGGGGGGCGTGTGTGTTTATGCCCCGGCGGCATTTGCTGCAAGAAGCACAGCCCACACATATAGCAAGATCCCGCTTTCAGTGCGCGATCGTTTGAGTGTCGTTCCATCCGGGGTAAGCGCCCTTGCGAGTCGAGTGGCGGACAGTTCTTGTGTAAAATCAACTCTCTCTTATTGCGAAGCCAAAACTGATTCAATGAAAAAATGGGTATGGGAAACGGCAGCAGCTAGAGTCTTGCCGCTTGCTGTCCAGGGCTCAAGCGACAAGGTTGCAAGAAAAGAAAAGCACGAGAGCTATCCAGAAAGACAGGCCGTACTGGATCATCAAGTATCCTGGAAATTTCCCTTTGCAAGCTATGCGCCTCCATATTTCGATGCGCCTATCGTAATGGAAAATGAACAGAAATTTAAAGACGAGCTTGTTCAAATACTCACATCGATCTTTGGTGAGTTGGGAGGAGAGGTCGCTGAGATCAATTTTGAAAAATTGGTCAGGGAAAGCTGCCTTGGAAAGATCGACTATGAAAATGACATGCCGCTCAATCCAAGAGGAAGAACGGGATTGGCAGGAAGAGGGGTTCTCCCTGATTGGGGCCCTAACTATGAAGGCCATCCTATGATCACACGCTTGAATCCCGATAAGGGCAATATGGAAGTGTTGGTGATTAAGAAAGATGATAAATGGGCTTTGCCTGCAGGGCTTGGCTCTAACGGAGAGTCGATTGCGGAGACCCTGTCTAGGGTTGTGGAAGAAAATGCCGGTGTTACGGTGAGCTGCCTTGTCAATCCTATTACCGTAGAACAAAACTATGTTCCGGATGCGCGAAATACGGACAATGCTTGGATTGAGAAACGGGTCGTGCATCGCCATTTAGGATTGGAAGAGGGCAGGCAGTACAATCAGCTTTCTGAAAAGGCCGCTTGGATTTCAATAGATGATATTGAGAAGATGGATGAAGATTCCCTGAGTGCGATTCTAGAGATCAAAATCCCCCGTTGGATGTAATACCGAACGTGATTAGGCAAGAAAAGCAGGTCTGTTTTTCTTGCCTATTTTGATATCGCTTGGCCTATACTGGTTCCGGTTCAATCTTACCCACGAAAACCGAATTTAAAGCTCCCTCAAATCGAACAAAAAATCGGGGTTAATATTGAATTTAATATTAACCCCGATTTTTTCTTCGATTTCAGGGGCTTTAAATCGGTTTGCGTTGGGTAATATTGAACTCTGTACTGGACAAAAAATAAATTCATGCCGTGCAACCAGCTGGTTCTAAACACGTAAAACACGAAAATAGTCGCCTGAATTTTCTCAGATTCCATC
>JAKBAE010000058.1 GCA_021809325.1 bacterium
GCGGAAGAGCGCGCGGATCTCCTCCGGCTCTGCCGAGGTGGAGATGTCAAAGTCTTTGGGCCGTTGATTGAGCAACAGGTCTCTCACTCCGCCGCCGACGAGATAGGCTTTATGGCCGGCTTGCTTTAGCTTCTCAATGACGTAGAGGGCGTGTTGGTCGACGCGGTCGGGGGAGATCCGATGCTCTTCAAGGGTGTAGATTTTCGGTTGCACGAATTCGGGGGTAATAGATTTAAAAGTCCTTATTGTAGAAGAGTTCCGGGGGCAAAGTCAAATGGAATTGAGGGCAGAAAATAAATTTTAGAGAGGAAGAAAAAGATTCACTTCGCATAGAATGATTCGTTTGTATGGAAACAAAGCATCCTTTTGGTCATCTTTTAGGCGGGATTCTCCTTGTAGCCGGCACCTCGATCGGCGCCGGGATGCTGGCGCTTCCGGTTGTCACTGCGGAGGGGGGGTTTTTCCCTTCCTTAGGCATATACCTTCTTTGCTGGGCTTTCATGAGCTGCACCGGGCTGCTCTTGCTGGAGGTCTGTCTGCGGCTGGCGCCCGATGTCAACCTCGTCTCGATGGCGGGGGCCTTTTTGGGCCGCTTCGGAAAGGTGTTTGCCTGGGTTCTCTATTTATTTTTATTTTACTGCCTTTCCATTGCCTATGTCTCCGGCGGCGGATCGCTTCTCCTTGCCTGGAGCGGCTTGGATGCGCCTGCCTGGATGGGGAGCCTTCTTTTTGTCTGCCTATTTGCCCCTTTCGTCTATTTTGGGGCCCGGGCGGTCGATCGGATCAATTGGCTGCTCATGGCAGGGCTTGTCGTCTCTTATCTCGCTTTCATCGTGCTCGGCGTCCCTCAGATCAACCCCGTCAATCTGCACGTTTCCAGCTGGCCGCTTTCAGTGAAAGCCCTTCCGGTGATCTTCACTGCCTTCAGCTATCAGGGCGTCATCCCGACCCTTGCGACTTACATGAAGCGCGATGCAAAGAGACTTCGGATCGCGATCCTTGGCGGCACAACGCTTGCCCTGTTGATTTATGTGGTCTGGGAGCTCCTCATTTTAGGGATAGTCCCTTTGGGGGGAGAAGATGGCCTCGCCCAAGCGATGCAAAAGGGGGTTACCGCGGTCGAGCCGCTTAAATCCCATCTCGGCAGCGGAGTTGTCTATGCGGCCGGGCAGAGCTTTGCTTTTTTTGCGATCACTACCTCGTTTTTGGGGGTCACGCTGGGGCTGATGGACTTTTTGGCGGACGGCTTGCGGATGCCAAAATTGGGGGTCCGCCGTCTTTTTCTTGCGCTTTTGACCTTTGTCCCGTCGCTTGCGATTGCGCTGACTTATCCTTCGATCTTTTTGCGGGCCCTCGGCTTTGCTGGAGGGATCGGATGCGCGCTACTCTTAGGCCTTCTTCCTATATGGCTTACTTGGATTGCCCGCGTGAGACACCCTGAGGAGCCGAAGCTTCTTTTCGGGGGGCGCTCCCTCCTCTTTATTCTCTTTCTTTTCGTCGCTTTTGAGCTGCTCTTGGAGCTAAGCCAAGAGGTTTTCTAAGGCAAATTTTTAGCCTTTGGGTTATGAAGCGTGTATGAGCCCAAAGAAAACCTTGCAGCAGCTTTTCGTCCTATCCGCGTCGTGCCTCTCCATTGCTCTTGTGGCCAGCGCTATGATCTACCGCTGGGTATCCTCGAGCCAGCCGGTGCCGATCATGGTGACGGACGGCCATCCGAGCATCGGATCGCGCGATGCCAAGGTAGGCATCTTAATTATCGAAGACTTCCGCTGCTGCGCCTGCCGCACGTTCATTGAGGAGGTTTTCCCTCAAATCCGCAAGCGATACATCGATACGGGCGTCGCCTATTGCATCTTAGTCCCGGTCGCCTTTCTCGATGGCTCCAAGCCCCTTGCCAACGCTGCTTTAGCGGTATTTAAGATTGCGCCGGACAAATTTTTCCCTTATGTGCATGCGATCTTTAAGCACTTCGGCACAAGGGAGATTCACGGCTCGGAGAGAAACGAGCTGATCAAGATCGCGCAAGAGCTGGGCGGCATCGATTTGGAGGCTTTGCGAAAGTGCGTGGAGTCAAACTGCTATTTTTCCGAGCTGGACCGTAACCTCCATTGGGCCGAGCGGATCATGGGTAAAGAGTTTGGCGTCCCGGCGCTCTACGTCAACGGCATCCCTACCTCCACCGTCTCAATGGAGGCGATCCGAGGAAAAATCGAAAAGGTCTACCGGGCGCAAGAAGGAGTTAGCCACTCCGATCCGGTCAGGAGGCGCTCTTGAATTTTAGAGAGTGGAATTTAGTCTTTGCCTGGGTCATCGCGCTGGCCGGCACCTTGATGAGCCTTTTTTATACCGTCATCGCTTTGAGCGACCCATGCCCTCTTTGCTGGTATCAGCGAATTGCCCTGTTTCCCCTTTCCGTCCAGCTGGGAATTGCAGCGTATCGCCGCGACGAATCGTTTTGCCTCTATGCTTACCCGCTCTGCTTTTTTGGGCTGGCCGTCGCCCTCTATCAGTCGATCTTGCCGGCGTTGCCGAACCTGCAAAAGTCGTGCGGAATCCATGAAAACTGCACCACCCGCCTACCGGAGATCTTTGGCATTCCCTTTCCCTGGGTCAGCGCTCTCGGGTTTTTGCTCATTGCGCTCCTCTTGAGGATGAGCCGCTTCGGTTCCGTGAAATAGCATTGGTCTTTTGATATAAAAGATCAGACGCCCCTTGTGCATAGCTGAGATACTCTTCTTGGCTAATTTCGGTTATTGTGCCGTCATCATTGCAAGTGTAACGACCATTTTCAGAGGAATAGGAGATCCAGTGGCCCCCTCCGGTCGAGCCGCTATGCAAGGTGAATCCGGCAAGTCTCATGGGAACATTTCCAATTGAGATTTCTTCTTTTACTTGAATCAAAGCACCGACTTTGGTCCTTGATTCGTCCCATCGCTTGAGGCTCACCATGATAGAATTTGGAGCTACATCCCAATGCATTGCTTGAAAAAGCGGCTCGCAAGGAACCGTTTTCTGGCTTTGCATCAGATAATTGCCGGGCTCGCCTTCTATGGAGTGGACCCAAGCAGCGTCAATCAGCTCTTTAATTGGTTTACCTGCATCGGAATCGACTAGCGCCACCTCGATCTGGGCAGGCCGGCGAGCTTCTCTCTCTGAATAATAAGTGCCGCGCTCCGGATCATAAATTAATCCGCTCTCTTCATGAGGAGTCTCGTTTTCAGGCGGCACATAGTAGCGGCGAACAGACTCGGTAATAAAATACCCTTTTTTCAAAAGTCTTTGGTAAAGCGAGGAACTCTCATCAGATACGAGGGTGCGGAACACTTCATTCGCATCCCATTGGCTACTTTTATATGCGGGATTTCTCGAAATTCGGCAAAGAGCGTCTCGTAACTTCTTGACGCCTGTAACGTAAGGCTTGCCGCTTTTTTGCGCGTTGCGGTAATTTTGCAAAAATTCTCCGAACTCTCGTGCGTCGCCACCGTCGCGTGCTTCCTCGATGAGCGCTTCTTCTAGAATCGGATCCTTCAAGATCAGCTGAAGCGCCGAGGCGATAAAACAGGTGTCCCCTTCATTCGGAATCCCAATGGGCATAATAGATCCGGCTTGCTGCAAAGGATTTCGAGGCGATTTCAGTGCTTGAGCAGGTAGTAGAGAAACACTCACTTGCGTTTCTTTGAAGCTGTTTGTCACAGCCTTGACGCGTACGGGAACCTCTTCTCGCTCATATTTGAGAACGTAGTCTTGTTCGATGGTGTTTGACCAAAAAGCGCCTTGAGTTTCACAGCTAAATTTGGGGCCGTTTATCGAATCGAGGGAGATTTTTTCTGCAGGGTAGGGAGAGTGATTCAGGATAAACGTTTCGAGGCCCTTTACGCAGAAGTCTAGGGTTTTAGGGGTCAGGCAGGCCAAACATCCCATGCGCAGATGATCCGCTTCTTCTGTACCAGAAAATAGCTTTCCAGCTCTTACTCCCATAGCCTTTTCAATCTTATCTTGCGATTTGCAAAGAGTGCGGTTGATCGTAATGCCGGAGCTGAGGCTGGTCTCTAGGGACTGGCGGAGGTTTTCGCTATTCCACGTTCTATCCGGATTGCGGAAGCTGCCATCGCTGTATAGAAGTTTTGCTTGTACAGCAGGAAGATGAACCGTTCCGGCTGCGCTGCATGCTGTTTTGATGAAGTCGCCAAAGGAATCAAATGGAGTTAACTTCAAAGGAGTCAAGGAGGCGATATCAGTATGGATCGGATAGATTTCCTCTTCGTTCCTTGGCCTTTTAAAAATGTATCCGGGTACGGGATGATAGTTTCTGATCTCACCCTTTACTTCCGGTTTTAGCCGGGCAATATGGTTTAGAATAGCTAAAAGAGGATGTAGTCGATGGTCAATGATTCCTTCATATTTAATCATGAAGGGAGCTAGGGAGCGGATATAGAGACGATGAAGGGCGGCGTCGTCATTTTCTAAGCCGCTGCGCAAATTGAGAAGGGCCTCATCAACGCCTTTGCTTGCATTCCCGCGGTCTTTATCATCTTTGCAAGGAGACGCCATCACTTGGATTCCGTAGCGGGCCTGGATGACTTCTTTAATGTAAGAGTAAAAAATCATCAGGAATAATTCCCGTTCTTCTTTGGTGAGATCTCGGAAATCGATCCTTCCATCTTTCCATCTATGTGCTTTTTCCCTGAAATAGAGCCAGTGAATATCGTCGGCAATCTGTAGGAAGCTATCCTTTGAGATAGAGCAGCCTTTGGGGAGCTGAAGACCTGTTCCTCCTACCGCTCCCTTTATGAGCTCATCTACGATTGCTGTTTTCCACTGAGAAATGTCTCGGATCGCAAAAAAGTCGTCTTTCCAGATTTTTCCATCGTAAGGAAGAGAGAGGAAGTGAAAATTATGATGGGTATTTTCTAAATCTTGGATTTGTCTTGCGCGATGGTTTTCTTCATTGGTCTCGACGTCTAATTTGCCACCCCGCCACATTTTTTGGTGGTTGACATACAGTACATGGATCCCTTTTTCTTGGGCAGCATCTAGGAAGCACTCATATTCCGGGATGATGACTTCTTCTGCGGTGGCGGCGTGGATCACATTTTGAATGGGATTTAGTAGATAGGTCTGTATGTATGAAGAGACTTCCCTGTCATCCACCTTTCGTTTGGGTTGATAAGTAGGCGTTCCATGCCGCAAGCAAAGAACTAGCTTAGGATCTTTTTCGTCAGGAATCTCAACTTGATGGACTGAGCGAACTTCCGGTACATTCGATTTTCCAAGGGGGTCAGCCCAGATTCCGGTTGAGTTTTCAAATTTTTGCAACAGCCCATCTTGATATGCTTTTTTGAGTCCTCGATCGCACACATGAAGTCTTTGATTAGCAATTTCAATGGCGTTGGCAATTGTGGAGCAATGAAGCTCCTTAGGTTTACCTTGAACTGCGAAGTCGACAAACTGTTCTTCATATTTTTGCATTCGATTTTGCGCGAATTTCGCCCAGCAAAGTGCGCGGAGAAGAGAAATTAGATGTTCAAATTCAGGCTGATTTTGCTTGTATTCATTGCATTGCAGCGCATCTCGCAAGGCTTTTAGATGGCCTGTATTGCGTTTTCGAATGGGTTGGTCGCTAAGAAGCGCTTCCAAAGACAATATCACATTGTGAACAAACTTGGAACGAACATAAGCCTTATTAAAAGGAGGATTTATTTGGGTTCCTTCGTATGCGGCTAGTAGGTTTGGCAGGTAGTGTTCAAGGTCATTATTAAAGTCCGTTTGGGAAGCGACCCAGGTTTTAAGCGCTTCGATTTCGACATTTAATGAAATGTGATATTTATGATCATGAACAGCGTCAGGATAGTGAGTCAAGGCGTGGACTAAAGCATTCCCCATCTCAGTGAAACTTGGTGTCCAAGCATAGAAAAAGTCTTTCCAACTCTGCGGAGGGGCTTTCAGTTCATCCAGAGGAGGGATGACGGATTTTTGGGCTTTAGGTGCTCCTTTCTGGTTCCAATTAAATTGGGCATTGGCGTTTCCGGTATGTTTGAGTGTGTAGTGTTCATGATCTCTTACGCTAGGGCGATGCTCGATATCCAAGGTGTTTTTATTAACTCCTGAGAGTGTCAATACCGCTGTCACTTCAAGAGCGTCTTCCTTGCCGTCTTTCTTCTTTTCAATAACAAAACAATCTCGGCTTATCCGAATCGCTGTATCATTGTGTTCAGTGACGCTGATATCGATTCGAGGGGCTCTGTCAATAGGAGACACTCTTGGATAGGCATTTCTCGGATCGGTTTTTATTTGCTGCTGCAGCAATTTTTCGCAATAATCACTAGCTTCCAGAGTGAGGCAGCAAAGTGTTGAAAGGGTTTTATTGTTTGAATCATTAGCTAAGCTATTTAAGTCGGGTATGCCAAAACAAGCTAATAGTTCGTCGAGGCTCTTAAATTGTTTGTCCTCGAAATAAATATAGGGAAGGGATTTATTTAGCTCTTCCTTTAATTTAGCTAGGTTCCAGGGACTTATTTTTATCTTGTCATCCGGGAGGTCGTGAACGTCTTCTGGGAGTTCTCGAAAGCCTCCCCTTCTGGTGTCAATCTTAACATAGTGGCAAAGCTTTGAAACAATTTGCTCATTATTTGGGTCCTGAGCGAATAAAGGGAAATCTTCTTCTCCGGTACCAAAAGAACGCAACAGGGACCACATGTCATTATATTTTACCCCTTTACTGGTAATCGGAAGGGAATTGCGCAATTCATCAATTAATTTCTGTGTATTCCAAGAGTCATTGAAATTTAGAAACCTATCTACACTATGGTTATTGGTTTGAATGCTAATACCATTGACAATGTCATATCGAAGCGTCTCTAGATAGATAGGCCGCTCTTGAAAGTACTCGATTCTGCGCCCTAATTCTTTGGGTATAGAGCTGTAGGAGGGGGGAGAGAATGAAAGTGGGTCAAAACGGCGACCTCGTTGAGTAGTTGATGGTTTTGCGCCACTGTTCTTTCTTGGAATGAGTTGAATGCTCTTCGACTCAGCTTCACCAAACTGGACGCGTTTCTTTCCCTTTTGATTTGGAATTGAAGCGGTTTCAACTTTTGGAAGTGTGTCCTTAGGAGGAGGTTCAGCGACTACTGAAACAGGAAAGTTCTTAGCTGATGAAGTCGAAGGTTCTTTTGCTTTGTTTTTACTTTCTTTATGCCATTTCCTAATGGTCTCTATTGTAAGACCTGACTGTCTGGCGAGATATGATTCATCTACTCCATTTGCCAATTCTGCCAGGGTCCAGGCTTTCTTAATTTTAGGATTGATGTTGGCATTTGGTTGTATAAAAGTGGTATTACGCAGGATTTCCGGATGCTTTTTCATCAGGGAAAATAGGCTAACACTCTCTTTCCAAGAATCGCCATTTGCATCATAGAAGTCGTAAATATAGCGGCTTTTGCGAAGATCATTTTGGAATTCGTTGAATTGCGAGAGAAGTATATTGCAATCGATCCCAATGTAGAGTTCTTCATCTGTCTTTAGCCTCAATAAGCCCTTTTGCTCTCGCAGCCCCTGTAGTACGGCAATCCACTGAGAACTGTAGGTTCCCGACAAGTTTGGTAGAACAGGAACCACATGTAGAAACTCAACCAAATCATCACTTCTCGGGGTATATCCGGAAGAATTGTCTAATGAAGCTTGGTAATAATCGAGCGTGATTTTTTTTGAGGGATCGCTTTTTAATAACGTTAGTTTTTCTTTAATCTCTTTGATGGATATCAATATGCTGAATTTAGAATCTATGTATTCGCGCCAGGAATCTTGGCCTTTTATGGAGAGGTCTTTGATCCAGGCATCTATTTGTTCGAGGGGGATTTCTTGTTGGCTCGAAATATCTTTTGAGGAAATCTCGCCAGAAACATCTAGGTCGATGGAAGAAGGCGGCTCAATGTCTGCCATGCGTCGTTGCTGCGGTGAAAAAATGGGGTTTTGCCGATCCCTGGGGATACGGGTTGGTTGAGGGCTGGAAAAACTGATTGAGCCCGGAGGATCGAAAGAGGGATATGTTGGAGTTGCTAGGCTGTTTGAAGGAGGAACCTGAAGCGGTGAGGAACTTGAAGCCGGCGGCTTAACATTTGCCCTTCGAGGGTACTTCGGAGAAACAATGGGATTTTGCGGATCTCTAAGGTGACGAGTTAGTTGAGGGCTGGCAAATCTATCTGGGTTTTCAGGGCGATCAAAGGGGGGATATGTTGGAGTTGCTAGGCTGTTTGAAGGAGGAACCTGAAGCGGCGGGGGAACGGGAGCTTGATTCCTATGGCTAGAGAGAAACGTGCGCGGTTGTCTTTCAGAGTGGCCTAAAGAGGTTTTCCAATGCAAATCAGATGGATTGCTCGCAGGCGATTGTAAAGGCAGCGGAGGAAGAGGGGTAGAGCTCCCATATTGTATTTGTTGCAATGTGGTTTCGGGATTTGGAAAATCCGTTAAAAAATCGACTAAGGGAAAGGAGTCTCCGGTTCGTTGTGTAGATGGTGAGTTCTTCCTTTGGTAGAAACATCGTACACGAACATTTGGTTTGTGGGGGTAGGTATTTAACGCTTGAAGTAGCAGTTTAGAAGATACCAACATCTTAGCATAGTCATTACTATGATTTGATAAGTCAATGCTATAGATTGTAGAATCATATGCCAAAATCCGAGCTTTCCAGTTCTCTATGACTTCAAGGGGTACTGTAAGTTTAGACATTTGACGACGATTTAAGACTGGCGAGTGATGAACAGGTTGTGGCTTGCCCCGAGGTATGGGAGGGGGACTATGATATCTTGCGCCTGGAACATATTTTGGGGGAGAAGGTTGAGGTAAAGGCATAGGTCGCGGATGATCTTGTGGAGTTGCTCCTGGGGAAGAAGGTTCATCATTGCCTCCGATGCATTGACTCAGGAAGTTTCCAACCGCTGTGACTCCCAAAAATCCGGCTAGAGCGTAGAAAAGACTTGGCAGCGGGGATTCGTGATTAGGGAGTGGCGGCTCGCTGATTGGATCTGGTTCCGGAACATCAAAATCGAAATCGAAATCCAAATCAAAAGGGAGTTGAATAGAGTCAGGGTCAGTGGAACTAGAACTTCCGTTGTCTAACCCAGTACTCGATAGATCTGCCGGTTGCTCTTCATGAGAGATCTCAGGAGGTGTACTTGAGTCAATTTCACAAGAAGTCGGGAGTATTTCCTCTATTTTAGAAAGTGTCTCAGCCGATAGAAGGAGGGGAGTTTGCGTTTTAAGCGGGTCAATGGGCTTAGGCAGTCTGCAGTTTGAAACATTGAAAATTGGGTCGCAATCTCTGATCGGGCTTTGATTTAGGCTAAAGCGCGTTTGCGGGATTGCTCGATAAGAAGATGACGTTTGCTCTGCGGCAATCAGAAGGGAAGGGGTTCTTTCATCAGGCGTGTCTGTTTTAGGAAGCCGGCAATTAGGTGTAGTGAAATTGGGGTCGCAGTCTCTGATCAGGCATTGATCCATGCTGAATAATTCATTTGAGGGCACTGGAGAAAGGAGAGGAGAGAAACATTGTTCAGGATCAGTGGAAAGAAAAAGCGGGGATTGTGCTTCAATCGGCACTTCTTGTTCTCTGGGAAGCCTGCAGTTTGAAACATTGAAGATGAAGTCGCAGTCTCTGATCGGGCTTTGATTTAGGCTAAAGCGCGTTTGCGGGGTTGCTCTATAAGCAGATGATATTTGCTCTGCAGCAATCAGAAGGGGAGGGGCTATTTCATCAGGCGTATCTGTTTGAGGAAGCCGGCAATTTGGGATAGTGAAACTGGGATCGCAATCCCTGATCAGGCATTGATTTAGGCTATATGGCTGATTCAAAGAAAAGCATTGCGCAGGATCGGTAAACTTGAGGGTTGAATTATTGAAAATGAAATTTGAATGGTTGCTTGCACATTGCCCCAAATTAGGTAGTTCTGAGCCCCCTTCTTGTGGAAGAGGAGAGCTTTGTCCATAGCGGTTCAGCAGATACACCGCCCCCAATCCTAGAGCTCCAAAGGCTGCAAGTCCAATACGGGTAAGCGGGGATGAGTCCTCTTGCGGGGAAGGGACGATCGGGTCGAGCGTCTGGGGGGAAGGCTGAATTTCCGGCGTTGGCTCGTAAGGGGGCGTCTCTTCGGGAGGAGCGGGGAGGTCAGTCTGCGGCAGCTCTATTGGGGGAGGGGTTGGCTCCGGCAGTACCGGGGTCGGTTCAACCACAATGATTTCCGGAGGCGGAGTTATTTCGATGAGCTCTTCTTGTAGAGGGGCGGCGCTAATTTGATCCGTTTTTTGAGGAAGTTGGGAGTCTTGGGGATTTGGCGCTGAGAGAGCGGGTTTGCGATAAAATGCAGCATAGAAAAGATCGGCAAGGAGAAGGAACGGAAGTGCAAGAAGGAATCCTGCCAACTTGATGATTTTACAGATCGTACTTTGTTCTTTGGCCGGAAAGTACTGAGGAGTAACTGAAAGAGCCGGTAAAAATGATGAAATATTTTTTGTCATAAATAGTTTCAAGCTGATTGAATTGCAGGAAGTATAATGGGTAGGGGCGATATTTGTAATGTGGGAATTTCTTTCTAAAGGCGGGGCAGAAGATTTTTTCCGGCAGTTTCACTAAATTCCCAAGATCGACTACGATTTTTTTTTATTTAAGGAGAAATTGCGATGGCTAAACTTTATTTTCGCTATGGGACGGTGGGCAGCGCTAAAACATTGAATTTGCTTGCAGTTGCACACAATTATCGACAGCAGGAAAAGAAAATTATTTTGATGAAACCGGCTTTGGATACGCGGTTTGGCGTGGGGAGCATTAAATCGCGCGCCGGCTTGGAGCAAGAGGCGGACCTGCTGATCTATCCGGAGACCACGCTCCTTTCCGTCGACTATGCAAATGTAAGCTGCGTATTGGTCGATGAGGCGCAGTTTCTCAGTGAAAAAATCGTAGGGGAGCTGCGTCAGATCACTCTTGAGTGGGATTTGCCGGTCATCTGTTATGGTCTGCGCACCGATTTTAAGTCCCATCTTTTCGAAGGGTCCCGCCGCTTGATGGAGCTGGCCGACTCGATCGAAGAGGTGAAAGCGACCTGCCATTATTGCAACCGCAAGTCGATTATGAACCTGAAATATGTCAATGGGAGGGCTGTGGACAAAGGGCCGAGCGTCGAGTTGGGGGCGGAAGAAAAATATTTGCCTTCCTGCTATCGATGCTACTCTGCGGAGCTATCGAAAAAGCCCGAGAGAAGGCTGCAGGCCGTTGTTTCCTAATGCTCTTCGAGGCCGAATTTGATCTCTTTGCGAAGAAGCAGCATGCCCGTTATGTTGAGCATGAGTAGGAATGCACCCGAAAGGGACATGACCAAAAAGGCCTGCGAAGGGTCTACGAAAGCAAAAAGCGGCAGTGAAATCGCAGCATAGAGGTAATAGATCCTCGGGCCCCATTTCGGGGAAATGAACTTGGCGCATTTGAGGCCGACGACAAAATAGGTGAGGATGGTCGAGTAGCCTAAAAGAAAGAGGAAAAACGGCATAAAGAATTCCATCAACGGAAAATGCATGCCGAGCGCCTCTTGCACCATGAGCGTCACATCGATGTCGGTTTTCCAGTGCCCTGTCAACAGGACGACGAAGATACTAAGCGAGCAGATGACGAAGGTATCGAGAAAAACGCCGATGACCGTCATCGAAGACTGCCTCTTAAATTGGCTGGAGTGCCCCTCGCTGTAGATAACGGAGGTGTAGCCGACCCCGATATCGCCGGAATAAGCGCCGCGCGACAGCCCCATGGAGATCGTCAGCATGACGGTGCTGCCGGCAAACCCTCCGATCGCAGCTTGGGGCGTAAACGCTCCTTTAAAGATCATCCCGAACATAGCCGGGATGTCGGAAAGATGATGGAAAATCACCCAAAAAGACATGACGAGGTAGAGGAGAATAAAGAGCGGAATAATCGCGCTGCAGATTTCACCGACGCGGTTGATGCCGCCGGTTGCTACAATGAGGACCGCCAGCAAGAGGACAGCGACGACAAGATATTCGTTGAGGTGCCAATTGGTCGAAATGCTGTCGGCGACGACATTGAACATGAAGATCTCGACGCCATAGATGCAAAGGAGCACGCAGACAAGCGGGGCGACCCAGCGCTGCTTATATGCTGTGGGCAGAAAATACATGGGCCCGCCGTCGTAGCTCCCCGAGCTGTTCGGGACGCGGTAGCGAAAACCCAGGTAGACCTCCGAATATTGGATCAGCATGCCGCATAGGCCGCCGACCCAAGTCCAAAAGAGCGCTCCCGGACCTCCGATCTGGACGGCCGTGCAGATGCCGACGACATTGCCGATACCGATGCAGCCGCCGATCGCAGCGAAAAACGTCTTCAGCGGATGAATTCCCTTGTCTCCCTGAGAGACCCTTTCGCTAAAAAAGCCGAAAAAAGAACGGAGGATTCCCCCAAAGCGGCGGATCTGGAAAAACCTGGAGCTGATTGAAAAGTAAAATCCTGCCCCCACAATCAAGACAAATGCAATATGCGCCCAGAGAAACTCGTTGGCGAGCTCCAGAATATCAAAAATGGCTTTGAACATAGCTGCGCATCATATCGGTTTGAAGCCATTTGCACACAGATATTTTGACGGAAGAAGCTCATTACTTGGATAGGTTTAACGTGCTTCCTACAAAAGAAGCGGTTGGTTGGGGTGCAGTTGCTTTAAGAATTGCTCAACGGGAATGCAAAAAACATTTTTGTATTCAATTTTCGAAAGACCTCGATAAAGTAAAAGAGGCTTGGCTTGAGGATAATCTTCCACAAAATGAGTGAGTCCCCGAATATCATCAGGTGAAACTGTTCGACTATTTTTGACTTCAATAGCCCAAAAACCATGTTCTCCATATAAGATGAAATCGACTTCAAGACCTGATTTTGTTCGCCAAAAAAATAAATCATGGCGTCCTTTGCTATAGTGAATCCAGCTTTTTAAATGCTGAAATACAAGACCTTCAAGAGCAGATCCATCTACTTCTTGATGAGAATCTCCGGGGCCTATCTTTCGAATAGCGCGAAATACCCCGCAATCAAAAAAATAAAACTTAGGATGTTGAGATAATTCTCGTTGAGCTCGATGGCTAAATACATCTAATCGCATAGAAAGCAGAAGGTCTTCTAGAATAGTGATAAAATTATCAACAGTATGTCTTTTGACAGAACATTCTCGAGCAATATTTGCGACATTCAAAATTTGGCCGTAGGAAAAGCTGATGACATGCAAGAATCTGGCAAATTGCCCCACATTGCGCACAAGAGCTTCTGCTTGTATTTCTTCATCGATGTAGACGCTGGCATACGTTGAAAGCAGTTCTTCGGGTTCTTCGACTTGCCAGGCCAAAGGGAGCATGCCGGTTTTTAGAGCCTTTTCCAAGCTAAAAGCATCTCCCAACTCACTTGCCATAAAGGGGTCGAGGTGTTTGATCAGAGCTCTTCCTCCCAAAAGATCCACGCCTCCTCGCTTTAGCTTACGGGCGGAAGACCCTGTCAAAACGAACTGAAGGCCTCGCTTCTCTTCAATGAGTGAATGCACCACACTCAGAAGATCAGGTACCTTTTGCACTTCGTCAATGATAACAACGCCGGGGTGGGGCAGTGCTGCAACTTCTTTGACGAGCTCATCGGGGTAGGCTCTGAATTTCTCCCTAACAGTAGATAATAAGAGGTTTAAATAGAGTGCGTCGGGAAAAAGAGCCTTCATCCAAGTGGATTTTCCGGTTCCTCGAGGCCCAAATAAAAAGAAACTTTGTTTTGGGGGGGTAAAAAAGCGCTTAAGAAGGGCGTTTTTTAAGTTCACGATCTACTTTTTCCTTCCTTTTCTTGATTTCATTTTGCATTTTTCCATCAGCAAATGCAAGGATAGATCGTAAGTTGCTTGTATTTAATGCTTGTTGAAATTGAGAAGGTCATCTGCCAAGAATTCTCGTAGATTTTTTGTTTCGATATACAAAAACCAAGTAATTTTTTAAAATCGCTGCCTCATTTTTGAGGTTCCAATGCGTTGGTTTTTTCTTTTCGTTATTAGCTGTCGACTATTTGCCGCTCCGTTCGATGAAGTCTCCCCATCGACTCCGGACGAAATCGCTTCGCTCAATGCCGATCTCGTCATCGAGGGAGCTGTATCTGCCGCCTCGGGGCAGCTCTCGCTTGCGCAAACAGATCTTTGCGTCAAAGGGGCGCAAGATCTTGTATTGCAGCGTACGTATCTTCCTCCCCATGTTCTTGGGCGTTATCATGACAATGAAAAAAAAGACCGGCTGGCGTTAGGCAAAGCGCTTCGGCAGTTGAGGGCAAAGGGATGGGCCGTATTGCCC
>JAKBAE010000059.1 GCA_021809325.1 bacterium
TCGTTTTACAAACCGTGAAGGGAGCGCTTTCCTTGCCTTTTTTAGAAGGAGCCTCCCTCTTAGATTTGGACCGCACGAAGATGCGCGCCGAAGTGGAGTTTTTCTTTCACGCACGGCCGCACTTTTTCAAGGGGTGCATCGATCTGCTCTTTCTTTGGAAAGAGCGCCTCTACTTTCTCGACTGGAAGACAAACTGGCTGGGGCCCGGCTTTGATAGCTACTCCGAAGAAAATCTTCGCAGGGCCATGGATGAGCACAACTATTGGATGCAGGCATCGCTCTATGCTGAAGCGATCCGCCGCTCGCAGCCGGATATCGCCTTTGGAGGGGCGGCCTACCTCTTTTTGCGAGGCGGCAGCGTCCTCTCTTTTGAACCCGAACCCTTCAGAGCCCCCCGATGAGCATCTTAAACCAAGCTTTTGCTAAGGCACTCGACCCGTCAGCGCCCCCACTGCTCTCCCAGATCATGGCGGCAGCGCGGCAGGGACATCTTTGTTTGCGAAGCTCTTTGTCTCTTTCGGTCACATCCAAAGCGATCGTCCACGATGCAGGGCGTTATTACTTGCAGCGCAACTGGGTTTTGGAGACGGCGATTGTCGAAGAGATGGGTCGCCTTTTGAGCGCAACTCCAGAAGATCTCTTCGATCCCGAGCGCTTTATTCTGCCGGAGACGCTCTCATTAGAACAGGCGGAGGCGGCAAAGAGCGTTTTAACTCGCTCCTTGACCCTCCTCTCCGGAGGTCCCGGCACAGGAAAATCGTTTTTGGCAATCGAGACGCTTGCCGCCCTTGCAAGGGCGCATCGCTCCGGTTCTTTTCGGGTCAAGATCGCCGCGCCGACAGGAAAAGCAGCTGACCGGCTCGCTGCGGCGCTGCCTCCTCTCGCAAACGTCGACATCGAAGCGCTCACGCTGCACCGCCTCTTGGGCTTGCAACCCGGACGGACCCGCCTCTTTGAACACCATCCCCTCGATGCCGATCTGATCATCGCAGATGAGGCGTCGATGATCGATGCCTCTCTTTTTGCCCACCTTCTGCAAGCGGTGCCGGACGGATGCCGTCTCTTTCTTCTCGGCGATGCAGACCAGCTTCCTCCGGTCGATGGGGCCGGCGTCTTTTCCGATTTAGCGGACCTCTTTGCCATCCGCCTGAGAAAAAATCACCGGCTGCAAAACGAGCGGCTCTATTCATGCTTTGATGCCGCCCGGACAGGCTCTCTCGCCCCTCTCCTCGAGATCCTCGAGCCGCCACCCACAGATCTCTTCGGTTGGATCGAGACGGAGTTTCAGCTAACCGCCCAATTCGAAACGACGCGGCTCATCTCCCCGCTTCGCAAAGGGCCCTTTGGCGTCGATGCGATCAATGCCCATCTCCTAGAGCGGCTCCAAAGCCGGCTCGCCTATGGCGAGAGCTGGTCTGCGCCCCTTCTCGTCCTCAGCAACGACCCCGTCCAAAAGCTCTACAACGGGACGCCGGGCACTCTCCAAGGCATCTATCAAGGCGGCTCCATCCCCTACGGTTCGGAAGAGGTGCTCTTCGCAGACGGCAGGCGCTTTCTTCTCCGCCAGCTTCCGGGATATGAGCTTGCCTTCGCCATCTCCGCTCACAAAAGCCAAGGGAGCGAATTCGATAAAATCGTCTGCCTCCTCCCGCCGGGCAGCGAAGAGTTCGGGCGCGAAGCGCTCTACACGGCGCTCACACGCGCGAAAAAAGAGATTCGGCTTGTGGGAGAAAAAGAGATTTTGGAAAAGGTCGCCTCCAAACACTCGCAAAGTGAAAACGGCTTGAAAGAGAGGCTTAATTTTTTTAAGGGCTCCGCCCTTAACAACCCGCCAGAAGGGCAAGCCCCTCTGGACTCCCTCGTAACTGGACTGAAGACTTCGTCTTCAGAGGCTAATCCAAAGTTATAGCTAGTTATAGCGACTTTTTACTAGAACTAGCTATAACTATCGAGGACCTTGCTATTGATCCAAGACTGCCTGAAACAGGACATTACTCAAGTGGAATGTTTAGCCGATAACGAGTGTGGCGTAGCTCGCCGGTTTTAATTAAGACGCCCCATGCCACTAGCTCTGCAAGATCGCGGGTAGCTGTTGCCCGAGATGTTTTTGTGATGGCGATATAGTTCTCAGCGCTTAGCCCCCCTTTAAATCCTTGCGGTCCCTCGGCAAATAGTCTCAAGAGGGCCTTCTCTTGACGTTCGTTGATTTGACCCGATAGCTTGGACATCATTGCAGATTTTTCAACAATAAAGTGCAAAAGCTGCAGGGACTCTTGCTGCGCCTCTAAAACTGACTTGGCAAAAAAATCTACCCAATGAGAAATATCCAAGGTGCGATTGCAAGATTCGAGCGCTGCGTAATAATCTTTCCTCTTCTTTTCAAGAATATGGGACACCGCAATCAAGGCCGACTCTCCAATACCTTGCGAGAGACTCTTTTCAATAAGCAGGCGTCCAATTCTTCCATTGCCATCTTCGAAAGGGTGAATGCTCTCAAAATAGACATGCGCAATCGCTGCCCTGCCTAAAATCGGATGATAATTCGTAGAGGAATTAAACCATTCGATGAACTGATCCATTTCCCGAGGGATTTGTTTAGAAGGAGGCGCTTCAAAAAATACTCTTGAGACATCCATGCGATGACTGACAATCTGCATGGGTTCATCATGAGAGCGGTAGGCTCCAAGGTCAAAATCGGCTTTGCTTTTGAATAGCCTTTCATGCCAACCCCAGAGCATTTCGTGAGTTAATGGCTTTTGGAAGGTGTCGTAAACATCGCAAAGAACCTCTGCCATTCCCTCTTCTTTGAATCTCTTTCCCTTCGTTGTACATGCCAATCCAAAATGTCTTTTGAGAGAAGATTGCAAACTCTCTCGATCGAGGATCTCGCCTTCGATTTTTGAGCTTTCTTGTCCTTCTTTGCTTAAAATCTCTACGATGTATTGCTTTTGTTCCTCCGTTCCCATTTTTTTAATCGAAGCAAAGGAAGTGCCAACTTTTAGCAAAAATTGCTTTTCTTGTTCTGCGATGCGGTCAAGATTATAAGAAAATTTAGGCCACCCGGGTAACTGCCAATTCCACGTCATGAGTTATAGGATCCTGCTCTATAACTCATGTTTTTAGCAAATCATGAGTTATAGAACAAGCCTCTATCGTTCAAATCATCGAAACGGATTAACGATTTTTTTCCGCATAATATATAGAGGCACTTGATGTGAGAGCGGAGGCTGCGATTGCAAATGCTATAGGCCTTCTCCACTCAGTAGAGAGAGGAGTGAAGTATTCAAATGCCACTGCTGCGACAATACCTATAGGTCCTTGTGCGCGCGACAAGCCGTAACCCAACTTGCTAAGACCACTGTTGAAGTATGTAGAGTAATCATTTAGAAACCCTCCGCTCTTTTCCGGCACAACAAATCTATGCGCAGCGACTAGATTAATGACGCCGGCCAGTCCAATGAATGTAGTCGGAGGAACCTGCTCAGGCAAAACATCCGCAGCTACTAGGGAGAGGGCTAGGGGAAGAGCTACATTCGGGACAGACTTGACTAGAGACCAACCGGCATTGCAGAGATCCGTTCCCCAATCTGATGGCTTGGTCCATAAAGCTGTAACCGTTCCAGCTACCAGAGCCCACGTATGAGGATCGCATCCGAAAACTGGGTCAGTCAAAGGAATAGCACGCCCATATACAGCCTCAGTCAAAGAGGGATAGGCAGGAGTGGCAGCGAGAAATACAGACGATAGCAACAAGCCTAAACTGAACAACCAATGATCGGTCACAAGCTTATGGACTAGCTCGGCTGTTGTTGGGAACGGTTTGGGCTTAGATGGGGGTTTAGGGCGTTCGTATAAGCCTTTCTCAATCAATTTAGCGATTAAAGTGCCCTCAAGGCGATGCAACTTCCCGGCTTTTTCAGCGGGTTCTGGGTGAAGCAGCTCGGCCTCTTCTTTTGCAGCGGGATTTCCTGGCCAGGGTTTCCAAAGATATTCTGTTAAGCAATAATCGCAAAGCTCTCCGAGTTCTCTCTGCTGCTTCATTGCACTTTCGATTTCAGATTTATTTGCTTGAAGCTTGTCTTGAGTATTAGTGTCAGAGAGTAAAGCAGAATTTATAGAATTGAGAATAGCCTCTCTATAGGTGAGAAGTTCCTTAAGAGGTTTTAGACAGCTAAACTTATCATCAAATTTATCTTTGTAGTCGGATTGTTTTGGAAGCCAATGAAAGCTTGCTAATCCCAACTTAGGCTGAGGCTTGGGAGGTTCAATTGGAGCCTTCCAGGGAGTAAACATCCATCCGAGAAAACTTGTTGAGGGCGAGGTTGGTGCGCCGCCTGGAGCATTAACACGAGGGACGGGGTTAGGGTTTACAACGACAGGGTTAGGGTTTACATCATCGGGACTGGAACAATCATGAGGCTGTAGTAGCAAGGAGAACCAGTCAAACCAGCCTTCGCTGTCATCGTTATTGTCAGCGACGACAGGGGCAGCGGCGACAGGGGCAGCGACGACAGGGGCAGCGGCGACAGGGGCAGCGGCGACAGGGGCAGCGGCGACAGGGGCAGCGGCGACAGGGGCAGCGGCGACAGGGGCAGCGGCGACAGGGGCAGCGGCGACAGGGGCAGCGTTAGCATTCCCACCTTGAGGGAGAATACGGTTTCCGCCGTCATTAGCCTGATTAAGTTGAGCTTGGTGCGCGCAACGGTCTCGATACGATCTGGGTCCGGGTAGTGGAATAGGCTGAGTGCGGCCAGACAAAGAAGACGATGAATTAGAGTTGCTATTACTGGAGGAACTATTAAAAGAACACGGGCCACCAACGGTGCTCGGAAAGCTCTGGCTCGAAGATGTAGAAGACGATGAATTAGAGTTGCTATTACTGGAGGAACTATTAAAAGAACACGGGCCACCAACGGTGCTCGGAAAGCTCTGGCTCGAAGATGTAGAAGACGAAGAAATCGGTTGTGCAGGCCATTGTCCTCGTCTCTTTGGAGCGCTTTTGGAGGTGCCTTGTCCTGGTGCAGGAGTGGAACTTGAGGGCAGGCTGGAGCCGCCCCCTAATGGGGAGACTGGAGAGAGGTGCATGGTTAGGTACCTAATTGAAAATTATATTATGCTTTAGTCAATCGGGAGCACAGGCGGGATTTCGTGCGCGAGGCTTTGTTTGCCTTGTAAACGCCTTTTTTTACGCCTTTGTCCATTAAGCTATACACAGAGTTCAGCTTTGCTTTGATAGCTTCTGGTTCCGCTTTCTGGGTCAGAGCAGATTCAAAGCCGCGGATGGCTGTCATCACGCTGGAACGAAAAGAGCGGTTGCGCAAACGGCGCTTTTCAGCCTGGATGTCGCGCTTCAGGGCGCTCGGTTTCTTGACTGCTGCTTTTTTCTTGGTCTCTTCGGCCATGTTTCCTCAACGGGTTTGCGAATTTTGAAAGCCTGAAGTATACTGCGGAACTTCATAATTCGTAAAGAGATGATCTTCTCAGAAAAAACTTTTCGTATCTTTCTCGTTGTCGGATCGGGTGCTGTCGCCCTAATTTTTTGGGTTTTTGCTATCGGCGCCCTCGCAAAAAATCTCCCCCTAAAACAACTCGGCCAAGCCCGAATTTGCGGTTGGGAGGTCGAAGAAGTGTCAGATCGCTTCGCCCTGCGCGCCCGCTATGCCTACGACTACAAGGGCCGGGCCTATACGGGAACGACCCTCTTTGAAGATGCCTATCTCAACGAACAATCGGCTATAGCGGGATTGAAAAAGGCCGCCGGCAGGTCTTGGCCTCTCTGGCTTAACCCCTCTTGCCCAGAATCTTCCTCCTTGGAAAAAAATTTTCCTGTCGGCTTCTTGGCTAGAGCATCTATAGCAAGTCTTGTTTTAATCTATTTTTCTTTTGTCTATGTAAAGAAGTATCTTAGGTCTTGATCTTTTTGAGATAATAATCGGATAATTAATGCGAACTAAATGTAATTGCTATGTGTTTTACTGATTCTTGTTCTTATTTTCACTCAATTGAAGCGGTAGGCCCGAGGATGCTTGGGTTCAGCTCTTTTAAAGGGAGGCTGATTTGCCTGTCCCTTTTGGCTGAAAAAGTATTTTTACTTCCCTTTGCCCTCTTTTGCAAAGCATATAAAACTTGTTTTAGGCTCTTTGCCGCAGCTTTAGGGACTTGTCTGTTCCTGATGAGCGCCGGCATTTCAAAGCGGGCGCGAGAATTTTACCTGCGCCGATGGAAGGCCCTCTCAAAGGATCTGGCAGATTGGGTTTTGTTTCCAATCGCAGCAGCAGCTTGCTTCATCAGGCTGCTCCTCTCTTGCACGATTCATCCGGCCCTCTATCTCAAAGGTTAACGAGGGAATTGCAAACTCCATTCGGCAAAATCATCGTTTTTTGACCCGCGAAGCGAGGTTGCAATTCCCTCTTAAAGGCTCTTTCGAAGCAGATATTCCATTCCCATTTGAAGCCAAGCTTTGAGCCGGCGCCCGGCTGTTTTTGGCTTGGGGGCTGAAAATGAGCGTTCGCACTCGAGGAGCCGCTCTAAGTACGCTCTGCTTTGAAGCGATCGGAAGAGGAGATCTCCCTGGAAAAAGAATTTTTTTCCTTTGATCTGCTGGAGCCGAGCTGTGGCGGCCGGCGCAGCAAGGGGTTTTGAGAGATCTAGGGGCAGCGGAGGGCCTTTGAAAAGACGCTCCCCTTCAGAGATCAGCTCGAATTGGTCGTAGGCATGCCCCTTTTTTAGCGAGATGAAATAGCCCGCATCTCTTCGAAGAAGCTTTTCCGATATTCTTAATTTTTTTTTGTTATAAAGGCGGTCGTCTAGGAGCCAAACCAGATTATACCCCTCTTTTGCGTAGTCCTTTCGCCTCCTTTCGATCTCGGAGGGGGAGATCAGCGAGCACTGGATCTCAAATACAATTTTTTGCCTCTCCCAGCAAAGATCGGCGATCCGAAGAATTGAGGGAAAGGGACGCTCCATTTCCAGCTCCCCGATTGCTTCTTTGAGGCGGGTTTGCAAAACAAGATGGTCGATGCTTTTGCTGTAGAGACGGCATTGCCGCGCTGATCTGAGGTGGGAGAAGTGGGGGCGCCGATGCACGCCTACTCTTTTTTTCAGAGCGGCGCCGCACTCGAGGCAGCGGAGTTTTTGGAAAGGGCTGGCGTCTAAAGCGGAGATGAGGTTTGATTCTTCGTCGAGAGCATATAAAGCCATTGCAAATAATCGCTCAGAGATTATGATGTTGACGGAAAGGGGAGGCCTTGTCCAAAATCATTTCGGTTTGCTTTTGAGTTTTGCGAGCTTAGCAAAAGAATCTTTTCTTCCCAAGTGCCATCCTAGGAGATCATGAGTAGCACAACATCTTCTTCATTTAGTAACCCTCAGCATCAGCAAAAGATTGAGGAACTTGTAGGTCTTGCCAAGGAGCAGGGCTATCTCACTTACGAGGAGATCAATGAAATTCTCCCGATGACGTTCGATTCGCCGGAGCAGATCGACCAGGTACTCATTTTCTTGAGCGGAATGGATATCCAGATCCTCAATCAGGCGGAGGTCGAGCGCCAAAAAGAGCGCAAGAAAGAGGCGAAAGAGCTCGAAGGGATGCCCAAGCGGGCCGAAGGGACGTCCGACGACCCGGTCCGTATGTATCTCAAAGAGATGGGTTCCGTCCCTCTCTTGACCCGCGAAGAAGAGGTTGAGATTTCGAAGCGCATCGAAAAGGCGCAGATCCAAATTGAAAAAATCATTATGCGCTTTCGTTATTCAGCGAGAGAAGCGATCTCGATTGCCCACTATCTGATTACAGGAAAAGAGCGGTTCGACAAGATCATCTCAGAAAAAGAAGTGGCGGACAAAAACCTCTATCTGCAGCTCCTTCCTAAGCTGTGCGAGTTGATGAAGGGGGAAGACGCTCTTTTGGAAGAGCAGCTTGTGCGCTTGCGCGATGCAGCCCTGAAGAAAGAAGAGCGCGTGCAGATTTTGGAAGATGTGGAAAAATGCCGCATCCGCCTGCAAGCTTACTTGCGCAGGTTCTGCTGCCGCCATAATATCATCGAAGATTTCGGCGAAGTGATCTTAGCGAGCTACGACCGTTTTCTTTCCCTCGAAAAAGAGGTAAATGAGCTCACTCCGCGCGCCGAGAAAAACAAGTTCGCCGCAGGAAAGCTCATCGCAGCCAAGCGCAAGCTCTACAAGCGGGAGCTGGCAGCCGGCCGGACGCTGGACGAGTTCAAAAAAGACGTTCGGATGCTCCAGCGCTGGATGGATAAGAGCCAGGAAGCCAAGCGCGAAATGGTCGAGTCGAACTTGCGTCTTGTCATCTCGATTGCCAAAAAATATACGAACCGCGGTCTTTCCTTCCTCGATCTGATCCAGGAAGGGAACATGGGCCTGATGAAGGCGGTAGAAAAGTTCGAATACCGGCGCGGCTATAAGTTCTCCACTTATGCTACTTGGTGGATCCGCCAAGCAGTGACCCGTGCAATTGCCGATCAGGCGCGTACGATCCGGATTCCGGTCCACATGATCGAAACGATCAACAAGGTGCTCCGCGGCGCAAAAAAACTCATGATGGAGACCGGCCGCGAGCCGACCCCCGAAGAGCTGGCGACAGAGCTTGGCTTAACGCCCGAGCGCGTCCGCGAGATCTATAAAATTGCCCAGCATCCGATCTCTTTGCAAGCAGAGGTTGGAGACGGCGGAGAGAGTCAGTTCGGCGACTTCTTGGAAGATACAGGCATCGAATCGCCGGCGGAGGCGACGGGCTATGCGATCTTGAAAGACAAGATGGGTGAAGTGCTGGCGACCCTCACTGACCGTGAGCGGACGGTTTTGATCGAGCGCTTCGGCCTTCTCGACGGCAAGCCCAAAACCTTGGAAGAGGTGGGCGTCCGTTTCAAGGTCACACGCGAGCGCGTGCGGCAGATCGAGGCAAAGGCGCTCCGCAAAATGCGCCACCCTACCCGTGCAAAACAGCTGCAGGCGTTCCTCGACCTTCTCGAAGGCGAATAATGTAAAGCAGATTTACATGTTTTCGGTCCGCTGATGGGTCCTCCCGGTATGTCGTTACAATCACTTGGGTTGTATTTTTGTAACTAGCTAACATCAAGTCTGTTGATTTGACCCACCTGTTTTTGATGTGGGTTAAATGGGTTGTATTTATCAAAATATTTGACCCATTTAACCCAATTAAGACTTGAATTGGGTGCGTATCGGCGTCGAGCCGATGTCATTCTTTGGCAATCTCTTTCTGGACAAAACGGATCATTCGATCATAGAATGGGCCCGTTAATGGAGTAAAAAGATGTTTTATGATGAAGTGCCGGAGGGACCGCCGGATCCAATTTTTGGTCTGTCAGATGCATTCCACGCCGATGTGCGCCCGAATAAAGTCAATCTCGTCATCGGGATCTACAAAAACGAGGACCTTCAATCCGAGCTGCTCTCTACCGTAAGAAAAGCCAAGGAAGAGATCTTAAAGGAAGATCTGCTTGCCGACTACCTACCTATCGATGGATCGAAAGCCCTGGTAGGAGCGCTAGGCGGGCTCGCTTTTGGAGATCTTTGGGAATCTTTAGAGGAAAGGGTCTATGGAGCGCAGACTGTAGGTGGCACGGGCGCCTTGCGGATCGGGGCCGAGTTTTGCTCTGCTTTTGTTGGCAAAACATTTCATGTCCCCCATCCGAGCTGGCCGAATCATCGCCAAATTTTTGAGAGGGTAGGCGTCGTTGAGACCTATCCTTATTATGACCGCTCGATGCGAAAGTTTGATCTTTCGGCGATGCTCTCTTACTTGAAACAGCTTTCTCCAAAAAGCGTTGTTCTTCTTCAAGGAACATGCCATAACCCGACCGGCTGCGATCCGACGCCGGAAGAGTGGAAGCAGATTGCTAAGACAATGCGGGAGAGGGAGCTCATGCCCTTTTTTGATGTGGCCTATCAAGGGTTTGGGACGGGATTGGATCGGGATATGGCGCAGATCCGCTATTTTGCTCAGGAGGGGCTTGAGTTTTTAGTTGCCTATTCTTGCTCGAAGAACTTTTCCCTCTATTGCCAGAGGGTCGGGATGCTCTTTGCTGTGACTTCGAACCGAGCTTTAAAATCAAGGGTCGGCAGCCAAATGAAGAGGGTGATCCGCGCCAACTATTCCAATCCTCCGGCGCACGGAGCCAGGATTGTGGCAAAAGTTCTTGGAGGGCCTCTTCGAAAGAGCTGGGTTCAGGAAGTGGATGCGATGCGGGAAAGGATCGTGTCGATGCGAAAAAAACTGGTTGAAAAGCTCTCTTCGAGATGCAAAGAGAAGCGCTTTGACTATCTTTTGCCGCATCAGGGAATGTTTTCTTTTGTTGATTTGGAAAAAGAGCAAGTGGCTAGGCTCATAGAGGAGTATGCCATCTATCTTCCCGATAACGGCCGTATCAATGTTGCTGGCTTAAATTCCAAAAATATTGATGATGTAGTGGAGGCTTTAGTCAACGTAATGTCATGAACCGCACCCATTATCTATTTCTCGGTTTGTTCCTCTTTGTCCTCATTCATCTGCCAACCCACTGGACGGACCTTTGGCGCTCGCAAGCGGCAGCCGTGGCCGCTCCGGTTTTTTGCTCTCTTGCGCCCGGAGGGACGAGAGGGGCTTTTCAAAGAGGGCTCGACGCTCCGGCGCTCCGAGCGCAAGTCGATGCGCTTCACGAGTGGCTGACCGAAGATGGGCGTTTGCACCAACTTTGAAAACAAGTTGCCCCTCTTTTGCAAACCGCTCCCGAGCAGTTAAAAGCCGACTACAAAAGGCGGGCGGAACGGCAGAAACAACTTTTGCAGATGCGCTTTGCCGCGATGCCTGCGCAGGTGATTTTTCGGGACCCATCTTCTTGGAGCAGCGTTCTTTGGGTGGGGTTGGGAGAGGTAGACAACCAAGCCGTAGGGCGCGTTGTCATTGCGAGGAACAGTCCTGTTCTTTTTGGCCATTCTCTTGTCGGTGTTGTAGAATATGTAGGAGAGACGCAATCGCGCGTACGTCTGATTACCGACGCTTCGCTCTCCGTCGCCGTGCGTGCGTCGCGAGGAGGCGGACAGGGCCGGGAGCTATGGCATCATGCGCAAAGCCTTCTCGATCGCGTCCGTTGCCGCGAAGAGCTTTTTTCCTCCGAGCAGGAAAAAGAGCGCTTTATCGAGATCTTGACCCACTTTCAAGAACGAATTGATCTCTCAGACGAAGAAGAGCTTCTCGCCAAGGGAGAGCTGTCCGGATGCAGCGCCCCGCTTTGGAGATCTAGGGGATCGCATTTAAAGGGATCGGGATTCAATTACGACTATCCCGATGAAGAAGGGCCGGCGCGCGATCTTCGGACCGGGCAGCTTTTTGGCCGACCCTCCGGCGATAGAAAGCCGCTTCTCAAAGAAGGAGATTTGCTCGTGACAAGCGGCCTAGACGGAGTTTTTCCGCCCGGGATCGCTGTTGCAATTGCAAAGAGGATTGCACCTCTTTTTGAAGGAAAATGTTCTTATGAGCTCGAAGCTGTACCTGCCGCAGGCGATTTGCAGGATCTGCACACCCTCCTTGTCTTGCCGCCCCTATGACAGGAAAAACGCCAGATTCATAAAATTCTATTTTTGAGGTACACTGCTCGACAATGGAAAAACAGCCCGATCTAGTGCCTCTTCCGGTAAATTCCTGCCACTCGATCCGCGAAAGCTTTGACGCTGATCCGAGTGGCAGGAATTTACCGGAAGAGGCACTAGCAGCTTTGCATCACTGGTTTTTGGAAAATCGGCGCAGCTTTCCTTGGAGAGACAGTCCGACCCCGTACCGCGTCTGGATCTCAGAGGTGATGCTCCAGCAGACCAGGGCCTCGGTCGTCATCCCCTACTTTGAAAGATGGATGCGCCTTTTTCCCGATCCAGCGTCTCTCGCGGCGGCATCGCTTGAAGAGGTGATCAAAGCGTGGGAGGGGCTAGGATATTATAGCAGGGCCCGCCATTTGCATGAAGGCGCAAGACAGATCGTCCGTCACCTGGGCGGTAAGATCCCATCTCAAAGGGAGATCCTCGAAAAGATCAAAGGGCTTGGCCCCTATACGACGAATGCAATTCTGAGTTTTGCCTTTCATCAAAAAACCGCCCCTGTCGATGGCAATACGGCCCGTGTCATTGCCCGCCATTTCCTTGTCGAAGAAGACGTTCAGCGCCAGAGCACAAAAAAGCAGATTCAGCAGCTTGCAGACTCGATGCTCGATTCCAAAAAGCCGTGGATTACGGCTGAGGCGTTGATTGAGCTAGGGGCTACGATCTGCCAGCCCCGGCCCCTTTGCGATCTCTGTCCGCTCTCCGGAACTTGCCGCGCTCTCAAAGAGATGCGCGTCGAAGAGCTGCCGGTTAAAGCGAAAGCGGCCCCGCTGACTCCTTTGACCCGCTCTGTCGCCGTCATCGAAGAGGGAGACAGCCTCCTCTTACGAAGAGGCGCCCCCGGCAAAGTCATGGCAGATCTCTTCGAGTTTCCTTATTTCGAGGGACTGGCAAGGCCCCTTCCCCATCACCTGCAGACGCTCTGGGGATTAGAGACCTCTTTCATCCGCTCTCTTCCTTTTGTTAAACATAGCTTTACCCGTTTTCAAGCCCATCTATTTCCGATCCATCTCAGGGCAAGCGAGCGAAAGGCGATACCCGATTATGAATGGATTCATTTGGACCATTTGCACGAGTTGCCCTTTTCGTCGGGCCATCGGAAAATTCTCGAGAGTTTTTTATCAAGAAATAACCCCCAACTGGTGCTGTTTTAATGGATCGTACAATTTTTCATCTCGAAGCATCTCCGGGATGGGGCGGCCAGGAAATACGGATCTTGCGCGAGGCGCAAGGGATGAGGCAGAGAGGCTATCGCGTCATTTTTGCCGTCATGAACGGCGGCCGGCTCGCTGAAGAAGCGAGGAAAGAAGGTTTTGTTGCTTATGAGCTGAATTTCCAAAAAGGAGCGTGGCCTTATACCCTAGGGCGCCTCGTTCACCTTATTCGCAAAGAAAAAGTCTCCCTCGTCAACACCCACTCTTCTCTCGACAGCTGGATTGGAGGCTTGGCTGCCCGGCTTTGCAGGGTGCCGATTGTCCGGACAAGGCACCTTTCCACTCAGAATAAAGGAGGGCTCAATAGCCGGCTTCTCTATGGCAAGCTCGCCGATTTTGTTGTCACGACCTGCGCTGCGATTGTGCCCGAGATTTCTCAAAAGTCGGGAAAACCGCTCTCTTGCATCAAGTCTGTGCCGACAGGGGTAGATCCTCTCCGGATGGAAGCAAGCGAGGAAGAGGGCAAGGCGTTTCGCCGTTTTCTTGGCGTGGCAGACACCGATTTTTTGATCGGGACTGCCTGCTTTATGCGCTCTTGGAAGGGGCTGGGCGATTTTCTAGACGCTGCGCTTCTTTTGCAGGCAACTCCCGGACTCAAATGGGTGATCATTGGAGGAGGGCATCAAGAGACCTATCGGAAGAGAGCAAGCGAGCTCGGTCTTGGCAATAGCTTGCATTTTACCGGCCATCTGTCCAACCCGGCTGCCGCTTTGAGAGGACTCGATGCGTTCGCCCTTCTCAGCACAGCCCACGAAGGAGTCTCGCAAGCGATTTTACAGGCCGCCTATTTGAAAAAGCCGCTCATTGCCACTCATACGGGAGGACTTTCAGAGGTCTGTCTCGATGGCCGGACGGGTATTCAAGTGCCGACCTTTTCTCCTGAGAAGGTCGCAGATGCGGCTCTTTTACTTATGAAAGACAAGGAGCTCTGCCGCATTTATGGCGAAAAGGGACGCGAACTGGTTTTGAGCCGCTTCACGTTGAAGAAAACGATAGATGAAATGGAAGATGTATATCGAAAGGTGATGAAATGCTAAACGAAATCCTTCCCCAATGGATCATAAAGAATATGAAGGTCGTGTCGATCGCCGCCGGCGCCCTCGTCCTTTGGTTTGGTTGGCAATGTCTTCGGGTGCTTCACTCTGAGCCAGAGCCGATTGAAGAAATCTTTGCCGCTTGGCAGCAAAACCCGGAAGACCCGGCGCTTTATCAGAATCTAAAAGCGGCTTCGAAAAAAATTTCCGGCCCCACTCCTCTCTTCGCCAAGATTGCCCAATCTCTCCTTACCATGAAAAGAGTAGAAGAAGCGGAAAGTTTTGCGCGAGGCTCTATCGAACAGCTTCGAAAAGTCGCTCCCGCATACGCGGAGTTTGCAGAGATTAGCTTTTTGATTTCTCAAAACAAAATCCAGCTCGCCCTCGAGAGGGCTGTATCCTTAAAAGAAGCGTTAGAAGGAGAGAAAAACTCGGCGCTTTATAGCAAAA
>JAKBAE010000060.1 GCA_021809325.1 bacterium
CATCATGGCGACCCATCTTTTAACGATCTTTCGTCGGCCATATTGCGGCAATATGACCCTCCTCTCGATCGTCAAAATCTGGATCACCCTGAGACCACCAAAATTCAAGCATCTATCTGCGCACGGTATACAAGAACCAATTTCAAGCCCAGGGCTTTGAATCGGTCCTTTTGGGTACCGGTGAGGATATTGGATTTCATACTACTCCTTCTAAAAAACTTCAATCGCGAAAGTTTTTCAATCTCTGCTTTTTACCTATTCGAATAAATCGTCTTTGATGACGGAAACACTCTATTCTCTTGACACCCCACCTTTATACAGCATAAGATTAAAATATTTATGCTACAGAAAATTTTTGTCTATACTGGTTTCGATTCTTAAGGCTGTTTCGATATAAACACACAACATTTGGTATTTATGAAAAGAAAACTGGCGCTTTTCTTCATTTCTCTAGCTACCCAAACAACCCTGTATGGAGAAACCTGGAACGGCATGGGCTCGGACTGGAATACTAGTGCAAACTGGTCGCCTGCGACGGTTCCTAACGCCCCAGGCGACACCGCCACCTTCGACGACAACGGAGTACTCTCGGAACCAACACCTCAACTCAGTGCAAGCGTAACGATCGGCACCATCGAGTTCTCTCAAACAATGAGCTCATATACAATTACGAACACGGCAGCGGAAACGATCACCCTTGATGGCAATGGAGGGAATGCCACCATCAACATGACATCGCTGAATAACAATACCATCAGCGTCCCTCTTGTGCTCAATAGCGATTTAGACATCAATCTGTCAGTGGTAAATTTTTCAGATTTAATAATAGATGGTAATATTACCGAAATGAGTGCACATTCCATCAATTTGACAACCACGACTGGCACCCTGCTTCTAAACGGCATGAATAGTTATTCGGGAGGAATCAATCTCTCGGATGGAAAAATCCAAGGCAACTCAAGTAGCCTGACAGGAACCATTACCGCTACCGGAATTGGTACAAATACTGTGATTTTCGACCAAGCAACAGCAAATGGCACCTTCAACGGCACGATCCAAGATTCTCTAACTGCCTCTCCAGGTATAGAGATTAAAGGAAACCACATTCTTACTTTTGGTACTCCGGGATCCAGTTATTCAGGAAATACTCTCATTCACCAAACGACCACTTTGCAAGCCGGAGCAGCGAATGTGTTTTCATCCACATCTCCCATCCAGTTAGATGGTACATTGGACCTCCAAACATATAATAATGCCGTCGGTTCGTTAACAGACGGATCTTTTCCTGGAAGCGGGACAGTAACCATTGGTGCAGGAGCCACATTGACGATAGGCGGAGATAACTCCTCTCCTTCGGCTTATACAGGGAACATTGGTGGAGCAGGTAGCTTGACCAAAACGGGCACAGGAAAACAAATCCTATCAGGCGGCACGTATACACACACGGGGACAACTACTGTCAGTAATGGCACTCTCGTCGTTGATGGAACCATAACGGCTTCTCATCTCTCCGTCGATTCCGGCGCTACTGTAAAGGGAACAGGTACTTTAGCAGACGTGGATGTGCTAGCCATGGGTAAGCTAGAACCGGGCAATTCGATCGGCACGCAAACTTACACCAACCTTACATTTAACTCCGGCGCCACTTTTTCCGTGGAGATTGACCCTACCACCTCTTCAAAAGCGGTAGTCACAAATACAGCTATACTGGGCAATGCTACGGTTCAGATTGTTAAAGATCCTGGCACCTATCCAGGAAGCAAGACTTATACAATCCTAACCGCGACGAATCCGCTAACGGATATGTTTTCCCCTGTAGCACCGATTCCCGGTTTTGCGTTCCATCTTACCTACGACACGCATAACGTCTATCTCTCTTATTCTCAACAACTTCTGTCCACAAATTCTTTTTCAGGCTCTGATGCAATCGTTGCCGCTTATCTGAATGAAAACTCCGGTATATTGGGCTCAAGCTTTCTTGATCTCGCACAATTATCTGCAGCCGGACAAGAGCAGGGAGTGAACACGATCAACCCCGTCAGTTTGAATAACTCCCTCGAATTATCCACAGTTTTGGCTGCGTTTCTCACTCAATCGATCGACACTTCCGGCAATGGCAGCGGGTCGGACCGATCCGGGGCCGGTTGCATCAGTCTTAGACACCTCGATCTTTTCGAAGATGATCGAATACTGGCCATGAAGGACTCGGACTCTTCCGACAAATTCTCAGTGCCCATTAAAGGCAGAATCATTCCTAAATCCCCTCAAAAACCATCGAATATTTGGGTTCTTCCATTTGGAAACTTCGCCCACCAAAATCAACAGCAAAAAACTCCCGCTTTCAATTCGGGAACGGGAGGAGGCTTTGTCGGTTACGATTGGGGAAATTACAGCCGTGGGATCATAGGCGGCGGCGTTGGCTATTCCTATTCGCACATCCGCCAACACCAGGATCGAGGCTCAGCCAACTCCAATGCGGGGTATGCGATGGTGTACGGCATGCTCTTTGCCAAGAATTTTTTCTTTGACACCTCGCTCCTTGCAAGCTATATCAACACTGCCTCTTCGAGACATATCTTTTATCCGGGCTTTAATCAATATGCAAAGAGCTCTCAAAATTCCTGGATCCTCGACCCCCATATCCGCTTCGGTTACGATTGGGTACTCGGCATGCATAAAGATTGGATCGTTGAACCCTACGGAGCTCTCGATTGGATGAACCTCTTTGCAGGCGGTTTTCAGGAAAAACACGGCGGAGTCTACAGCATGAAGGTCTCTTCCCATTATGGCAGCCTCTTGCAATCTGAAGTGGGATTGAATCTCTATTGGACTCGCAAGTACATAAAGGGATTTCTAGTCCTCAAAGGCGGCATGGGCTATGTCAATAAAGCCCCCTTTTCTCTGGGTAAGATTCAAGCAGCATTGGTGGGCGCCACAAGCTCCTTTACGGTTGAGTCATTCACAGCTGTGCAAAATCTTGCCTCCCCTAGTTTTGAACTCTTTTGGCAAAATAGAGGCGGATCCTACGCTTCCGTATCTTATCAAGGACAATACGGGAGCGGCTTCACCAACAATGCAGTCATGGGAAAGTTAGGCAATAACTTCTAAATTCCGTAAACAACTCCTGCCTAAAGGCAGAAGCTTTCCGGACAAACGTATTCGACTCGGATTCCTTGTGCTTGATATTTTACAAAGCAGCGCTTTCTTGCCCAAAAGCGAATAGATTTGATATCCTTTCCGCCTACTTTTTTTGAGGGAAGCGCATGTACGTGAGACAGATCGAGACTGAGAACTGGTCGCAGCATAAAGCATCGATTCTATCCGGCCTTGGGATCTCTGCTCTCGGGACGCTCGCTATGATCCAGATCGGCTATAACGCCAATTTTGCATCTTCTAGTGCAGAAGATGCACTCCGTGCATTTACCCTCATGACGGTCAGCGGAATTCTCGCGCTGGAGGGCACTCTCTTCGCGGTGCAAAGGCTATTTTTCCTAAATGTCGCCACTCCAAGCTCTCTTTGCGCCCCTTCTATGGTGGGGGCAGGGGCCGCTTTATTATTGGCAGCCGGATTTTGCCCTGTCCTCGATTTCCCTGACGCCGTCGTTTCAGCTATGGGAGGCATGGCCCTTTCTTGGTATGGGATTTGCGGCACTGCAGCAGCAAGCTTGTTTCAGGAGCGTCCCTATCAAGGACCTATACTTCCTGTTTAGTTGTGAAAAATATAAGCAACCGCTAAAATAGCAAATCACTATCCCCTCCCCACCTATGTGCAAAAAAGAAATTAAATATTTGTTTCTCATCGTCGCTATCTTTGTAGCGGCATGCATCGAAACCGACATCTACTTGCCGGCGTTTCCCGATATGATGGCCTGGTTTTCTTCTTCAGAAGGAGAAATCCAGGGTCTTCTCACTTGGAACTTTGTCGGCATCTGCGTCTCGGGCCCTTTCTATGGCCCCATCTCCGACTCCTTTGGGCGCAAAAAGCCACTGCTCGCTGCGCTAGGAATATTCCTCCTTGGGAGCCTGCTGGCCCTTTTTGCCCAAAATTTCAATCAAATGCTCTGGGGCAGGATCCTGCAAGGCTTGGGGAGCGGCGGCTGCTTTACCCTTGGGACGGCGGTGATTTTTGATGTGTTTCAAAAAGAAAAGGCCGTCTCCGCCCTCAACACACTCAATACGGTCATTCCCCTCATCATGGGGGCAGCTCCAATGATCGGAGGCTTTCTCAATTATCACTATGGGTTTAGATCTAATTTTTTAACGATCGCCCTATTTGTCTTGGCAAGCGTTTTGATCTGCCTTTTCCAGTTCGAGGAAACCCATGCTCCGGAAAAAAGAACTTCGTTTCAGCTCAAATCCATATTGAAAGATTTTAAAAGAGTTCTTTCCAACCTCGCTTTTTGGCAGTTGACAATCGTCATAAGCCTTCTCTTTAGCGGGTATATCGCATTTCTTTCCGGAACAGCGGTTTTATTCGTCGTCGAGTTCAAGATGAGCAAAGCAATCTTCCCCTTTGTCCAGGGAGCTGTCTTGGGAGGATGGGTTCTAGGCAACCTCTTTTTGACCCGCTCCTTAGCTAAATGGGGAAGCAGAAATGTCAAAAAAGCGGGGACGATCCTCTGCGTCTTCGGCGGGCTCGGCTTTGCTCTCGCAGCCCTGATCGCACCGACAAACCCCTACTTTATTACGAGCTGGATCGTTTTCTATGCCTTCGGAGCAAATTGGATCATTGGCCTCTATTTTCCGGAAGGGATGGAAATTCTCCCTGATATCAAAGGGGCTGCGGCAAGCCTTCTGACAAGCGTGCGCCTTTTAATTGGAGCTACTGTCATCGGCTTGACAAGCGCGCTTTACAACGGCACGATCTACCCTTTGGCCGCAACCATCTTTGCAACGGTGGCGATCATCCTTCCTGTCCTGATCCTTTACGAACGAAAAGAGAAACAACTCTCTACTTATAATCAATAGCTTAAGAGATGCATGCGGAGAATAAATAGACCTGCTATAAAGAAGGAATGGTCGTGCGATGGGCATCATTTTTCTTTACTCTCTTTTTGACCGTAAGTGCTTTGGCCTATGAAGAAAAAGGCCCCTCTCTCCAGTCGATCTATACAAGCCTTGACCCCTCTTCGGTAGCGCAGCACTTCGCCTTTTACGAGCTCTATCCCGACACAGCGCTTGGAAAAAGAGCGCTTCGACACGCATGGGATCTTTTGCAAGGCGGGCAAATAAAAGAAATGACGCTTCCCGCAGCCCAAATCCAACAGATGATCTCTTTTGTCAACCGAAACCCTTCGGCAAATGAGGGGATGACCCTCAATGACGCAGAGTTAGAAACAATCTCAAATCTAGCGCGCCATCTCCACAACAGAAAGCTCAAGGGCTTCGGCATCTGGAATCCTAAAGAAGTTGAAGCGATGCAACCGGACGAGATCGATTTAGCCCGCGGCCTGTTTCTTGCGGAGATGGAAGAAGATACGCCGGAGGCGCGCAAAAAAATCCAAAGCTATGAGGCGAACATGGACCTCATGGCGCTGCAGATCCTAGCCCGGCTGCCTCAAAATGCTACAGCACAAGAAAAAATCCGTGCGATCAGCGACTTTGTCTTTACCGAGATGCGCTTTCGCTTTCCGCCCCACTCCCTTTACGCCAAAGATATCGACGTCTACACTCTCCTCCCCTCCGTCCTCGACTCCCGCCGCGGCGTCTGTCTCGGCGTCTCCATCCTCTATCTCTGCCTAGCCCAGCGCCTCGATTTGGCTTTAGAAGCCGTCACGCCTCCGGGCCACATCTTTGTGCGCCATGTCGATCCTGATACCCAAGAGATCATCAACATCGAAACAACTGCGCGGGGCATCGATATCCCAAGCGAGGCGTATCTTGGCATTGAAACGCCCTCTTTGCAAACCCGCTCCATCAAAGACGTCATTGCCCTGGCCTTCCAAAACCAAGCCTCCGTCAGTTGGCACCGCTCTGATTCAGCTGCGACGATCGCACTTTACGAAAAAGCGCTTCGCTATCTTCCCAATGATTACCTCATCGAAATGTTCCTCGGCTTCAATTACCTCTTTGCAGGGCGAATCGAAGAGGGGAAAGCCCTGCTCAAAAAGATTCAAGGGTCGCGCCCTTCTCACTTTCTCTGCAGCGATACCGTTTCGGAAGACTACCTATCCGGTAAAACGGATCCCGAAGGGATCGAGGCCGTGTTTCAAATGGTCGATGAGACCCGCGCGTCCATTTTGGAAAAGCAAAAGAAGCTCGAAGAGATCGTAAAAAAATTCCCTAAGTTCCGACAAGGGATCCTCCATCTCGCAATCACCCATCTCCAGCTAGGGCGCGAAAAAGAGGCGCTCCCTATCCTCGAGCGCTACATTAAACTCCATCAGAAAGACCCCACAGTAAATTACTACCTCTCCGCCATCCACTTTCAAAGGTTCAACTTCTCGATGGCCTGGCGCTACCTGCATCAGGCGGAAAAGATCCTGACCGCGCACAACCACGCCCCCAAAGCGCTGAAAGAGCTTAGAAGCGCGCTTCTTCGAGCTTGCCCTGAGCCTAATGCCACTTAAATTTAGGTTATCTTCAATAGCTGCATACCGACACACACAAAGTAATATATTTACAACACATTGACAGCAAAAAACTTATAGCAAAATATCCCAGAAAAAACCTAGAATAGACCTTCACTAAAACTTTAAATTAAAAAAACCATGTCACTTTCAGTTCCACAGCAAAAACATAACGAATATTTGACCTATCAAGAATTAGATAATCTCCAGGATCTTATAGAGAACTTCGAGCGTAAAACAACTCAGGACATTCCTGCCTGGGCTGTAAAGAATAAAGCGAATTTTCTGCTGTCCAGGATTCAAGAACCTAACTCCGTTGCCAAATCTCACGACTTACTCCACAGAATTGCAAATACCGTATTTAAATACCTCCCTAAACGAACGGCCTTATTCAAAGAAACTTGCGAGCATCATAAACAGGAGGTTACTCTAGACGGAGTTCTTTATGAAGCAGATGGACTGTTATCTTTGATTTGTGACGTTAGATCTTTTGATCCGAAATTCAAGCGTCAGTTAGATGACGCGACCCGTACAATCCGAACCATACAAGATTGCATTCCACCGGACCAGCAATATCAATGTATAGTGAATCAAGTAGAAGGCCTCGAACATTTAGACATCGGCTACGCTACAAGTGAATTTAAGGACAACGCAGAAATCCTTTTGTCTCTGATTTACGCAAAAGCATCCCTTATGCCTATTCAGCATGTCAAATTGACCAACAGAGTTCATGCTGCCATATTGAATTACCTCCTGAACAAAATCGATGCCCTCAAACAACGCGCTCCCGAAGCCTCTATGGATGAAGAGGTGCAACAGTTATTTTCATTGATGCACATCAAGACGCATATTCGAGGAAAGAATACGTTAGACGATCTTCTATACGGCAGATATGGATTAGCTGTCATACAGCGATCAAGTGCTGAAAAAAGAATTTTTGACTTCCTGTTAGGGTATGTATCAGAAAGAGTGGCTCATTTTGAACAACTCTCAGCCAATCTCCCACCAAAGGAGGTCGTTTCTGAGGGAAAAGCACTCTCCGGCCTGCTTGAGGAACAAAATATTCCCAGCTATTTTCATAATGCACTGAAAAGCAAGTTTTCATTTTTGCGCAAAAGAGTTCTCAAGGCTTTGGAAAGACCCTTCTCGTTTATGGATATGCAACATTTATTAGAACGAGTGGACTTCTTTTACGATCATGCAGCAGAAGCCTCGCCGCAGGAAGCTCAGGCTGAAGGAAATCAACTTTTATCGATAATTGAAGAACACCAAGCCTTCCATTCCAATCCAAAACTTTCAAATGAGTTAGGTGCTGCGCGTCAAAAAGTCGAAAACCTTATGGCCTTCCTGCAATCAGAGCCTGATCACCGGCTGATTACCGACATCAAGATGCAAATCAGGGGAATGGATATCGAAGACTCCGATAGTCCAACAGAAGAAGATCCACGTATCCGCATCAATCAAAGATTAAAAATTTTGATGAGAGATTTTAAGAACTTAGAAAAGGCCGGCAAACATAACTATTCCCGTATTGAAATAATAGAAGCTCTAAAGGATCTGGAATTCAAAGTCTTAAAATTCAAAGACACCTACTCAACCGGACAAGCTCCGGTTTTTGATCTCGAGGAAACGGATCACAGAGTGCAAGAAATTCTAACGCAGCTCAACCGGAAAATTACTGAACACACCCGCGCGCATCAGGAATATGCCGAAGCGCTTGGAATTTATAATACACTCGATCAAATTAATCGAAATTACAAATGCGAGCGTCCCACAGCGAACGATTTGATGTTGAAAAAAGAAGAGCTGCGTCCTCTCTACAAATGGACAAAAGAAAATGGAGCGCTCGAATTTTACTTATTCGCAGATGAGGGGTTTTCGGATCGAATTGTTATCATGCTCTGCGATAACGAAAGAGCACTTAGGTCTCATCATAGGCTAACCCTACGCACTAGCATGGAACATTTTTTGTCTCGGCTTGATTCTTTTGATGTGGATTTTGATGGAAAACATATCAAGTTGCGTGAATTAACAAATATACCGTGCCTGTTAACTAAAGATATTTGTATCAACGACAGATTTTGCGCTGTATCTTTAGTCACTCGTCCTTGTTTTGTTCCTGGCGATGTTGCACATGCCCAAATTGTAATCGAGCGAACGAAAATAGGCGATGGAAGACGGGAGTACGAAGTCGCTGACATCGAACCCCAAACCTGGGATCGAAAAATGCTTCCCTATGCTACGACAGGGAAACTTTATGTGTATCTCCGTGGTTATGATCGCAAAAAACTGGGAATTAGTGAGGAATATAAAAAACATGTGCAATCGAAAATAGTATATAAAACCTGGCTGGTGCCTCGAGAAAGAGTAGAGTGTTTGCTTTCGAAAATCGATGCTCAGCGAGGTATTGAACCAAATCTCAACGATCCCAACTATTACGATCCCGAGAAAGACCATCCTCGATTTCGCACCCTTCAAAGAAAGCCTTATTCAGACTATGTGCTTTGCGGTAGAGACTACGAGGGTAGCATCGGCCCATCTGCTCGATGCAAAAGCGTTGCAAATGAATTTCGCACCCCTCAAGAACGTCTTAAGTTTATTCAAGATCATCCTGAACTCATCGATGGAGACCATTTCTCCCAGCTCCGTGAAAATGCAGAAGGGGGCTACGACAGACTAATCCCTGCTGATAATTGCCTCACATGGGCTACCGAGATGTTACGGTCGATTGGAATTGACGATATTGGCGAAAGAACAAATCCCAACGGAGCGGCAATCCCTGCCGCATATCAAACTGATACATTTTGGAACTGGGCTTATCCTATACAAACTCCTGCGCGCAGCCCTGCCGAGCAGCCCATTTGGAAATCCAATACACGTAATGCAATTGCACGTGATCACAAACATAAACCACGTGCTCATTCAGCTGTTTCGTTCGTTTCAACCCCACGTATCTCGCACTCTTCTCCTACACCAGCTCCATATATCCCTTCAAATAGTACAGGTGGAGGCATCTTAACTCATACACTCACTTCAAATCCGCCCACGTCTAAAGAATCAGATCAAGATTCTTCATCCTGTTTTCTTGCAACAGCATGTGTTGCTTTGGCTGTGGCTGCGGTAGCCATTTCAGTTTTATTTCCAAAAACATAAGGATTATCATGAATATTAATACTGCACTGTCTAAAGCTACCGAATTCTCGGATATATGTCCTTTTGCGCTCAACGCAAAGCCTTATGTTTCATTTTGGGGCCAGCGCCGTATTACAATCCCTGGGTATGAAGGAAGCGCACCTATTGGAGCGTTGGAAATTCGAGTTAGAGAACTGCTGATACAAAAAAGATTGCGCTTTACTGAAGAAGAAATCTCTCATGGAACATTTATTGCAAATCAGATCGAGAAATTGTGCTCTGCCGCCAATGAGATCACCAAAACCAAAAATTGTTTCGCCCAACTCCTGAACGGCCTCTTTCACGACAATTATATCTTTTTTCCACCTCTTAATCCTTGTGAATCGTCTTTGAATGATCGTTACTCTCTTCCGATGATATTTAGAAACTACCCTTGCTTTCCTTCTAACCACTCAAACCACTGGAATCCAATTTTAACCAATCCGCATTTACGAACCGTATTGGCTTCAGCTAATAGTTTGGCAGATTTATGTCGGACTGTGGCTGATGCGAAACCTTACATGTCATTTTGGGGCAACCACTGCATTACAGTCCCCGGTTATCGTGGCAGCATCCTCATGGAAGATCTAGAACATCGAGTAGAGGAATTAGTGGAAAAAAATCCTCACTTCAATGAAGAAGAGCGCTCCCATGGGTCGTATGTTATAAACGAGCTTTCAGTACTTGAAACTATAGTTGAGCATGTAGATCGAAATGTAAATGCTTTCCCTTTTTGGATTTCTCTTTTTAGAAAGATAACTACTCTCATTTACAACATCCTATTTGAAAACTGCTCAAAAATCAATATAGGCCCAGAACCTGCTGGTCTTGGCTCTGTTTTTGGAAACTATACAAAAGAACAGTTTGAAGCTGCCACAAACAAACCTCTGCCAAACGACATCGACCTCAGGGTAATATGGCGTGACAGACTTCTTTATGATCCTCCTCAGGAATATTTCCAAAAGACGTGGAAGGTGGGATATGACAAAGCTTTTGCAGAAAGCGTAGATGAAGAAGAATCCTCAAGAATGATCATTGAATGTGATTGCTCTGATGAATCTGAGGGCATTCATGTCACTCTAGAGCAACAGCCGTGTGAGATAGAATATGACACAGCTTTTGAAAAAAGTACAAAGGCGGAAGATTCCTCAAGAGCGTTGATTGAATTTGCTTTTTCCGAAGAACCTGGCCCGGAAACTCCAGAGCAACATTTGAATAGCTGTAATGCAATCCTTTCTCACCCTAAAAGATTATCATGAGTATCTTGTTAAGAAGCCAGGGATAGTTGCTATGCTGAATTTTAAATAGCCGGTCCTCAACAAGAGGTTTGCTCTTGAACAAGAACAGTTCTATAGCTTAAAAAAGGTTATCACTAAAACCATCGGTATTAAGGAGAACCTTCATGAAAAGACCCTACCGTAAACTACTACCTCTCCGCCATCCACTTTCAAAGGCTCAACCTCTCAATGGCCTGGCGCTCTATCTGCATCAGGCGGAAAAGATCCTGACCGCGCACACCCACGCCCCCAAAGCGCTGAAAGAGCTTAGAAGCGCGCTTCTTCGAGCTTGCCCTGAGCCTAAGAGGGTGTCTTCAAATTAAGGTTCAGTCGATTTTCGAACCATTTTCAGGGGGCAATATCGACAAAAGGTATATAGCTCCCTGAAAATGGTTCGAAAATCGGCCAAAATAATCCAGAAAATCGACGAACCCTTAAATTGAAGACACCCTCTAATGGATAAATTTGGGGTGTTGTATCTTAAGCCAAAAAAGAACTGCCGTTTTGATCTTTTTGACTTCCTTGATTACTAACCCGGCACCCAAACAGGTGACAATCGGGTGAGCGAGACAACGCCAAATCGACTCTTTCAGAATGGCGGCAGTGCTGCGTAGCCACGACCCATTCTGAAAGAGTCGATTTGGCTAAGCCGCAGCCAGCCGATTGTCACCTGTTTGAGTGCCGGGTTAGTAATTCTTTGACGCTGGTCCCAGTGTAAGGAATTTACGGGAAAGAGCACTAGTTAAAAACTCGCCCATGGTGTAGCTTGCTACCCTTCAGCCACAAAAGAGAGCAGACATGAGTATTTTTTTTCCCTCTACCAAATATTCTTCAAGCTCATCCCCCTTGACGAAAGATCTTACTAGAGATCATCTCGCAGACACTGCGAGACGTAACGAAAATTGGAGCGAACTGCTTCGTCTCTTTCGCGAGGGCCCTATTTTTGATCTCACCCGAAACAACTCTCTAGTAGACGTGGTTGTAAGAACACAAAAATTGAGCGAGGCGGAAGTCTTAAAGCTGGTGGAAGCGATTTGCAATAATGATCCCAGCCGCCCACTCTCTCCTCCCTCTATCGACCAGGTGCTGCTAGAAGCAGCAAAACGCGGATTTTCCACTGTTGTGCATTTCTTATGTCCTGCCAGCACAAATGAGGGCCAGGAAAAGACTGCTCTAGAAACCCTAGATCCAAATGTTGTGTTAGAAATCCTCTCTTTCCAACTTCATCAGTCCCTAAAAACACCATCCCTCGATATTGTTTCTAAGGCGCTGATTCTAAATGCAGAATGCGGATTTGATGAGAACGTGAAAATGCTGCTGGGTTGCGGTCTTGCCAAGCATGAATGGAGCATCGACTCCGCATCGCAAGCGGCAGCAAAGGCAAATTGCTTGAACACGCTCCAGCTTATGCTGCCTTATAGCACGGAGGCGGGCCGAGGGTTGGCAGCAATAGAAGCTGTCAGGCAGGGACGATTCGATATCCTGGCTGAAATCCACAAAAATGGCCCTATTTCAGGAACTCACCGTACCTTATACTCCTTCGACCCCACCCAACCTATACAAGTTCAAGAGTCTTGGCTGAGCACTGTTGTCAGAGAAGGAAATAGATATGGACATTTAGATCTTATGCGAACTGCACTGCAAATTCCAGATCAAGAACTCCATGCTGTTTTGCACCCAGCACCCATTTTAGATTTGGATTGGATCACTGAAAAAAACGCTCATCTCCTCTCACCCGAGAACATGGAGGTGTCGATGCAACTGGCTGTTTATAAAAACTGTTTGGACAAGCTCCAAATTTTACTATCCTACAGTACGGAGGAGGGCAGAGGACTGGCTGCAGAGGCCGCTGCAAGAACAGGAAACTTCGAGGCCCTGTTACAGATCCTCCAGAAAGGGCCTCTTTCCAGCTGTAGCGCTTATACCAATTATTATCATCCTCGTTTGAAGAGAATCTATTATCTAAAGGAACTTTGGATGGATCGTATTGTAGAAAGCGCCATCACGGGGGGACATCTTGATCTTGCGCTAAAAGTGCTCCAATTTGATTCCTCAGAGAACCTAGACAGTAAAACGCTTCTTGCCACAGCAGCTGAAAAAGCAGGGCGTCGCGATATTCTGCGGGAGCTCTTCAGAAAATAGCGCAATAATTGGGTAAAACACCTGGTGGCGGCTCCAGGGGCATGGGGATAGGAGGCAATTGCTGACGGATTGTTTCGAGAGCGCTCCTCCAATAAGCCGTTCCTTCCTTAGCGGGATTCTGACCCTCCCTTCTTTTTGCATGCCAAACTTGAAAATCCCTTTCAGTGAAGGGACAATGCATCTCCTCTAAATCCAGTATAAGGTTCTGGGTTCCCTTTTCTAATGCCCAGTTTACTCGGACATATTTAAACGTCTCTCTTGCTACCTCTCGAATGGTGCGATCTACCCTCTCGTCAAAACATAATTTCGCAATTCTTCGGAGCTCTTTATGCGTAATACAACGATTTAAGCGCCATTCTTTTGCAAAAATGGTTTCAGGAGTAGTTGGAGGATATGAATTTCCCAACACATCCAGACAAAAAACAAGTGGAGTAATTGCTTCGCCGTGAGCTCTCCTCCGGTAATTATCTAAAACCAGAGTCACCAACGCAGTTTTATATTTTCCAGTTTTTGATCTTCCTGACTGCAATGGAAAAAAGCTCCCGCCTATTAATTGATTAAAATCATTTTTATCATGGTTAAGTTTCCAGGAATATGCTTGCACACCAGATTGCTGGAAAGCATTCTGAACAATTCCAAAAAGCCTGCCATAATACCTAAAAATTTCATCGAATCCAAACCCATAAACAACAACTCGTCCGTTCGGACAAAATGAATTTATAGAATTTTCTGTTATTGATATCATTAATCACCTGGGGTTTTCCAGAAACAATTATATCTAACACATTATTTTCCGCAATCACTGTTTTTGTTAAACAAAACAATAGAATTAGGAAAAAATTATTTACCAAAAAAAAGGAAGATTTATTTAAATAGGCACGAGAAAGATATACCGGTTCCACCTCTTAATCCTTGTGAATCGTCTTTGAATGATCGTTACTCTCTTCCGATGATATTTAGAAACTACCCTTGCTTTCCTTCTAACCACTCAAACCACTGGAATCCAATTTTAACCAATCCGCA
>JAKBAE010000061.1 GCA_021809325.1 bacterium
TTTTGAAAAAATCGAGCCTAAGAGATGAGGTGAACTTAAAAAAAATCTGATTTTTGAGGTTTTGTGCCAGTAATTTTTTCAAAATCCCGACGAAGGCGGGAGTTTTGCAACTGCCTCAATGGTATAACTGGATGTACATGATCGCCTTCCCTTTTTTACAATAAAGCGATTACTCAGCTTTTTCTTTTTCTGCGCGGCGGTGGCGGCGGTCTGATTCCGGAGACAGAGGAGGCTCTTTTCTATCTTGCTGCACACGAAAGGATTCTTCTATAATTTCATTGGCTCTGCATAAGATCTGAGTGAAAGAAAACTCTTTTTCTAAAGGGCATTCGGGCAAGATCTCGTTTGCAAGAGTAACAAGAGATGCGATTTGATCTACACAGTCGGGGGTGGGTTTTTTTTCCCATTGTGCGAATAGCTCTAAGAAAGAAGGTTCGAGTTGTTGAATCTCAATGAGGATCTGAGGATTTTCTTCCCAAGCGCGCCGGGGTGAGTGAATCCCCGAGGCCTCAGATGGCTCCAGAGGGATATAGACAGTAGAGTTTGGGGGAAATGTGTCGTAAACCGCACAATCTTTTGCAACTCCAGGTACAAAATCATAAATTCTCATCAAATCGTCGAGCGAAAGCCATTCCGTGCCAATCTTTTTACCCCGGGCGTACATCGCAAATTGAATTGGTTCATTTGGAAGATATCGGTGGACAAGCCAGTTAATCAGGGCTTCAGATCCATGGGCGCTTTCGCCTTTAGAGAGGAGTGTTCGACGGTATTCTAAAAGAGGGATGAGATCAAAAGGCATTGGACAGATTGGATTGGCGTCATAAGAATCCGGCTTGCATTCACGGTCCTCGAGCTGAAAATGAAAAATGCGGGGAATTCCCATCTGATTTAGAAATTCAAGATAGGCCCTTCTACATTCGAGCGGATTTTTATTAAGCTTGAAAGAGGCGCCATTGACGCAAATCCGGTTTTGCTCCCAGGAAATGTCCCAGATAGAATGGTGAAGAAATGAGAAGTTTTGAATGCTGTTAGATAAAGTAGGGCTGTAGCGGCTGAGCGGATCCATAATGACTCCAAAAAAGGGGCGAAGTTTACTTTTTGCAACGAGAGAAAAACAAGAAAAAATTTAAAAAAGAGTTGTAAATTCCTTGAAGCGCGCAGTCGGCGCACGCTTTTCGATGTTGATGCGTTCAATGGAGATGGGGTTTTTCATCTCGCGCAAACGGGTGACGAACGCATCGAGGTCGACTTCGTTTCCTTGAGCTACAATCTCTACGGAGCCATCGGCGCAATTGCGCACAGTGCCGAAGAGACTCTCCTTTTCTGCAAGACGGCAGGCGAGGGCTCGAAAGCCAACTCCTTGCACTCGCCCTTTAACGCGCAAGACCCATTCCTGTCTCATTATTAGCAAATCACTTCGTTATTGCGGACGGCCTTTTTAAACGCCCTGCCGAGAAAGATCGCGACGAGGAGCCAGAAGGCGAGAAGAGGGAAACAGAGAATGCCGCTGAGCATAAGATAGTGGGATTTTCCGGCTAAGGCGCCAAAGGTGGACTGAAGAGGGGAGAGGGTCATGTTGAACATGGAGCCGGCTTGCTTAGAGGAGCGTGAGCCAAAGGTTTCGATCCAAGCTTGGGCTTTGAATTTGGCGTCCGGCGTGGTTGGGATGTAGAGCTGTTTGAGCGCAGGGCCGTTCAAAGCGTAGTTGATCGCTTTTGATCCGACCATCAGACCGAAGAGAAAGGTCAAGCTGTCGAGGCTCAAAAATCCGAAGAGGGCGAATCCGACGATGATCGGCATGGCTGCAAGAGCGGTGCCGACGCCGAGGAAGCGGGTAATGTTGCTGATTCCAAAGAGAAGGCACAAGAGCGAGACGATATTGACGCTGGAGCCGTAAAGGCTCAAATAGCTGCTGAGCGCAACTCCGGAATACTGAGCGCTGGCGGAGAGCTTGAAATTGAAGTCGAAAATAGTGACGACCACCTCGTAAATGAAGTTCGCTGCGAAGATCCCCAAAAGATAGCGGTTTTTGATGAGGAGCTTGAACCCTTCCAGAAATCCCGGGTCCTGCTCTTTTTTAAGGGAGGCTTCATTAGTTCCGTGAAAAGAGGCGAGCTGCTCTTTGGGAGTAATGCTGAGGAAGCGGCGAACCTGTACGATAATGAGAAGCGTCAAAAGTCCAAGGGAGATAATCGAGAAAAGGTCCGTTGAAAGATGAAGCCGGTGAGGCATTCCTCCGATAGTATAAGGGAGGACGATCCCCCCGAACTGGCCGATCGCAACGACAAGGGGAAAGCCCCGTTTCGCTTGCGTCGGCTCCGTCGTATCTGCGGCAAACGCCCAAAACAAGGCTACGACAAGGGAGCCAAAGCTCTCTACAAAGAGATACCAAACATATCCCAGGGCGCGTACCGCATAGCTTGTGCTCCCGCTTGCTTGCGCCCCCATGATGAGAAAGCTAAAGCAGAGGATTGAAAGGCCGTAAAAGGTCGGCAAGATGACGAGCATCTTTTCCCTCGAGGTTTTCTCAAGGAGCTTTGTGTAGAACATCACCAGAGGAAGCAGCGCGATGACCGATGCGGTTTTTGCATAGGGAAGCTGTAAGTTGCTGACCAATTGAATGAATACGGCGTCTTTTAAAGGGCGAAGCGTCCAGTATACGCCGATGATCAGGGCAAAGATCACTCCCATTCGGAGAAACTTTTTAAACTCTTCTTGCTCAAAATCTCCGAAATTGAATTTACAGACCCACTGGAAAAAACGGAGTGTTTGGCTATTTTTGCTCATGCTTTGCATCATAGCCATTACTTTATTATTTGCACTGATTTCGAAGGCGTCAAAAAATTTCTTTGCGTTTTCGCCGCACACTCATTACACTTTCTTGAAAATTTTTTGAGGAGATCCGAATGAAGACTTTGTTTCCACTATGCATCCTGTCTACACTGCTCTATGGTCAATCTTTTGAGCCTGTTCAAACGGATGCGCAAATTGCGGCCGAGTTAAAATTTCTCACCTCTTCTACGGACCAGGTAGGCTTTACCTATGTCGGTACTCAAGGGGCCTTAAACGGTCTCTCTTTGCCGCTGAGCTATTACAGCACGGCTGATTACTGGGGCCAATATGTAGGCACCCTTCCCGGAAACAATCTTACAGTCGTTGATGTGTATAACGGAGGAGATTATACCCTAACGCCCAACCCCTCCTCCCCGGGAGCTGATCTGCAGGTTGAGAGGGTCAATGTTTTCTATGGGACAGACATTTACGATGCATCCTGCTGGCAAATTGCCCTGGGGCTTTGCGGCAAAGCGGGGCTTGCAAGCAACCTTTTCGCGATGGCTGAAAATCAGGACACTCTTCTAAACGTCGGCTATGATGGCAATGCTTCTCAGGCATCGGCCAATGCAAATCGCGCTACAACCCACCAGGACGGAACCTTCCAATACAATGGGGCGTCCATCACAAACGGCCAAAGCGCCTATTTTTTCCGGATGGTAACGAGAAACTGGCTCTCCGTCGACCCCTTTATGAACACATCTTATATGAAATACGTGAGCGCGCAAGGTCTTCCGCCTAATCCGGACTATCAAGCCGGAAAAATCACTTGGCTCGATTGGAAACCGATCACCGGGGAAAATGCTTGGGGGTTTTTCATCGGGCCGTTGCAGACGGCCCTTTTAAAAGCAGAGGCGCAAGGAAGTTCTTATGTCCCCTTTTCCTCTTCCTCCGTGCAAAATGCCCTTGGCGCTCTTTACGCCCTGCGCTGCATGCAGTCTGAGCTGGGAGGGGTCTACTATGCTTGCAAAGGCTCTCTTGGCAATCAAGGAGATCAGCCGGTCAATCCCTACGAGGTCTCGGTTGAAAATAATGCATCTGCTTTGGCCGGCCTCTTGATCTTAGAGAGGATCCTCAACGATGAGCTGCAAAACGAGACGGATCTCAATGCCCAGCAAAAGCAGCAAGTCGAGACGGCCTTGGATCAAATCCATGCGATGATCTATGGAGGGGCAACTCCGCAAGGAGCTACGACCAAAGGCATTCTTTCCTTTTTCAAAAACAATGCTTGGGACGCAAGCGTTGGAATTTTTTATCAAGGCGGTTTGGCCAATGATCCAAAATCGCCCGGCGACTGGATGCCCACTTCCGAGCCCAAAGCGGTGGATGTGAGCACTTGGGGGGTTGCTGTACTCGGCGTGCCTCTCATCGATTCCTGGTATGGGGCAGGGACTGCTTATGAGATTTGGCAAAACGTAAAGAGCTGGGGCGGTTTTTATGGGCCTGACGGCTCGCTTTGGGGAGTTGGCTATTCCGATCAGGATGGCAATGGGGGAGGAAAGTTCGATCCAAATGGGATCATTTCCGCTGAATGGACGGCCGGGGCGATCAATTTGCTCCGCTGCCTCATTACTCAATACCAGGCGATTTCCGGGGGCGGCACGTATGTCGCAGATCTGCAAAAAGATCACGACAGCATGATGGAGCACTTGATGACGCTTCGAAATGATTTGTATGTGACAACGGATGCCTATGACTCAGTTCGGCCTGCAAACTATGCATCCCTCATTGAGATTCCCCAAGATAAGCTGGCTTTCCTTTATGCAAGCAAGCGCTACATGATCCCTTTTGGCTGGTTTGCCAATCCGCTTCCAAGCACGACATCCACTTCTTGGGCCATCATGCTCCATTACAATTTCAACCCGTTTAGCCCTAAAGGAGACTACGAGAGTTCTTCTTATTAGAGCAGAGGGAGAGGAGTGAAGGGATCGCCCATTCGTACATCCAATGCTCCACGAGGACGGCATCGTCGGATCGAGGCGTCATTTCGGCTTTTTTGAGCAAGTCATAGGCAAGCGATGGGTTTTGCTCTACATAAAAGAGGCCGAGATAATAGAGCGCTTCGATCCGGGTAGGACGGAACCGATAGGCTTTCCAATAAAGGGGAATGAATGTTTCCGGAGGAGCCTTCAAGTGATACTCCAGAAGGAGCGCGCATCGAAACAGGGACCAATAAATTTCTTGGTCCCAGCCTCCCATAGAGGCGCGTAAGTTGTAGTATTCGTAGGCTTTTGCATATTTTTGCCCTTCGAAATAACTTTGCGCCAGATAAAAGATTGTTCTCGTGTTTTGAGGGTCTTTTCTGTGCGCTTTTTCGAGCAGCTCGGCATGAAACTCCATTTTTTGGATGCCGAGGGAGGCGTCTTGTTGCGGGCAAAACTTATACATATTTGTAAGATGGCCGATACGCAAAGAGGATGGGTTAGGGTGTACAAGCGTCTCATGAACGACGCCTTCCCACGCCCAGCCTTTTTGATTGGCAATGAGAAGCGCTCGGTTGAATGAATAGTTCCCGAGACGGTGCTCGACAGTATAATAATCGAGCTCCAAGTTTGATAGAGAAGCTCCTTCGAAGCAGATGAGCTCTTCATCCGCATCGATGAAGAGAAGGTAGTCTCCTTTTCTTCGGGCAAGGTTCAAAGCTTTGTTTCTATTTGTGGCGAAATCGATCCAAGGCTCTTCGTGCAGCTCTCCCGGCAGATCGTGTAAAAGCCGTCGAACCTCTTCTTGGGTCCCATCCGTCGATCCCGTATCAACAATGATCCAAGAATGGATATGCTTTTTAACAGATTGGATGCAGCGTGGGATCGTCTTTATTTCGTTTTTGACGATCATATTCAAACAAACGGTCTTCATTTGTTTGACAATACGATTATTATTTATTTTAACTCAATATTATTTCGGATAATGTATTTCCCGAGATGAGGCCGTCGATTACTTTAAAGTGGTTATCGTAAGAACAAAGGACGCAGCCGTTTTCTAATACCTGGGCAGCAATCCATAGATCATTAGATGGGATTGGCTTTCCTTTATTTTTTAAGGAAGAGTAGATTTGACTATAGAAATTGGCAGTATCCGGTGTGATTGAAAAAATCCTGATTCTCGAAGAATGAAGAAACTGATGGAGTTCATCTCGATTTTTTTTCGTTCTATTTCCGCATTCAAAACCGCTTAACAACTCCCCGAGTACGATAGGGCTGATGCCAAGAATTTCAGCATGTTGAATGATATTGAGTATTTCCGGATCGCCTCGTTTGAATGCCGCGTAGGCGTTCGTGTCAATGAAAACCGGTCTCATTTCCACAGTTCCTTGTCGACTTGTTCAAAAGATTGCGTGTTCGCCTTGAACTCTTTATCTTCGGCAGCGGACCACGACCCTGCTAAGTTGTCCAGGTCATGGTAGGTGGTTCGTTCGCGAGTAAATCCGAGCCCCTGCTCGATCATTTTTAACACCAGCGTATTAATGCTTATATGGAGCCTTTTAGCTTCTCGCTTTAATTGAGCCATCACTTCGGCGGGGATGCCTCTTAAATTAAAATTTGATGCTGACATGGGCCCTCATTACATGATATCATCATGATATCATGTAGTGGGATTAGATTCAACGATCTCTACTAAGTTATTGATCTTTAGGGTTCTTCCTGGATAAAAGATTTTTTCTAAAGCGATTGGCGAGAAAAGTGCGAGGCGCGAGATGGGAGAGGAGAGTGGCGAGGCGGATTTTCCAGTCGATGACGGCGTAAGGTGTTTGCTGTTCGAGTTGGCGCAAAAGGAGGCGGACGGCGGTTTCGATCGGCATGGAGCAAGGGGGTTGTTTGAGATGGGGGTTATGAGCTGCCCGCATCGCAAAAGGTGTTGCGATCTGACCGGGGAGTGCGACAAGGGAGCGGACGCCATATGGTTTCATTTCTTCATCGAGGCTCTGAGAAAAGGAAGCGAGAAACGCTTTTGAGGCGCTATAGACGGCCATTGCGGGAAAAGGGAAAAATGAGGCGGCGGAGCCGATATTGAGGATCGTCCCTTTTTTCTTCTTTTCTTTGAGTGCGCGGGCCGCCTCCAGCGCTAGTTCGAAAGGAGCTTCGGCATTGACGGTAAAGATCTCTTTTTGCGAGGAAAATTCATCCAGGCAATCTCCATAGGTGGTAAAGCCGGCATTATTGATGAGGAGGTCGGGAACTTGGGTTTGAATAACTTCGAGAAGAGGGGCGCGGGTTTTAGCTAAATCGCACTCGATCCATTTTGCGTTAGGAAGAGGCTGGCATGGGGTGCGTGAGGAAAGAAGAAGAGATTCGCATTGCGATGAGAGCGCTTTGGCGAGCGCGAGTCCGAGTCCGGAAGAAGCTCCGGTGATGAGAGCGAGTTTATACTGGTTCCGATTCAATCTTACCCAACGCAAACCGATTTAAAGCCCCTGAAATCGAAGAAAAAATCGGGGTCAATATTAAATTTAATATTAACCCCGATTTTTTGTTCGATTTGAGGGAGCTTTAAATTCGGTTTTCGTGGGTAAGATTGAGCCGGAACCACTATATATCGCATTTTCGTGTTTGAAAGATTTTAGGGTTTGGTTCAGCCTCGCATCGCAAGAGACGATGCTCGCTTGCAAATCTTCTTGCACCGGATTGGATGCTTCGAGATAGATTTTAATCTTGGGTTCCGTGCCGGATGGGCGGATTACAAGCCGGGTAGCGTCTTCTAACACAAAGAGAAGGACATCTGCTTTCGGCAGGCTATCTCCTTGCAAAAGGTCTTCGAAGCGAATGACTTTTTTATCTCCAATCGAAAAAGGCGGGGATTTTCGGAGCTTTTTCATTAGGTTTTGCATCGACTCCATGCCGATTGAGCTATCGCTAAAAGCGATCGTTGCAAGCAATTGGCGGTGTACGCCGAATGAGCGGTAGAGATCGTAGAGCGCATCGACGAGCGTTCGGCCGCGCGCTTTTTGCCAATTCGCTGCATCGGCAATGAGGCAAGAAGCATTGATCGCATCTTTATCGCGCACAAACGTGCCGGTTAGAATTCCATGCGACTCTTCCGCCCCAAAGAGAAATCGATGTCTTTGTCCGCTCTCTTCCCATTCTCGGATCTTTTCTGCGATATATTTGAAGCCTGTCAGAACATCGAAGCTTGGAAGTGACGCTTTTTCTGCAATCTTGCGCAAGAGCTCCGTTGTCACAATCGTTTTGAGGATCGCAGATTTTTTTGGAAAGCCCCCTTTTTGGATGAGATGGGCAAGACAGATGCAAGCGATCTCGTTGCCATTGAAGCGAACGGATTGATCGCCATTTCGAACAACTAGGCCGATGCGGTCTGCATCGGGATCGGTGGCTAGCAAAATGTCGGCCCGCTCTTCTAAAAGCAGCTCCGTTCCAAGGGCAAGAGCATTTTCTTCTTCAGGATTGGGAGTGCGGGCAGCCGGGAACGCCCCGTCCAAAGGCGCTTGCGCGTCGACGAGACGCGGCAAAGAAAAGCCCCAGCTCACCAAAGCTTTTGGGACAAGCCTTGCGCCCGTTCCATGCAAATTGGTGTAAACGATGGAAAGGGTTTTGGGGTCATGACTTTGCTTCATTGTTTCGAGTTCTTTGAGATAGGCTTTGTCGATCTCCTTGCCGATCCAACGGATCAGCGGATCGTTTAGATCGGCAAGCAGTACCTGCTCGGGACTTTGGATCTTGCGGACCTCTTCGATGATCCTCTCATCTGCGGGAGGGACGATTTGGGCGCCGTCCGGGCCATATACCTTGTATCCATTGTATTCGGGAGGGTTGTGCGACGCGGTGATCATAATGGCGCCATCGCAGCCATAGGCGCGGCAGGCAAACGAGGCAAGGGGAGTGGGACAAACCTCTTCGGTAATGAGCGCTTCGATCCCATTGCCTGCCAGGGTGCGGGCGGTCTCTTCGGCAAAGAGCCTGGAGTTGTGCCTGACGTCATACCCGATGAAGACCCGCTTTTTGCCTAAAAGATAGTTAGCAAAGCCTTGCGTAGCCATGCGGATCGTGTAGATGTTGATCCGGTTGGTGCCGACGCCCATAATGCCGCGCATCCCTCCCGTCCCAAAGGAAAGGCTCTTGTAAAAGGCGTCGTGAAGGGAGTTGGGATCGTGCTTTAAAAGAGTGCGGATCTCCTCTTTCGTATGCAGATCGTAAGGACCGTCAAGCCATTTTTGAAAACTCATGGCCAAACGTTTAGCACAAATTTATTTTTTAATCTTCGAAATTTTGGTCGATCAAATTATCGAGATACGTTGCGCACTGGGTTTCAATCTCAAGGGCGGGTACTACGGGAGCGTCCGGATGGTTGATCCCTTCGCACCGCTGAGCGGTTTCGGCCCAATCTTTTGGAGTGCGGATGGAGTGGATCCACCAGGGAAACGTGCGGCACTGGACGGGGCGGGCGTTATAGACGGAGCATTTGTTATTTTTCAGAAAAATGCAGGCGTCGGTTCCCGGAGTGTCTAAGAGGGCCGGCTGACCGTCGACGATCCGGATGTAGCGCTTAGAAAACTCTTCATGTGTGAGTTGAAGGTGATCTGCGATAGCAGCAAAATCGCTTTGAGAGAGAAAGACGTATCCGGGAGAGCCGGTGCAGCAGTGGCCGCAGCCGGTGCATTTGAAGCGGAGGCCTTTTTTAAACCAAGGAGTAGAGGTCATAGGGTAAACGTTTGGGTTGTAAAGGGTTTCCATTCAGCACCTGTCCAGTGGTACGCGTGGACATGGCTGGTAGAGCCCTTGAGTTCAATCAGGTTCCAAGTCGCGCTCGATTTTTGCACCGCACAGCCCGAGTCGAGGATGATCGGGAGATTGCTGGGGCGCAAGTCGGCGATGGTATGACGGTGGGTATGGCCGTGAAGATAAAAACGGATTTGAGGCGAGCGCTCAAGGATGGCACGGAGGCGCTCGCCGTAAATGAGGCGATGGGTCGGCTTGGTGTTTTGGAAGAAGGGAAAGTGGTTGAGGAGGAAGATAGAATCGTTCGGAGGCAACAGAGAAAGGACTTCTTCAAGATTGCACTCTACCTTTTCGGAAAAGATGCCGTTGGAGGAGGTGATCTTTGTCGAGGGGGCCGTGTCGAGTGCGACGCACCACCAGCCGGGAGCGATTTTATGCGCCTCTACGCCGTGCTCTTTCAGGGTAAAGAATTCCGCCCGGTGTTCAATCGCCGGGCGGTGATTCTTGAAGGAGGTATAAAATCGTTTTTGACGGTGCGCCCCCGGGGTATACTGGTCGTGGTTGCCCGGGATGAAGATCTTCGCCTGCTCTACTTGGTCGAAGTAGCGGCGCGCCATCTCAAATTCCGAAGAGAGGCTTGTGCTGGTCAAGTCGCCTCCTACGAGCACCAAGTCAACGCCGAGGCGGCAGAAGAGCTCAGGCAAGCGAGAGAGCGGCGCATGGTCGCACTCGTCCTTTCGGAAAAGCACCCAATTGAGCGTTCCTACTAACCTCTTAGGGCTAAATTTAACAAAGTCGACGCGGGTAAAGTGCACGTCGGATATCTGTACGATTTTCATTGTGTTCGAAGGAATTATAAACGGGGCCTTTTTTTCTTAGAAGGCCGAGCTCCCGCTTTGGGCTTTGCCTTGTTTCTATCGAAGACGGGGACTCTCTTTTTCATCTCCCAATTGCGCTCTTCTGCAGATTTTTTCGTTGGGGTTCGCGCCTTGCGCTCAGCGCTCGTCTTGGCTTTAGCCTGCTTTCTCACCTGCTTTTTAGGCCGGACGGCTTGTTTGGGCGGCGCCGGGATCTTCTCCGCATATTCTTTATCTTCTTGCATCAGACGTCTCTCGGTACGTACGACGCGGCGGTTCAGCTTCTTCATGTGGTGGGGCAGGTCTTTCATAGACATCTCCTCTTCGTTTTTAATATTACAAAGTTTTTCTATTTTGATTCAATGTTTTGAGGAATTTTTTCAAAACCACTTTAGTTGTAATAAAATGTTTCCATTTATTTTCACGAAGACGCATTCCTTTTATGTTGGGGACCCACCGGGGCGGGCGGATCAGGAGAGGGGAGTGCCATCCGGGGCTCCAAAGGGGCATTTGCCTCCCTTGGCAGATGACGGCCAAAGGGATAGAAAAGTAAGAGGCGAGGTGCGCGGGCCCGGAATCGTTGCCGATAAAGGCCCCCGACTCGTAGAGGGCGTCGGCAAGGGCCCCCAAAGTCTCAAAGAGTGGCGCCGGGATATCGGCGGGAAAAGACGCCCTGTCTGTTGGAGATAAGATAAAAAGAGTCTCGAAGTCCCTCTTTTCCAGCTTTTTGGCAAGTTGGAAAAAGCGCTCTTTGGGCCAGTTTTTATCTTCGCTCGTGCTTGTCGGATGGATAAAGACCCGTTTCGGGTATTTCCGATGAGAAAGATAGGCAGGAGGGGAAAGGGAGCATCGTTTACTCGCTTCGATGCCAAAGAGCTCTTGGATGGCGGCTTGGGTATTTTCGACCATCGGCCGGCTCTCGTCAAAGGGGAAATCAAACCCTTGGAGCAATGGGCCGTGTTTTGAAAGCCGGTAATTGGTATACAGCACGTAAACCGGCATCCCAAGGTCTCTAAGTTTCAGGATCGAGCGGGCGCGCAGCGTATTGTCATGCTGGAGCAAGACGGCATCGAACGAGCCGAGGGCCTCAGCCCAATCTTCGGCATAGGGAAGATATTCGCCCTCTTCTAGCCAATGTCCGAAGTTTTGCAGATGGGGGCTAAAGAGCGTAGCTTTAGCGCCTTGTTTTCTCAAATGGTGGGCGGCGATCGAGGTAATGAGGGCGTCGCCGATGCCGGCTGCACAGACGATCGCGAATCGTTTTTGATGCATACCAATAGATTTTATTGAGTATACGGTTTTGCTTTAAAGAGAAATGCTTTGCCGGAGAGGGGATCGAGTTTAAGCTCAAAGAGATCTGCCCCATAAAGCTTATTTTCCGCCTTTTGGGTCACTGTGTTGATCGCCCATTTGTCTGTTAAGAAAGATCCTTGGATTGTCTCTTGGACAAAAGAACGGGAGAAATTGACGGCGGTGAGAGAAAATTGACGCGTCAAAGGCAGCCTGTGGAGTAGGAGGATGAGTCCTTTATGGCGGGTTGGGAGCACTTCGATGAGCTCTGCGAGCTGTAAGTTCAGCTCTTTTCTGGCTGTGAGGATTTTTTTAAGCTCCGAGGCAAAGGAATGTTCGTTTTTCAATTGGCGCGCCGCGGGATAGTAGAGGCCAGGCCCTTTCATCGGATTTGCGCCGCCGGCGCCGCGCAGATCGAGAGCGGAAAAAGAAAAGACGCCAGGCTGCATTGCATAAAAGAATGCGGTGAGGAGATGCGCCTTTTGCAGCTCCTCTTTATGAGCTTCCAAATCTTCGAGGGAAAGAGGGTCGGGGCAGAGGCCAAAGAGCGGGGCAATAGGCGCTGAATAGGTTGATGGCGACCGGTTGAGGCAGTAGAGATCTTCTTTCAAGAGCCTCTCGGAGAGCAGCTCGCCCGTTACCCTCTCTTCGTAGTACTTGTAGCTTCGTTTCGGGTTGAGCAAAAACTCGCTCCACTCGCATCTCGCGTCATTATACGGGCGAAGCTCGTGGATGAGAAAGCGCGGCTGCAGCTCTTCTTGGAGAAAGATCCGGTAGATCAATCGCAAAGCTTCGGCGTCGCTCGTCAAAAGAGCGTGCAAAACGGCCTGCCTTGTAAAGCGGTCGAAGAGCAAATCGGTAGGCGCTTTTTTGCTCTCTTCAATTGAGGCGCTGAGGCGAAGCGCGCTAAAGCCGCCGAGCTTGCGCGTTAAAAGGGCAAGTGATTCGATGGCGTTTTCAGAAGGGGAGAGGCCTGCCATCTGCTGGCAGAGGAGAGGGGTTGCATCAAAACAGAGGATCGATTGCTTCAAACACAAAAGGGAGCGGAGCGTCTCGCCGCTAGCAACTCGTTGGCTCGCAAAAGTCGGGTCGAGCCAGTTGAGCGCCGGAGTCCCCGTCTCGGGGAACTGCAAAAAGATCCAGCGGCGAAGCTTTTGGTCGCAGCCGACGATAGGGGCCGTCGCGGCCCAGCAGCTTCCCTGCGTATTTGGATAGATAATGTCGGGCCTTCCTTCGAGATAGCCGAGCGTTTTGAGCGCTTGCACCGTCGACATCGGCACAGGAGAAGAGAGGTCGCCCTTGCGCGCCTTTGGCAAAAGCGTCCAGTCGCACCGCTCGATCTCAATCAGATGAAAGAGATGGGGGTAGCTCTTGTAAGCGCGGATCGCCAGCTCGAAGTCGGGGTCTCCGTAAGAGGCGCTTGTCAGCGGATGGCCGATCAAAGAGATGTCTCGATCGCTTGCGAGGTCCTGGATTGCTTGATAAGCGTCTGCAGGCAACCCCGCCGCGCGTAGATCGACGCCGTCGACCCTGAGCGTTTGCAAAAGGTTCCAAAAATCAACCGACGAGAGCGCTTGCAAAGGGTCGGAGCCAAGCGCGGAAAGATCGACGGAATACCAAACCGAGCTTTGCATCAAGCAAGGACTTGTTTGCGGCTCCTGCGCCGGAGGGGGCGCCTTGGCGATTTGAGGGGCGTAACACTCTGCGATCTCCCCTGCGCGGTACAGGTTCGATTCCTTTTCCAAAAGACCGGGATTCAGAGCGAGAGCGGCGAACGCCAAGATCCAATGCACGGGCACCTCCGATGGCCACCATAGAAGGGGCCCGAGCATCTGTCAACTACTCTTCATCAACGGGTGCGATAAGGGCTTCCGAGAGTAAAACGACGCCCGCCATCGAGACGGCATGCGACAAGCTGCTTTTCACCACCTTCGACGGGTCGATGACGCCTGCAGAAAGGAGGTCCTCGACCCTCTCCGTCACCGCATTGAAGCCAAAGGTCGGCTTGCCCTGCAAGACCTCTTCAAGCACAATCGATGCATCAAAACCTGTATTCGATGCGATCTGGCGGAACGGCTCTTCGCAGGCCTTAACCAGAATGCTCAATCCCACCGCCTCTTCAGCGTCGAGCTTCAAAGACGCACAAGATTTCGCCGCACGAAGAAGGGCCATCCCCCCGCCGACGACAACGCCCTCTTCCAAAGCCGATCTCGTCGCGCTCAAACTATCTTCAAAGAGCTGCTTTTTCTTTTTCATCTCCGACTCGGTAGGCGCCCCCACGCGGATCACTGCGACGCCGCCGGAGAGCTTGGCCTTGCGCTCTTCGAGC
>JAKBAE010000158.1 GCA_021809325.1 bacterium
TGTGGGATGAGCGGGTCGTCTAAAAATGCATTAGCATAAAGATCGGCTATGAAGGAAGGCTCGGAAGCGGCCCTTCGTTTTGAAAAGAGGGAATTTTTTATCCCAATCTGAAATTGGTTCAGCCGGTCATAGCCGTCTTGGATGCTGAAGATGAAGTGTTGGGAAGGAGATGCGGTTGGTTTTGTGATGCCGTAGTAGTTCAGGTAGGGCTGAATCGTGTGGGTATAGTGGATAAAGCTCCGTTTTCCTTGCGCTATGGCGCTGCCGCCGTAAAGGAAAGCGGCAACACCTTTTGGCTCATGGCTCTGGCTTGTGCCGTAAAAGATGCCGAGAAGGCCTGCCTGCGGGGTAATGATCAAGGGGCCGGCATGGAAAGGGCGATAGAGCACAGGCCTTGCCTCGAGGCGGAATGAATGGAAGCCTAAAATGCTTTGCAGGAGCTGGTCTGAGTAGATGAAATTCAGATACGACGCTTTGGCAAATAGGCTGTACATCAAACCGCTTTTACCGATCTGGCCGGGCCTTGCTGCGAAATAAAGGGTGGGGAGGTCCTGCTTGATCGACTCGAAAAGATTGACGCGGGGGCGGGCTTTGATGGACATCAAAGCGCCCGTTTCTTTGTGATGGAGATAGAACATGGTCCGCTTGCCGGTATTGACCTCAAAATCTTCGCTTTTAAAATCGTTTGGCATGCGCACATCGCTATATTTATCCCATGTGAGAAAGGAGTGCGTCTTGCCGCTTTTGCTTGCGTGATTGAGGGCGCCTTGCAGCCGGTAGCGAAACTGTTTGTTTGGGGCGTTTTCAAAGCGGTCGGTGCCGACATAGCTTCGGGTGACAAACGTAGTGCGTTTGTGTTCGGGGAAATACTCCGTCTCGAAGGCGCCTCCCCAGCCCGTGCTCCAGCGATACTCCAGCCTGCCGTAGAGGGCCCAGTCGCGCCAGGAATAAAACTGGTAGCGGATCATGCCGCGGGGCCCCTGCCCTTTGTCCCAATTGACCGAATAGCGAAAAACGGGTTCTTTGAATTTCTTCAAATTGATCTTGAAAGAGGGGAGCCAGAGAAACGGGATCTTGAAGAGGCGCAGGCGCACTTTTTTCGCTGCGAGGAGATCCTCTTTGGCCACCTGCACCCGGCCGGCATGAAGGTCCCAGGAGCTGTCCTTATTTTCACAGGTCGTAAAAAAGGCGTTCGACACTTTATATCCGCCATCCGGCAAGAGATCGATCTTATCTCCTCCGACATACCACATTGAGGAAAAGGTTTTGCCGTCGTAGACCGTGCCGCTGCGCTTTAAAAAATCGTATTCCAGCTCGCTTCCGATATAGACGCGGTCTTTGTACTGGATCATGAGAGACCCTTCCGCCTCCAGGCGGTGCACCGGCTCCCCATTTTCGGTCCGCTTGATGATCTGGATATTCTTTGCCTGGATGCGTAAGTCTTTGCCGCGCACGACGCCTCCCTCGCCGGTATAGAGGATCCCGTTTTGATATTTGGGATTTCTCAAGTCGACGGTCACATCGAACGGCTCAATGAGCGGAACGCTTTCGCCCTTTTTTGCCGGAAGCGAGAATGGAAAAAGCGATAGGGCAAAAAAGAGACAAATGCGTCGCATGGCATAGGAGAATACGCTGTTGTACCATTTATGAAAAATAGGTCACAGTTTGGTTCGCGCAAACATCTTGAGAGAAATGCGCTTCTCTGCATAAGATGTCTCGTCAAAAAACATCAATTTTTCTTCAAAGGTGAAAAGTGCTTGGAAACATAGCGGAAAGGGCGGCTGGATGGGCTCTGGCTGGCGGTATCGGCCTGATTGTAGGGGGAGTAGTAAAGCCTATGGCAGAGGCATGGCTTTTGACAAAAGGAGCAAAGAGGGGTGGAGAAGCCATCGATGAGTGTGGAGAGGCAGTTGTTCGATTGATCCGCGCTGGCGCAATTTTAGCGTCTACCACAGGGAAGACGGTGCTAGTGTCATATGCGACCTTGGTCGTGGCCGAGAAAGTTATACGATCGAGTATCGATCTTGTATCTGATGTCACTCCAATGAAGCTTCTGGTTCAGGGTGTTGTCACTGGTGCATGCGTGGCCATGACAGGAGGAATCTTATATAAAGCTCATCAATTGTTTTTTTCGAGCAGAGCTGTATCAAATAGCAGTGAAGAAAATGGCGATACAAATTGGAGACAAAATATAGAAACATGTTGCGCGATAAGGGATCGTGTAAGACAAAAAAGAGTTAATTAATCTAGGAGGCATTATGAGAATAAATTCAGACTATTCCGTAACAGGAACTTTTACTCATGATTCAAATCGAATCCAAGAGATACATGAATCAATTAATCGCGGAGCTGAGACCATCCAAAACGATTCGGATTCGATAACGAAATCCGATCCGGATATTGTTCAGATGGAACAGGCAGACCCAAAATGGAAAGAAAATTTAGCGAAATGCCAAGAGATAAGGGATCGTATATACAATAAAAGGGGACAATCTCCCTTAATTAAGCCTGATGCTGACAAAGCAGACTGGAAGGAAAATTTAGCAACATGCCAAGCGATATGTGATCGCATTAGAAACAAGAGATCAAAATAACCTTTGATGATATCGAGGAGGCTAATCCCTCTGTACTGGACAAAAAATAAATTCATGCCGTGCAACCAGCTGGTTCTAAACACGTAAAACACGAAAATAGTCGCCTGAATTTTCTCAGATTCCATCTCCCAAAAATCGCTCTGCGGATCAGATT
>JAKBAE010000062.1 GCA_021809325.1 bacterium
TTAAAGCAGTCGAGCATTCGATTGCATTATTTACCACCCTACTCGCCAAATCTGAATCCGATAGAGCGGCTATGGAAGCTATTTCGTGAGCTAACTCTGTATAATCGATATTTCCCCGATTGTTGGGAATTTTTTGCGGCGACTCGAGATTTTTTTGCAAGCAAAGTGCACAAAATGAAAAGCTTGCTGAGTAATCGCCTGTCGGATGACTTTCAGGAAATAAAGTTAAATCCAATTAGAATTGGATAAAAATGGTGTTTGGGTAACTTTCAGGTGGAAGCACTATATACCCGTTCCACCTCACTGGCACCCAAAAAGGCTGAATTGAAAGCTCACGCGATTGGATTATTTTTGAAGGGGTAGTATTAAGTTCAATACAACCCCTTCAAAAATAATCCAATCCCGGGGCTTTGAATCAGCCTTTTTGGGTGCCAGTGAGGTGGAACGGGTATATACTCATTAGTCTGAATAATAAGCAGCGTGCTTCTTCTTAGCTTTTAGATGTTCTCTACAGGATTCTTTAGTAGTATTTGTTGTAATACGATTAATCTTAAATTCGTAATTTTCCAATGATTGAGCTTTACTTCGGTTATCAGTAAACAATGTAATTTCACGAACACCAAGCTGTTTTAAGATATAGGCCGCACCATCAAAAGTCCTTAAGTCGATTTCTTCAGATTGGTAAAGATGCTGTGCAGCAGCAATCGTATCCAAAGATTCTGTTGTATGAACTCTTCCTCTCCCGCCTTGCTTGTATATTTCTGTCTCCGCTTTCAGAGCAAAACCGAACCCCCTTCCATCATGAGTTGGCATATGGATGACCATGCCCCGATTTGCATAAAATTTGGAAAGATGCGTTAAACTTTCATGAAGCTGATCCAAACAATCACAAGTGCTATCATTATAGATTTGTCCACTCGTACATCCCGAATCAAGACGGACAAAACACTCTTCTGACATAAAACTTGTACTAGATGGCACGAGCAACGCTGGATTACACACAATTACATAGTAGATTTTCCATGGATCTCTAAGAAGAATTCGTTTTCCCAGATAAAAGGTTTCTCTTCTATCTTCAATAGCCATCTCAAATTGAACAGGCTTATAAAAAACTTCTTTTTCTGATTGAAAATCAATTTCTTCTACTGTACCCTCAGAATCTATCTGCACAATCTCAGCTTTTGTTTTGAAATTTTCGGACAAAAAGTGGGCGATTGTCTCTTTATCCTTATCATATTTGGGAGCTTCGCATAACGAAGAAATGTATATATTTGGATAAAAGGGCATAGCTACTTCAGCTAACCGAATAAGAATGTATTTCTCAGGGCTATATTTACCGGAAGAAAATTCCTCAAACTTCTTATAGCAGGAATTACGTTCGTTTTTGAACTTGATGTCTATTTCAGGAATATTCAAAAAGTAAATAGAAGCATCCTCGGCGTCTTGTAAGTTGCAATTAACAAAGGCAATTTCATAACAAGCCCTTGTTTGATATTTTTCATCTTCGAACGTAGCCATCATGAGCCATTGAACACCGGAAGAGGTCACGGGGCCTCCATAGAAAACAGAAAACCTGTCTTTTTTGTAATAAAGCAGTTTCTCCAAAATCGATGCATAGCGATGAGAACTCTGTAAGCGCGGTAAAGATGTGCTTGTAGATGGTTGACTACACCCCTCTCCAAGAAATAAAATAAATACAATTAAGAGATACAAACCATAATCCTTCATTAATTTTGTTTAGCTTCGACAATCCTAGAAAGAGCGACTCCATTCACCTGATCACTTAAAATCTGATATGCCGGTCGAATTTCACCATGCTTTTGATAAATGCAGGGCTGCGCTAACGAAAAATTACAGTGTTTACAACTCCAAAGCGGGGTTGTCGACAAAGCTTTGACAGTAAAGTTTAACTGGGATGCAGAATTTCGGATCCGGTCTACATAACAGCGAAGCAAGGGCCCCGGCCCGTCTTTTTGATACTCCATAACCCATGCACCGCACAGACGACAATAGAGATCCAACATTTGAGGCATCCCGCGCGCAGCTGTATAACGGTCGGTGATAAAATGATTCTTATAAGAATCATTTCCCTGAGTAGAAAGTCGATGAACAAAATCAGCGGCATCTCCTTCGAATGCGGGAAGCTGATCACTCAATTCTTGATAAAATCTCGTACACCCATCCAAGTTCCCATCTGTCCGAAAAAATAGGGTAGGGAAGAAGGCAAATGCCTTTACATAATTTGGCTCTACTCGTTCGCGATATAAAATCATGCGGTTTTCGATAACCTGAGGAGTGTCTGTGCTCCTCCGAATAAGAGATGCGCTACAAAAGTCACATTGCCCATCAGCATGTGGCGGCTGAGTTTCCAAGTTGTAAATATACTCGCACTCACTACAAACGAGACGGCCTCTCATTCTGTCCTTACAAGTCTCGTCCTTTGCATCAAGAAACAAAACAAATGTTTTTTCAATGAGTCCTAAATCCAAAAGTAGGTCATGCAAGAATGCAATATCTTGTTCGCCCCCTCCAAACCCATCAATTATAAAGGGCTTTCCCTCTCGTTGCACACGGCAAACGTGTTTCGTCATTAGAGACTGCATAAGACCAGCGTCTACACGCTCTCCCCGACTGACAATTTCTTCAATTTGAATACCGATGGGCGTTCTTCGATCAATTTCATGGCGAAGGATATCTCCGGCACTCAGATGGGTATAGCCATGGTTTTCCCTAAAAAATTGCGCGGCATAACCTTTTCCGGAGCCTGGCGGCCCCAGCACAACAACTACAGGCTCCAGAGCACACAGAGAAACCGCCGCACAAAACAAACTCATTATTTTCCACAACATGGCCTACTCCCCAATTCTAGCTCGTTTCCGCGGAGGTGACTGGCTGATGTAGGTCCGGGAGACAAACTCTGCCTTCTCACTCTTAACTGCTCGATATTTTTCAATTTCATCCAAAAGCCTTGGCATAAGCTGACGCTCTCCTATTCTCTGGGATCTAGACCGGTCTTTGGCATCCAACACACACAGCAAACCGTTGCGCTCAGTTACTGTGCGAATTCTTTGAACAAGGCCCGACTTGCTTCTTTCTGGAATAGTCACAATGGTTGGGATTTTGGAATGCAAAATCTCTTCTACGGCATTCTCAAAATCTTTACTAAATAGCTGCATAGTAGCCACCTCATCAATAATGATCACTTCTGCTGCTTGTTGAATTTTTTGAAGTTCTGGAACGATAGAATCTGTGACATTTTGCACATTCACTAAAAAAGTAGACACCGGCGCTACAAAACGCTTGTACTTGGAATGATCCGTATTCGGCGGCGCATATTTTTCCACCACTGCTAATTCGATCGCTTCGCTCCACCCCTTGCCGGGATAAAGACTTTTCATGACAAACCCCGTTCGCTCTTTCTGATTGCGCAACTCCTTGCTAATCACTCCACCAACTCGAACGCCATGCTCTTGCAGCTTTTTCAGCAAAGTTTCAGCTACAAAGGTCGTTTTTCCGGATGCCGGGGATCCTGTAACTGCAAACAGGTGGTCTCCCATACCCTTCTCATTTTGCGAGTGAAAGAGAGGCTCGGGCTCATGCATCTTCGAATCAGAAGCAATCCTTTCCATCGCAGCTTTAGCGACCCCCACCAATTTTGCATCTTCTTCCGAAAGATGAGTCACCAATTGGATTTCTGGCGCTTGCGGATATTTATTTTTGACTTTCTCTTGGACACGACCGAGAAATACCTCTCTCTCTCTTTTTGTTAGGGGCTCGCGACTATAAACCAACGCCGCTAATCTTTCAGGGGAAAAAGAGGTATGTAAATCACCTGCTAATTCCGCTACTGCTTCCGCCGCATCGTTCTCGATTTTCTTCGCCAGCGAACTACCAGAACTTACTTTTGCAAACAACTGATGCAATCCTGTCATCTTAGAATCCTGGAATCGGTCCAACATGGCCGAAATTCCAGCGATATTAGCAATCGACATGGTTTTGCCATCGCTATGCCTCTCGATTTTTCTCAATCCTCCGGCCCCTTTCACGGGGTCGTAATGTTCTCGTACTTTACCGGCAGAAACCATACCATATCCAACTGCATTGGATACGTTGACAACTCCCAAAGAACCATTGTCTTGCAGAATGTGAGAGACACCTAAAGCGCATGCATGGAAACGGTTCATGACCTTTGTGGGCAAGTGAAATCGCTCTTCAAGGGTCTTCTGCAATAGCCCTTCATCCCCTTTAAAATTACGTCCCAAAACTCTTCCATCCCGAACTTCGCCATTCGTTGAAACACCTATTGCCATCGGCTGAAAACCTAGCCGGCTGCACCGCCTCAAACCTTCTTGCACAAGCTCACTGCATCGATCTTTAAGACTTTTTCCACAACCAGACGAACAAGGAATGCTATCTTCAATCTCCCCGTTCCCATTGATCAATCCTCCAGCTATGATTCCGCTTGATCCAAGGCTCATTGCTATTACAACTTTTGCCATTTTCCAACCTCTTTGAATTTTTCAATAAAAGAGATTACTGAACCTAAAAATTTAAGTAAAGACAGAAAATACTTACGATTTTCGTGACAATAAACATTTCATTTGGCTAGACTCTTCGCTCAAAATTAACAAGGAGTTCGACTTATGTTCGTTTCTAATAATCCATTGAACTTTTATGCTCCCCCTTCTTCAAGCTATCGAATCGAGACGTTTCATGAATTACAATCGGCGCTAGCTGAGCGGGGCATTTCAACACACAATTGGGTTAAAAGTCTTGGAGATCTCTGGAGAGAGATTGAAGATGGTGATTGCAATGTGGAAATAAAAGATGGAGAGCTGCTTCGCACCGTTGAAGAGGTCAGGGTAAGATGCTATTTCATTGATGCAAGAGGATCAAAATTCAAACTTCACGAAGACCAGCAAATATTTTCGAGTGGAAAAGCTCGCTGCAGGAATTTTGATTACATCGTCGAAAAAAAACAATTCGGAGAAGCAATTGAAACTGCCGCGCTGCGCGGATTGCAAGAAGAGCTGCAAATTGATACCGATAGGATAGAGTTGATCCCTCAATCAGAACTCAATGACATTAAAACACAAGAATCTCCCAGCTACCCGGGGATTAAATCTACCTACGTTCGATACAATTTCTTCGTCCAAATTCCGGAAGATCAATTTCGGGGGGGCTATCAAGAAGAAAAAAATGGCAAAACAACCTACTTTTCCTGGAAAAAATGCTGAGAAAACGCGAGTTTCGGATAAGAAAGAAAATTTCTTATCCTAAAACTCGCGTTAATCAATCAACGGTTTTGACGGAAAGTAGCCGGGCTCCCCTGAGCGAGGGCTCTAACACGGTAAAACAAAAATCCTCAATTTCAATTGACTGCCCCTTAACCGGTGCGTGATCGAGACGCGAGACAATTAAATCGCTCAGCGTCTCATCTTTTTCAAATGGGAAGTTTGCTTGAAACTCCTGGTTAAACTCTTCGATTGTCATCGTCCCTGCCACAGTTCTTTGCACGTAAAGCTTCCCCTTTTCTTCGGCAAGGGATGGGTTTTCAGGACCAAAGATCGCATCTAAGATCTGATCAAAGGTCAGGATCCCAATGGCGCGTCCGCCGGAGTCGAGAATCACAGCCACACCCTGATTATTCCTCCGAAACTGCTCTAAAATCTGGGAGAGGGAAGTGTCTTGTGTGACAAACCAAGGGGGCCTAGCCACGTCGATGATCTTTTTCTTTGGGTCAAGCTGTAAAAGATCGCGAAGATCTGCAATCGCCACAATATTTTGCGAATCGCGGTGGAAGATCAGGAAAAATGAGGAGGGCCTCTCCTGCAATTGCTGGCGCACATCGGAGAGGGTGGCCGTCGATGGGATTAAAAGGTCAGGATCAAGGGGTGCGATCGATTGGCGGGCCGGTGAGTTTTTCAAGCGAAAAACTTGCGCAGCCAACTGGGTGAACTCATCTTGCGCCGTCTCGCTTTTTTCAAACGACTTTTGCACCTCTTCTCTCGATAAGAATACCGACCCTTCCTCCTGCGCGCCGACAATCAGGTGCTGCACCCCTTTTGCCAATAGAGAAAAAGCCCAAATCAAAGGGGTAAGAATCCTGGAGACCAGGATCATAAGCGGAGCCAAAGCCATTGCAATCGCTTCCGGATGGCGCCTCGCCCCGAAAAGGGGGATCAGCTCGCCGAAAAGCACAACAAGAAAAAACTGGGTAAGCGGCGCGAAATCGGGGTTTAGGTTCAGTCCCTCGTAAAAGCGGCGTGCGCATTCCGAGCCGATCTGCAAAGAAGCGTTGATGCCGATCAGCGTCGTGCCAAAGAGTTTTGCCGGATGCTGGATCAGCTCGGTGAGCCAGGCGGCCCTTCGGATCCCTTGCGTCGCATTATAATGCAGCCTTACTCGGTTGAAGGAGATGCAGGCCATCTCAAAGAGGGCAAAAAGCCCCTGCACAAAAATCGCAAGAAGGGAAAAGCCCAGAAAAAAAATCCAAGTCTCAGACACGGCGCCGCCTTCCCCTCTTTTTTTTCGGGGACCCGATCTTGCGCACATAAATTCTACGGACGCGGTTCGGATCAGCCGCCAGCACATAGAATAAGAATTCGTCAGTGGCATATTTGGTGCCCGCAGCGGGGATGTCGCCGAGCTGCTCGATCAACCAGCCTCCCAGCGTCACCGCATTTTCTTTCGAAACCAGCTGCACCCCGAAAAGATCTTCAAAATCGGAAAGTTCGAGCTTGCCGCTTGCAATCACAACATCCGAGCCGGACCTCGTATACAAACTCTTTTCGTCCCTTCGGTCCGAAATCTCTCCGATAACCGTCTCGATCAGATCCTCTTGGGTGATCAAACCGCTAAGCGACCCGTACTCGTCCACAACCATCGCTAATTGCTCTCCTGCATCGCGCAAGTTCTGCAAAAGCACCCAGCCGCGCGTTGCTTCCGGTACATAGTACGGCTTTTTCAAAATGGAAATGAGGTCCTCTCCTGCTTTGATCGTTTCTTGATGGATAAAAAAATGCTTCGTGGAAAGAATCCCAAGCAGATGCTCCAGCTCTCCATCGCAAACCGGTACACGGGTGCATTGCTGATCGACAAAAAGGCGCAAAAGCTTTGAAATCGGGTCGTGGATGTTGTAATAGAGAACCTCCCCGCGAGGCCGCATCAGTTCTTTGACGGTCGATTCCCTCAAATCCAGAGCGCCGTCGATCAGCTTCGCCTCGTGTCCGGTCAATACACCGCTCTTCAACGAGGTCTTCGCAATGTGCCTGAGCTCTTCATAAGTGATTTCTCTCTCTTCTTGCAAAAAAAAGAAGACGAGCCGCGCTAGAAAGCTCGCGAGCCGGCTAAGCCGCGTCCGGATCGGCGTAAAAACCCTCATCAAAAAGCTGATCGAAGGGGCAGCCGCAGCTGCGACTGAGGCGTTATTTGCCATCGCGAGCGATTTTGGAAGGATCTCACCAAAAATAAGGGTAATGGCCAAAGGGACGCCCACTTTCAGAGTCCAGTCGGGAAACTGGTCAAAAAGCCCGGAAACGACGTTCTGGATAAGCAGATTCGAAAGTACGTTTAAAAGGAGGATCGTTACCAAAACATCGCGCGGATGGTCCATCAGGCGGCCTACTAGCTTCTGCCTCACCGAGGAGGAGAGCCGATATGCCTTTAGAGCCATTGGAGTCAAAGAAAAGAGAGCCGTCTCGGAAGCTGAAAGCGATGCGGAGACGATGATCAACAAAAAAAGTATAAGAACTAGGAGGATTACCACTCGCCCTACCTAAGGGACTGTCAAACAATAAAATAAAGCATTACGCTGCGCCAAAACGCCGCAAATCGACGATCGCAAACTGGGTTGTATGTTCTCGATACTACCCACTTTGCGATTGTCGATTTGCGGCAGTTTTCGCGTTGCGTAATGCTTCATTTTATTATTTGACAGTCCCTAAACTGCACCTTAATCCATCCCTCCGGGACAACGCCGAGATCCCTCATTAACACCATCTCTATCCATGCCGGGTCGCCTTGAGACTGGAGGCGAAGCTGCAAATCCTCTCTTTCTTTTGCCGCAATCGTTTTAACCGTTTCCATTTCCCGAAGCCGGAGCGATATCTCTGCGATCGCTGCATCCCTCTTGCGGCTTTTCTGAAAATAGATTGCAGTACAAAGCAGGAGAAAAGAGAGCATCCAGAAATTGCGATAGAACCCGGCCCCGAATTTGACCGAGGGCCGAGATCTTGGATGAGAAAATTCTCCGTTCTGGAATAGAGCTGAGTCCATATCTTCGCAACCTCATGCGAATTATCGGATGCGACAAGATTTTTATCAAATACGGGGACAAGTAATCTCCATCTGATTCATATACTTACCGTTACGATCTGCGTAAGAGATTTCGCACTCCTCTTTGCCCTCCAAGAAAAGGACTTGGGCCAACCCTTCGCCGGCATAAATTTTAGCAGGAAGCGGGGTCGTATTGGAAATCTCAAGCGTCACCGTCCCCTCCCATCCGGGCTCGAACGGGGTCACATTGACAATGATCCCGCATCTCGCATAAGTCGATTTGCCAATGCAAAGAGTCAAGATGTTTCGCGGGATGCGGAAATATTCAACGCTTCGGGCCAAAGCAAAGGAATTCGGGGGGATGATGCAAAAATCCCCCTTAATATCGACAAATGAATCTTCGTGGAACTGCTTTGGGTCCACTAGCGCGTTATACACATTTGTAAATACCTTGAACTCGTATGCGACGCGCAAATCGTAGCCATAGCTGGAAAGGCCGTAACTTACGATCTTTCCTCCCTCGGTATTTCGGACTTGGCGCTCGACAAACGGTTCGATCATCTTTTTTTCCTGGGCCATTTTCCGGATCCAGCGGTCAGATTGTAGCATAATAGCACCTGCATTCGTGTTGTGAAAAGCAGGTATAGCGCGTCAATTCGTTTTCATGCTAGGATTTTCATCTATGGCATTCATTGAGTCGACCTGGGCCAAGCCCGACCAGCCCTTTGAGATCCCGCTCCGCCCGCAAACACTATCGGATTTTTCCGGCCAAGAGCCTGTGCGAAAGCGGCTAGGGATAGCGATTGCTGCTGCGCTGCAGCGAAGCGATGCCCTTGGACATTGCCTTTTTTCCGGCCCCCCCGGACTCGGAAAAACAACTCTTGCCCATATCATTGCAAAGACGATGGGAACAACTCTGACCGTCACTTCCGGGCCTGCCATTGAAAAAGCGGGCGATTTGGCCGGCCTTTTGACAAATCTCAAAAAGGGCGACGTCCTTTTTGTCGATGAGATCCACCGCCTGGCAAAAACAGCCGAAGAGTACCTCTACTCCGCCATGGAAGATTTTGCCCTTGATTTGATGATCGACTCCGGGGCGAATGCGAGAAGCGTACGAGTAGAGATCCAGCCATTTACGCTTGTTGGAGCGACCACGCGCGCAGGTCTTCTCAGCGCCCCGATGCGCACGCGTTTTCCCATTCAGCTTCGGCTCGATTACTATGAGCCGGACACTTTGCGGACCATCGTCGAGCGCTCAGCCTCGCTTCTTTCCATGCCGATCGATGCAGAGGCTGCCCTCTTAATTGCAAACCGCTCTCGCGGAACGCCCAGGATTGCAAACAACTTGCTTCGATGGACGCGCGACTACGCCCAGGCCCATAAAAAGACGACTATCTCCCCTCACCTCGCTGAAGGAGCCCTGGAAATGCTTGGCGTAGATCATGTCGGCCTAGATGAAATGGACAAAAAAATCCTAACCGTTATTATGGATCATCACGAAGGCGGGCCTGTCGGCTTGAGCAATCTGGCCGCTGCAGTCGGTGAAGAGGCTCACACGCTGGAAGAGGTTCATGAACCGTATCTCATTCTGCAGGGCTTCTTGAAGCGCACGCCGCGCGGCCGGGAAGCCACCGAACTTGCCTACCGGCACATGGGGAAAAAATCCCCAAGGAAAATGGAGTAATATATTTATGCGCACACTATCTGCTATCCTCGCCTCTACCCTGCTTGCCGCTTCGGCGATAGCCGGGCCTACAACTCTGTCTGCAGACCCGATCCTTGAAAAAGCCGTCGAGCCTGCTTCCCCCAAAAACATACAGATTTTGCTAGAGCAAGGGATCACAGAAGCCCTTCTCGAAGTAAAAGGGTCTTATTTTCTTTTCAACCCCCATGACGGATCCAAAATCTCCTCCGGAATTCTCGGAAAGCGCTTTATGATCCATGCGACGGAAGGGGGATTGAAGTGGGGAGAAGAGTTTCCCGGCTTTTACCAGGTCTATCTGCAGCCGCGCTCCGCCGATACCTCTATCTTTATCAACGGGATTCAGTATGCGGGATCGATTGCAATCTATGCGATCGGAGGCCGGATCAACATCGTCAATGACATCGACATCGAATCCTATGTAAAAGGGCTTCTTTCACTGCAGATCACCCAACCTCTTGAGAGCGAGGTGATGGCAGCCCTCGCCATCCTTGCACGCACAAACGCCTACTATGCCGTCTCCCGCCACAAAGAAGCGTTTTGGCAAGTGGCCGCTACGGACGTCGGCTATCAAGGAAACGCCCTCATCGGGCCCAACTCTGCGATTGAAAAAGCGGTAGATGCAACCCGCCACTTGATCTTGGTCCATCCGATGGATGGAAAAAGCCTACCCTTTGCTACTCTATGGACAGAACACAGCGCAGGCAAGACAATCCCTTATCACACGATGTTCCGTGCTGACGGTTGGGCTCCTCCAAATGGGGTCGATGCCCCTCACGCAGCACTGGACCGCAAAGATTCCAAGTGGAGCTTTACGATCTCCAAAAAGTCTTTGGCCCAACTCTTAGACGTATCCCAAGTCAAAGGGATCGAGCTTTTTACAGACCAGGGATCGAATAAAGTGTATGCTCTTCGCGCAAAAGATACGATCGAGACCCATGATTTCCCCTTTCTCGAACTGCAAAGAAGACTGGGTGCGAACCGGCTGCAAAGCAGTGACTTCACTCTTACTGTGAAAGAAGATTCCGTTGTCTTCACAGGGTATGGCAAGGGGGTTGGGGTTGGGCTTTGCCTATACTCTGCTTCTGCCATGGCGCAAAACGGCGACAATGCGGTGAAGATTCTTTCCAAATTTTTCCCTGACACCTATCTTCTGAACCTGAACGCCATACCGGGCAAGAGGAGATAGGTTTAAGAAAATCAGTTAGTTGCGAATATTTGGCAGATTTAATGGAAATTTGGAAGCCAAAAGTGGTAAACTGAAGTTTCACCGGGGATCTCGCTGATTGAGCGATCCGAACCAGGTCAGAACCGGAAGGTAGCAGCCTTAAGGATTCAGCTCCTGCAGCGAATTAGTCTCCGGTGTTTTCTTTTCTAAATCCCGCTTCAATCTTTGCACTGAAACGCCTGAGAGCACTCTCCGCATCAATGCCCGATTTTTCAGCCTCGGCAATCAAACTCCAAAGCTTTTCTCCCACCTCTTCTTCATTCAAGCGAGCCTCTTCCACTTTGGGAAAAAGCGGGCTTTTGGCACGGCCGAGCTTATGTAAGATTTTTTGAGACCTTGGGAGAGCCGGAAGTGAAGGAGGAATGCCATCCAAGATTGATTTCCTTCCCTTTCCTCCCATTTCCTTCTTTTTGATCGCCTCCCAATTCTTCACCACATCATCGGTTGAAGAGATCGATTCTTCTCCAAAAATATGGGGGTGGCGGCGGATTAATTTTTCGCTTACGCCTTGGATCGCCTCGGATAGAGTAAACAAACCTTGGATCTCGCCAAGTTTGGCAATAAAAACGAGAGCGTATAGCACATCGCCCAGCTCTTCGGCCATATGGACCGGAGACTGGCTATCAATAGCTTCAAGGAGTTCATGGGTCTCTTCTAAGAGATAGGGCTGAAGGGTATAAAAAGTCTGTTCACGATCCCAAGGACACCCATTTTCCCCGAGAAGCCGGTCTGCAATCTGCAGCAACTGATCAAATTTTTCCATTTGCGATCAATAATAGTCCTTTTCACAATTCTGGCAAATTTTGTAGTCTTCGAGGTCATTGGCCAGATGGGCCCTGACAAACCTGAAATATTCAAGCCCGGTAAAGATCTCCTCTAAGGTCTGGTTCCTCAAGTTTCCTAAAACAATGCTTGCATTGTAGTCATAACAGCAAGGAATGACGTTCAAATCCCAAGTGATTTGAAGGATGGAATTTCTTCTTCCTCTGATTACGGGACACATCCTTTCGTTTTTAGGGATGTTATACCCCCTTCCGTCGCCAAAGTTATGGAGCTTCCTCTCTTCGATAAAACGGTGTCCCAAAGACTCGGCCCATTCAAAAAAATCAGCCCTTCCGTCTTTTTTTGTTGAGAGGGTAATCAGCATGGGATCCCCCGAAGGGATAATGCAGACATTGGGATAGCCATTTCGTTCTTTTCTCACTTTAGAGAGAGTTGCCAGATTCTCTTTCACAATATGAAAAGCATTTCGGCCATGGACCATTTTATAAGATTCTGGATTATAGCCATAACAGCTCACCATAATGGCCGTAAGCTTCGCCTCGGCTAGCTCATAAAGATAGGATTCTGAAACCCTGACGCCCAATGTGGAAAAAATAACCGTCGTCGTCTTACCGGGAAGCTTTTGACGAACTCTTCTTAATTTCTCTGGAAGACTTTTGTCTAAAAGGGGCTCCCCAAAGCCATGCAAATGCATTTCTCCTGAAAAGGAGCCAATCCGATCCAAAACAATTTCAAAATCATCGATCGACATGATCCCTTGAGGGCGCGTGTGCTTATCCCTGGGACACATGACGCATTTGTATCCGCAGAAGTTTGTATTTTCAATCCGAACATCTGTAAAATGAGGCCTATATTGGTGGATCTTGATTGACATATCACCAGACTATAGACTATTTCAAAGTGCGCCTCAAAACAAAAAAATTTAGTTTTGGCCTTTGGCGAGCAGCTGAGATAGGTTCACAGGATCTAATGGGATTGACTAATTAACACCAGGGAAGTACCAACACCAATTCCTACGGCACCGCTTACTGGCGCACCCACACTTATGCAAAACACTCCGCTGATAACATAGCCCACTCCACACAAAAAATCGCTCATCATCTTTTCTTCTCGTGGTGTGCGAGAAGGAGAAAAATATTCGTCGTTATCCAATCACCATCCCTATATTCCCCAATACACTGAGATGGAGAACTGGTCAGACCACAAGAAAACCCATATTTGCGGTACCAAATAAACAGCTCTTGAAGAGGAGCTAAAGTAGAAGCTGGCATTCCTGATTGTAAAGCTGATTGATATGCGTTTTTAAAAACATAAAATGCTTTCCTGCTTTCTCCAATTGACTGGAGCTCGAAAGCAGTTTTTATCTGATCGGAATATGATTTTCTTTCTGTCTCAGATGGCAAGCACACTGCACTAAAAGGAATAAACAGCAAAAATGAAACTAAAATCTTCAATTTTAGGGCTTTGACATTCATTTTCTAAAAACTGTATTCAATAGTAGATATAGAAGATAAAGCCCGCCAACTGAACACAAGCTGACGGCAGCTGACAAGTACTTAAAAGACCTCCTTTCTTTCCATTCAAAATAAAAACACATACCCTTAGGTATAAGATATGTTGTAGAAAAAACAAAACCCACAAAACCAATTAAACGAATTAAATTCTCCAGAAAAACTAATTCATCCATAAACCAATCCCTCTTTCACACCCAGGGCGATTGCACGATAACTTGCTTGAAAAGAAATACAGGATCCGCTCCGCGGGAAGATCGGGCATGATAGGCATGATGCAGGGAAGCCCTGCAACCCAAAAATAATCCTGCTTATC
>JAKBAE010000063.1 GCA_021809325.1 bacterium
AGCCTCTCCCCTCTTTCAAGCAATTTCTCTGCCAAGGTACGCATCTTGTCTTCCGGCCAGCACTTGAAGCGCCAGCGGGAGGCGGGGTGGATCAAGATAAAGCGCTCCCAAGGAACCAGTTTCATCACCCTTTCTTGCTCCTTCTCCGGGATCGACCAAAAGAGCTCTCTCTCTTCCTCTTCCGGGAAAATGCCAATCCGTCGCAAGAGATCGAGCTGCCGCTCAATCGTGTGGCGAAGGGAGGGGCACATCTTTGCAACATGAGTATAGATTCCCCTAGAATCCACCCCTGCGCGGATCTTCGCTTTGCTTACTCTAGCGGCCATCGCGCCCCGATCGCCTTCGGTAAGATTGAGAACGAGATCATAGCGCCTCTGTCGGATCTTCCAAAGCTGTCCGGCCTCCCGCTTAAGGCGTTTGAGCAAGGGGAGTCTTTTCCAAGCCCTGTCGAGGGTTAAAATCTCATGAATTGCCGGGTGGCCCTCGAGCATGGGAGCGGCCTCTTGATAGACGTAGGCATCGATGCGGGCATGAGGCAATCTTTTTTTGAGAACGGAAAAACAGGGAGTAGTTAAGAGGACGTCCCCGAGGTGGCGCAGCTTGATGACCAGCACATTTTCTACCCCTTGTAGATCGGGATAATTGCCATAACCCATGATTCCTCCGTCAAAAACTGAAATTTTATGCCAAAAGATCATTTTGAGTGATGAGTTTTATTCTGGCCATAAGCTAGAATAGAAGAGCAAAATAAATTTTTGGAGACTCTATCCATGGCCCAGACCTCAACACAAGCCTTACAACAAACTCTTTCAATCATCAAACCCGATGCAGTCGGGCAAAACCAGATTGGAAACATCATTGAGTATTTTGAGCGGGAGGGCCTTAGTGTCACCGCTGCAAAGATGACGCATTTGACGAAAGAGCAAGCAGAGAAGTTTTATGCGATCCATAAGGACAAAGGCTTTTTCGGCGAGCTGGTTGAATTTATGACATCCGGACCGATCCTTGTGATGGTGCTGGAAGGAGACAATGCTGTAGCGACGAACCGCCGCATCATGGGTGCGACAGACCCGTCCAAGGCAGATGCGGGAACGATCCGCGCTGACTTTGCGACGAGCATCGAGCGCAACGCGATCCATGGTTCGGACTCTCTTGAGAACGCAAAAGTTGAGATTGCCTTTTTCTTTAAACCAAATGAGATTTTTGCTCGAGTATCCTGATGAAAAGCTATCTTCTTGCAGTGCTGTTATGCGCATCCCCTCTTCTTGCGGCCGAAAAGGCGCAGCCGGTTGAGCGGACCCTTTCGATCATCAAACCGGATGCGGTGGCATCCGGCCATATTGGCGAGATCATCGAGTATTTTGAACACGACGGCCTGAAAATCGCCGCCGCAAAGCTCGTCCGCCTCACCCCCGAGCAAGCCCGCGACTTCTATGCGGAGCATAAAGGCCGTCCGTTCTACAACGACCTGGTCAATTACATGACCTCCGGACCTGTCCTCATCCAAGTGTTGGAGGGCGAAGATGCCGTTGCTAGAAACCGGAGGATTATGGGACCGACTAATCCAGCCGATGCGCAAGAAGGGACGATCCGCCACGATTTCGGAACGGACATTGGCCACAATGCGGTGCACGGCTCGGACTCGCTCAACAGCGCAAAGAAAGAAATCTCCTTTTTCTTCAAAGACTCCGAAATCGTTAAGCACTAAAATTATACTCCATGCAGTTTAATCAAGATCTGCATGGAGTATAAACAATTCAGCAAATCACAATATTTCTTAAGGAGAAAAGATGACTAATCTCAAAGAACTCCTGCAAAAGCAACGAGATTTCGTACAAATCAGACAGTGGGACAAATTTGGATCTCCTAAGAATTTAAGCATGGCTCTTGCTGTTGAAGCTGCTGAACTCATGGAAGAGTTTATGTGGTTAACAGACGAACAAATTGAAAGCCTTGCAAGCAAACACCCCGAACGATTTCAAAATGTCAAAGAAGAACTAGCTGATGTTTTGCTCTACTTGCTTCGCATCGCAGATAAGATGCAGATAGATTTGCTTAAATCAGCCGACGAAAAAATCAAGAAAAACGAAACAAAACACCCCGTTCAACAATCAATAGAATTAGCAGCTAAATATAGTTAATCTCTTCTTGTTTACGACAGAGCACAACAATGACACCATGTAGGATATGCGGCAATAGAGAAGAAAATGAACAGGTGATAGCCCGCGAAATGGTCTTTGGTTCTAGAGAAGAATTTCCTTATATCCTGTGCCCCTCCTGCGGCTCTCTATCAATTGAACAAATCCCTTCTCAAGAAAAGCTGAATTCGCTCTATTCTCGCTATCCAAATTTAGCTAAATCTCAATTTGCTCAAAGCTTGTTTCGGAAATGGGTCAAGTCATATGTACTGTCACACAACAATTTTTTGGCTAAATCCTTGCTTAAAGTATTAAACACATATGACGACCTTCGCATCAAAGCTCTTTTTCCCTATCAGATTCCCAAGACAGCCAAAATCCTCGATGTTGGCAGTGGATCAGGCTCTTTAATCGCCGAGTTACGGGATTTAGGTTATAATAACTGCCTGGGCATCGATCCCTTTCTTGATAAAGACCTCTCGCTTGGATGTGGAGGCAAAATCTTGAAAAGAGACATCCTAGAAATTGACAGCATAAACGATGCCTCTTCCTATGATTGGATCTTCTTTCACCATTCATTCGAACACGTTCCCAATCCGGCCGAAGTTTTAAATAGGATAGAAAATCTTCTCAAGCCGGGAGGAATATGCCTTCTTCGCTTTCCTCGTATTGAATCGTATTCTTTTTGTAAGTTCAAAAAAGATTGGGAAGGAATCCACCCACCCTTCCATTTTTTTCTTCCTTCATACCAAGGAATGCAGCATTTACTACAAAATACTGCTCTACAAATTACTGAAATCAGAAGCGAACAGCTATACTACCTTTTTCTCTTCACAGTCAGCCATACCTTAGATATTGCTGATTTTGAACCCTCGGGAGTCAAAACTCAGCTGCAAAACAGTCCTCGCAAAACCCCCTCTCCCTTCACTAAACAAGAAATTTGCTATTGGAGAAGAAAAACAAAGGATGTTTTGAAGGAAAACTCGAGTGACTACGTTGGATATTATCTAATGAAAACGAAATAAGATATATACTGGTTCCGGTTCAATCTTACCCACGAAAACCGAATTTAAAGCTCCCTCAAATCGAACAAAAAATCGGGGTCAATATTGAATTTAATATTAACCCCGATTTTTTCTTCGATTTGAGGGAGCTTTCAATTCGGTTTTCGTGGGTAAGATTGAATCGGAACCAGTATAGCCAAGTCCAAAACTGCAAAATCTTCTATCTGCCGTTTATCAATCCCCACTTCTCTTTTAGCGCTAAATAATAAGGCATGATATTCCGATAAACTTCCAGACAGGCAGCTCGATCATCAGAATTGGCAATTTCAGAAAATGTTGGGACTCCTTCTGCATCGACTTCAGAAGTTCTTAAAGGAACAAAACCAGCACTCTTGATTACATCCGCATGCCAGTGCCAAATTGCTTCAATTTTTTTTCCATCACGCCATTCAAGCCCCTTGAACTGATCTCCTAACGGTTCCCACGTCAACGCCTCTGGCTTAAACTCAATTCCCATATGTTGGCAAAACGAAGCCACTGTCTCTGCTGGATTTTTACTCAAATCCTCAGAAAAAAATAGATATGGAGGGCATTTAGCATGCTCAGCAACCAGCTCGAATAGTTCATAGAGTTTTTTATATCCCGCGATTTCCTGAAGAATAGCTGGAGGTAGACCTTTCTGATACATAGAAAGAATGACATCCTGAGGTTTTCGCACCAAAAATGCAAAATGAGCTGATTCAATCAAAGGATTTTCCTTTGTTAAAAACTCATGACAGGTAAACGAAAGATCTTTAATAAAAACATTAGATCTCTTTTGTTCATCAAGGATAGATTCCAAGACCTCATTGTATGAATGGAAAGAATCATCCCTGTAAATTTCATCATAATAAGCTTTGTCATGTATTGCATGAAAAGCAGCATTTGTGGGCTCGTGAAAAATTTCAAAATCATTTCTTGCCTGCATCATTCTCATAAAACCCACAGATATGGATCTTGGTGTAGAGATTAGAAATACCGTTTTAGGTTCCTCACAAAATAGAGAAGTAGAAACCAAAGTCAAAATAATAAGTAGAATGTTCATCTGGCGCTCCAATTTAGCTTGAATAAGCCATATAGCATAGCAAAGACAAACGTATTTGGAAAGTAGAGTCTAATCAAACGTGAATAGCGAGCAAGTAAAATCATCACATCCCAAAGGCTTCATACAGCAATAGAAAGAAGTTTCAGATGTTGTCGAGTATCAAGTGCTTTCGAGGAAAGATGGCCCAACCTATGAGCCAGCTTCAAAAAGAGATGGCAATAGGCGCGAAGATCTGTATAATTTATGTCGTTGAGCTGATATTTTTTGCAGCCTGTTGCTCAGCAGCAAGCATTTTGCATACAAGCATCAACCTTATTTATATTACATGAATCACAACAATGTGAAAGTCTATTATGAGAGCTGCACATGAATGAAAGTTTTAAGGTTTTAGGCATAGATTCTCAAGATTACTCTCTAGTAAAACAACAACTACTGAAAGCATTGTCTCCTCTCTATGGGGATCAATCTTCAGCAATTCAAAAAGTTGAGGAACGCAACGATAGAATTTGCGAATTGTATTATGTAAACGAGATTGTAAGAGGCCTAATTATATTCCGAAATTATTTAAGCAACGAATATGCTGAATATGGAATTTTTAATGGATTTGAAGAAAAAACAACTCTACCAATTATTTCTGAAAGCGAAATAAATCGCAGAAGGTCTTTACGATTTTCCATTATGCAAAAACTGCTACATCGCGCTGCAGAACATGCGATTGGCATGAACGCCCAATCCTTTTTTGGAACTGTTTCTGGAGAAAAGAATGGAACGTTGCGATTGCTTTTTCGCCTTGGCTTTGAAGAAGTGGCTAAATTTCCTGATAAATTTAAAATAGGTGTTACAGAGCATCTAGTCGTTCACAAAAATATCACGAAGTTATATGAGTTGACTAAAGACAAACCCGCAAGGGCCTGTATTGGAAGCTCTCCGCCTGAATAGGCAATCCATAATTTCTGCGATCCCTCTCCTTGCTATCTTTGCATCAGCAAGTGCAAGGATGCTTATTATGTTAAAAATGAATCACTCAGGTGTGCATTCTTATTCATTAATAGCAACATGGCTGATTTTGCAATTCATTTTTTCAACCGCGGGAGGATTTTTATCTGACTATTTTTCAAGGAAATTAATTTTAGCATTATGTATTGCAGGAAGAACAGTCGGCCTAGTTCTAATTTTTAACGATAACATTTTAAATGCTATTATAGTGGATGGTGTTTTTGGGAATATTAATCCAGTTGCCAGAGCTGCATATTGTGACGTTCATATTAGCCAAAAACGAATTCCCAACATTATTAACACATTTTTTGTTCAGCCCATTCCTTGGATTTTATTTCCTTTGTTTGGCATCAATAATTTTACATTTATTATTTCTGCTATTCTTTTGATTACCTCTTTATTTTTGGTGTTATTGATGTTTTTTGATTTTAGAGATCGTTCGGTTATAAAAATGAGCACAGTTAAAAGGGTATTCCAAAGCGATCTCATTATGGTTGCGATTGCATTTCTATTACTAAATAGTCAATGGTGGATAGTCGCTAATTTTTTAGAAGAAGGGCGCCTTTTTAATGAATTAGCCATAAACACGTTTTTGATTAACGGCATTTCATTTTTTTTGGGTGTATTCATTTCAAGAGCTTTACTCTTAAGTGTAGAAAAAACACTGACGCTGATCTTCTTTTTAATTTTCTCAACAATCATTCTTAAAATCTGCTTTTCGATAATATATAAAGAAAGCTTAAGCACCTCTATAGATTTAATGATTCAATTTACTTTATTAGGTGGCATTGGCCAGCCCTTAATTTATGCTCTTTTTGGGAAAAAAGTCGCTATTCATGAACAAGGAACAGCATATGGATTGCTTGAGTCTGTACAATATTTTTCTGAGATATTATGGATAGGATTTGCTTTAATATTAGGAACTATTGGCTTGACATACTCATACATTATTCTTGCCATAATTAGTGGCATCTCTCTAACTCTGGTATGGATAGGCTTACGCAGCAGATTGAAACATATCGATAACTAAATAAAGAAAAGGTCTCACTCAAAATGACCTCTTTCATGAAGCAAACTGAAGCTGCTTTTGGAGCGATTGGGTTAGGAAGCGGACGCGGATGTAGTAGAAGAGGACTATGCTCGCGTGCATGACGCTCAAGGCAAGCCAAAACTTATCGGCTGAAATCTGCATAACTTCCAGGAACAGAACCATCAATAAGTACCCATTCACCCAGTTAAACGCTCCCATAAAGAGAGAAAACTTCATGTCTTTGCAGGCCAACACGAAACTAATGGGCACGTATCCGATTAAAAATAAGGCAAATGAGCTAAATATCCCCCAAAATATATTTCGAATCATTTGCTCATCTAACATCACAGTTGGGAAAAGGAGATGACTCGTTTGGCTGGGAAAGAGCAAAAAGGGCACTATGAACAAGAGAGAGATCCCAGCAGCAACAATATACCCCGATGTAGATGCAACCGATAGTTCAGCTAGCTTTTTAGCTCCCAAAAGCTGCGAGACAACTGTTGTTTGGGCTTGACAAAGCGCATCTGCTAAAGAAGGAAGAACAAAGAAAAGAGTTCCTCCCATGGACAATACAAGGGCATAATCTCCCCCTCGTATTGTCATTAGATGAGCAATTGCTGCCCAACAGGTAAATGACAAGAAACGATTCAATGCCCGGAGGAAACCTGGATGAATGCATTCCTTAAAAAGCCTCCATTGGAAACGCCATCGATGGGTATCAAACTGCTCTCGGTGCTTTGCACTTAAAAAAACTAAAAAGAGAATGGCGCAAAATCCCAGATGCGAAATCACCGTGCTCAAAGCTCCTCCGACCATACCTAGTCGCGGCAGACTAAAGGCACCAAAAATAAGAAGGTAGCTTAAGGCAATCTTTAGCAGCTGCATTCCAATTGTTGTAAGAAGGATTAACCGCGTTTTTCCTCGCCCGGAAAAATAGCAAGAAAGAGCCGCTCCCAAGGGATAGAATAGGTTCATAGTCAGGAGAAGATAGAAATAGGATCGGACAGCCTGCTCAATCTCTGTTCCTTGGAAATACTGACGCCCTGCATATATACTCAAAGGAATCGTTAGACACGATGAAAGTAGTGAAAACCAAATATATTGCCAAACACCCGGCCCTATCGCTTTATACTTTTGAGCACCGCTCCAATTTGCGACAAATACCTGGGCCATCATCACTAATGCGATAGCAGATGTTTGGAAGATCTGACAGACATAGGCAGCATTGACAGCCGCTTGCATCGCTTGAGGAGAAACCCGCACTAAGAAAAGCTTCTCAACAAAAAGATACAGGCTGCTGGTCATCAGCATGAAAGCAAGAGGGATAAAAAGGCTCAGCAGCCTTTTTATGCCCTCTCCTCTTTCAGATCGCCATCCTCTCATGCCATCTGTGCAAACGGAGTAAATGGTACTGGCACCCCTTCTGGTACATGCAAAATCAAATGAATTACATCATTAATCGAAGCACTTTGATAGGGTCCACCACCTCCCACGTTCTCATAGTACCAACCTTGAGGCGTGACAGTAATAACAAAAGGACGATGTTGAACGACTAAATCGACATCGACATAAGTTATATAATAACCTGTCTCATCACCTGTTTTATGCTCACCCATTCGTATAATGTAAAGAAATGGAGTGTTTTTCCCTCTTAACATCTTTTCTGCAACTAAGCCTGAAATGTGACCTTTCCAAGCGATATGCTTTTCAATTTCAATGAAAATTGTTGAGCTGCTAACTCTTTTGACTATTGCAGCCATATGTTACACCTTATGTTTTAGGATTCGTGAAAAGTTAAATATCCCAGGAGAGTCTTTGTACGGAACCTGCCACTCTTGTTTAACCAATGCTTGAGAAGCTTGAAAAAATAATGGTACTAGAGGAACCTCCTGAGCGAGAATCTTTTCTGCTTTCAGCAAAAATATAGACCTCTGAAAAGGATTCAACTCCTTCTCACTTTGAGAAAGGAGTTGTTGAAATTCTAAATTTTCCCAATTAGAAAAATTACCTGCATCTTTTGCAAATCGGAAAGAATTCAGAGTATACATAGGATCGTCCACTGGCGATATCCAATGGATCAGTGCTATGTGAAAATCACCTATAACCAATCTTTCATAAAATTGATTCCAGGGCAGGGGGAGTAACTCGCATCGAACCCCTATCGCTTCCCAAAGCTGGCGCTGCAAAAGCCGTGCCGCATGCTCTCGAACTCCTTGCTGATTAAAAAGCAAAGTAAGCCTTGGAAACTCTTCATGACTCAACTGTAGCTCTTCAAGAGCTTCCTTAAATAAAAATTGAGCTTTTTCAATGTTTCTTTCGGGAAAAAGAGAATGAGGCTGAGTTGCACTAGGAGAAAGTATCGTGTGTGCAGGAAATAGAGCGAGAGACGTACTACTTGTCATTTCTGTTCGATCAATGCTATACACAATCGCTTCGCGCAATTTACGGAGGTTTAACAAGGAAGATTCAGTATTAAATACTTGCCAACATGTCCAGTGGTCTAAAGATAGCAAGCGATCTCCCTCCGCAGCTACATAGGATGAATTCCAACCTCCTAATGGGTTTCCAATCCAATCCACTTCATTCCTCCTGAACTCCTGATATAATTGATGAGAGTTCATTTGCTTAATAATAACCTCATCTAATACAACTTGCTTTGCACTCCAATAGAATGGGTTTTTTACCAATTGATAACTCTGAGCTGGTTTGTTAATCTTTAATTGGAAAGGTCCATTGCAAGGATAGTGTGTATCAGATTGATATGGCCATTGAGGGCATTGATGATCCATCTTTTGATGTACTGGTGAAAATAAAGGAAGAGTAGTAAGCTGTAAAAAATAGGGAACGGGATGAGCTAATTCAACTCTAAGAGTTCGGTCATCGATAGCCTTGATTCCAACTTCATCAAGAGGAGATCTCCCCTCTTTGGCTTCCTTTGCATGTTTAATAGGAAAAAAGGGACTTGCAAATGTTGTTTCAAAATGAGGAGATAGGATCTTTTTCCAAGCATATTCAAAATCATATGCAGTCACAGGAGAGCCATCATTCCAGAAAGAAGATCTCAACTTAAAATGATAAAGCTTTCCATCAGAAGTAATATCAATAGATTGAGCAAGAGCGTTTTCTAGATTTCCATGTTGATCAAAACGCGTAAGTCCTTCAAAAAGAAGTCGAAGAATATTACCGGAAACTAAATCTCCACCAATCCGCGGGTCTAAGGAATATGGGAGATATTCAGCACCAATACGTAAAATTTGTAAATTACTCTTTTTTTGCTGGCTGCGGTGCAGCTCTTCTCGAAGAACTTGAAGAAATGGAGCTGCTTTCTTTGCATCTGTTTGAAACAAAACACAATTAAAAAATATCTCGTGTGTAGTTTCTATAAAATTACAAACCATCTGCTGTCCACTTTGCATTTCCTTTTGCAAAACAGAAGATATAGTTTCAGCATATGACGAATGATTTACTTGTATCGAAAACAGAAAGTCAGGTTTATGATAATGAGCTACAAAAGAATAGGGGCTGTTATTCAGTTGAGTTTTCCGATTTTCTAAAAAGTTAGCGAAAAGAGTACAGAGAACACTAGACCTTAAGATAACTTTTTTTTCTAAAGGAGCTAATGTATAAAAGAACTCATTCAGTAATTCAGAATCGACTTCTGGGAACTTGTTTTTAAATTCACGAAACAATTCCTGTTGCTTAAGGAGAATTCCTCCATTGTAATCTCGGAATTCGCCAATAGCACTTTGAATGGAGGCAACGGCCTTCTCACGAGCAGAATAAAAATCCAAAGAACCGTCTGATCGCAAATAGGAAGGATCGCGAGGAAACAACAATCGGAAGATCTGCGCCTCGATTGGACGATTGTCTACTTGACGAACAGGGAAAACACGTTCAGAAACAAAGGTACAGTCGAGAAAACAATTTTTGAGTGAAATCTGGTAATGAGGGGCAAAGTAGACGAGAATCACACGAAAAGCAATTTCTTTCCCCGAGTGTTGATCAAGTGAAATATATGCATGAGGCAAATCTTCTGCAGACTCGATTTCGCGGCTCAGAACGAGAATCTGTTTATAGATCTCTTCTTCATTTGCATTCGTAAAAATAACGGGTGAAAGAATCTGAATGCTATTTTTGATTTTCTCTTCCAGCGACGCCTTTAGCGCTTTTCGCTCTACTAATGAAAAAGCTGTTCCATCCTTTTTTTCGATTTCAAAATAAAATATTTTCAAATCTTTGTGTTGCGAGGCATGCGCATAGAAACTCTCCTTTACTATTTTGAAATCAAGAAAATGCTTTTCTAAAGCCAAAGTTACATTTTCTTCATCGAAGAGCTCATAACGATCAATTGTGTTGAATCCTACAAAGCAACCCAAAACTGGTTTAGAAGAGAAGGGAAAGAAAAGCTTGGCTGGAATCCAGCGCATCTTGATATGTCTGTGTACCTGAGAAAATGCGAGAGAATGCAGCAACTGCTTTTGCAAGAGGTAGAGCGTCAAAACAGACCGAAAACAATGCAAATTCGTTCGGTGATCCAAATGCTTTTTGGGAGCCAGAAAATAAAATAGCATCAACTCATTGAGTAAGGCATTTTCTTCATGAAAGTGAAACCGCTTTAGCCATTGTTTGATTTTAGAATAAACAAATGAAAAGGAAAAATGCGTAGGCAGTACATCTGAATATGCGTTTACCGGCAAGGCTTCCGGGATCGATTGAGTCTGCAACATACCCACTCTTGTATTTATGCGACCAGCCATTGGAAGACACATGAGGGGTATTTTGCAAGAAAATATTTATTTCAAGGCAAAAAAATCTTGTTTAAGGCGCATCGACAATCAGGGTGACAGGGCCATCATTGATTAGATGTACGTGCATGAGAGCCCCAAATTCCCCCGTCTCAACGGCAAGCCCGGACTTTCGCACTTCCTTGATGAAGGCTTCGTAGAGGCTGCGGGCTACTTCCGGCTGAGCGGCATGGCTAAACGAGGGGCGCCTCCCCTCGCGGCAATCGCCATATAGGGTGAATTGGGAGACGATCAGAATAGAGCCTTTGACATCGAGAAGCGAAAGGTTCATCTTGCCTTGCTCATCTGTAAATATCCGCAAATGGATGAGCTTGTTCGCCAGCCAAGAGACTTGAGTAAGAGCGTCTTTTTCATGGGCGCCAAAGAAGACAAGCGCCCCCTTGCCAATGGAGCCGATTGTTTTTTCATCGACATCGACGCGGGCGCTCGCAACGCGCTGGATCAACATCCTCATGAGAGCCTCTCTTCCAGGCATTGCAATTCGTCTTCTAGCTCTTTAGGAAAATGCATTTCAAAATGCTGAAAGTAGCTTTTCAGTTTCTCCGTCTCTTCCTTCCAGGCTGATTGATCAATTGAAAAGAGGGATTGCAGGTCCACTGTCAACCCGGACAGATCAAGGGCTTCCGGCGCAGGGAGATAGCCGATCGGAGTACTATTTGCAGCTGCTCGATTGGACGTCCGCTCGAAAATCCATTTGAGCACACGGTTATTCTCCCCAAATCCGGGCCAGACGAATTTACCTTTGCTGTCTCTTCGGAACCAATTCACGCTATAGATCCGGGGTAGTTTGCTCGCCGCGCCCCGCTTTCCCATCTCAATCCAATGGGCGAAATAATCCCCCATGTGATAGCCGCAAAAAGAGCGCATGGCAAACGGGTCATGCCGCAGCTTGCCTACCTCGCCTTTGACGGCTGCCGTCGACTCCGATGAGAGGCTTGCCCCCATAAACACGCCGTGATTCCAAGAGAGAGACTCCACAACTAGCGGCGTCACGCCATGGCGCCTGCCGCCGAAGAGGATCGCAGAGATCGGCACGCCGGCCGGATCGTTCGCTGCAGGATCGAGTGCAGGACATTGCGCCATTGCCACGGTAAAACGCGAATTCGGATGGGCAGCCGGAGACTTGCCGTCCCAAGGTTTATTTTGCCAGTTGATCAGATTCGGCGGCGGCGTCTCGCTCAAGCCCTCCCACCAGACATCGCCATCCGCATAGGCCGTATTGGTAAAGATCGCATTTCGCTCGATCGTGCGCATCGCAATCGGGTTCGTCTTCATCGATGTGCCGGGAGCAACGCCAAAATAGCCCGCCTCCGGATTCACAGCATAGAGCCGCCCGTCTTTGCCAAAATACATCCAGGCGATATCGTCTCCGACGCACTCGGCCTTCCAGCCCGGAAGCGTTGGCGTCAGCATGGCGAGGTTCGTCTTGCCGCAAGCGCTTGGAAAGGCCGCTGCGATGTATTTTTTTTCTCCTTCAGGATTTGTCAGTCCAAGGATCAGCATATGCTCGGCCAGCCAACCCTTTTCTTTAGCCATCACTGAAGCGATCCGAAGTGCAAAACACTTTTTGCCCAATAGCGCATTGCCGCCATAGCCGCTTCCATAGGAATAGATGCTCTTTTCTTCAGGAAAATGGACAATGATCCTCTCTTTCGGATTGCAAGGCCACGGGACGTCATCCTCTCCTTCTTCTAATGGAACGCCGACCGAGTGGAGGCCCGGAATAAACTCTCCGTCTTCAAGCTGGCTTAGAGCCTCTTTTCCCATGCGGGTCATCAACTTCATGTTGAGCACAACATAGGGAGAATCGGTAATCTCGACCCCGACATGCGCAAGAGGCGATCCAAAAGGAGCCATGCAATAGGGAATGACGTACATCGTTCTTCCCTGCATACAACCGGAAAAAAGCGATCGCAAATGCTCTTTCATCTCCCCCGGTTCTCTCCAATGATTGGTCGGACCGGCGTCTTCTTTGGATTTTGAGCAAATATAGGTGCACTCTTCAACCCGGGCGACGTCGTCGGGATGCGAATGGCACCAGAAACTCCCCGGGCGCTTCGAAAGAGGCACTAGCGATCCTTTCTTGACCATCTCGGCTGCGATTTTGTCGAACTCTTCAGAGCTGCCGTCGCAAAGATGAACACTTTTAGGCTTGCACTTGCGGATGGCGTCTCCGATCCAAGCTCGCAAACTTGAATGGGCCGTCCACTCGGAAAGAGGGATATTGATCTTCATATGGCGATTATCCCCTCTCTTAAGCTTTTCTGTAAACCAACCTTGACTTAGAGATCGCAATCAGATATGGCTAAAAAAAAATACGAGGCAAACATGTTACACCCCATGCTCTCGCCGATCATTGCCCTTGTGGCCGGCATCTTGATCTTGATTTTTCCCGAAGTCCTTAGTTTTATTGTTGCTATCTATTTGATCATCATCGGGATCATGGGGATATTAAGGATTGTCTAATGCCTTTGAAAAAAGGAACCTCCAAAGAAGTGATCTCGGAAAATATCAGAAGAGAGATACACGCGGGAAAGTCTCAAAAACAAGCTATTGCAATTGCCCTCAATACCGCTCGGAAATCCGGAGCAAAAATCCCCAAAAAGCGGAAAAAGAAATAATGAGCCTATCTCTGACTTCTTGATAAGATCTGCATGATTGGTTTTTTTGAACGTGCATAAAGTCTTTTTAGTCTTCAGAAAGGAACAGGATTTGCATGATCGCAAGCGGCATGATGTGCA
>JAKBAE010000064.1 GCA_021809325.1 bacterium
GGTGAAGAAGAGAACAGGATGCGCAAGATCGCAAGCGGCAGGATAGGCAAGATAGATTAATTTATCCTGCAGATCATGTCGGCGCTTCGCCGATCGTCTTTATCCTGTTTTTTTGTCCAGTACAGAGCATAACTGGCAAGTGCTTTAGGAATCAAAATCAACAATGAAAACAAAAGTGTTCCGATGCAAAAAACAAATAAAAAAAACAAGTAAATCAAATCTGTCATAAAAGTCCTTTGCAAGCCATTTCTTCTATTTTTTTTAATTCGAGCTTTCTTTTTTCATCTTCTGCCCATTCGGTATTCAAAGCTGCATACATTGTTGCAATTCCGGCTGCTATGAGAGAATATCCTGTGCTAACTGTAACAGAGGTTCTTGTGGTTGAGATAAATATGCCGGAGATTAGCTGAGCTGTTCCAAAAATAAACATTCGGATATTTTTAGCTTGTTCTGGTGTTTTACCCCATTCAGACTCAAACTGTGGGTCTTGGTGTGGAATGCGGGCAAATCCTGATGCAGCACATACTGCGTGTTTTAGTGGATTGATGTAAGTCGCGTATCGATTTCCTCCAAGATATTCTTCCAGGCAATTGCTCGGTTTTGCAGTACTAACCCGGCACTCAAACAGGTGACAATCGGCTGGCTGCGGCTTAGCCAAATCGACTCTTTCAGAATGGGTCGTGGCTACGCAGCACTGCCGCCATTCTGAAAGAGTCGATTTGGCGTTGCCTCGCTCACCCGATTGTCACCTGTTTGGGTGCCGGGTTAGTAATTTTACATGACCAACCATAAGTTCTATACCAAACAAATAGGTCATGGACGGGTTGTAATTTAGCTAGAGGTTCCCCTTCTTGAATAGCTCCTTGATAAGCGTTTTTAAATGTACGATATGCGAGAGTTGTTTCACCAATCGATTGAATTAGAAATGCATTATGCATTTGTTTTGCATACCACTTTTCAAATTCTTCACCTTCAACAAAAAATGGGCTAAAAATAAGAATCAAATAAAGGAATCTTATATTTATCCTGATCAAAAAAATAAAATGCCAATATAGATTAAAAAAGACAAAAACAAGAAAAAGGCAATTAACAGAAAGCGAATTCCTCGTAAAAGATCTGAATGGTTTTTGTTCTTTAACCACAGCCGTATATGATTGATTGATTTAGGGAGGCAAACTGATGTCGCAATCCCTGCGCAAGCTACCTGCAATAAGCCAAATGTCAACCGAAAAAACTCACTCGCATGCATATCGCCCATCCTAATGAGGAGTAAAAAATATCATATGTATCAAAGAATGACAAGTGCAAGCCTCTTGAATTTGTTCACACGGAGTGGTACGTTTGCTCCAATGGAAAAACCTCTTGAGTTAAGCAAGTCCATCAAAGAGTTTTGCGCCCCTGCGGATACAGTAATCCCTATTGGGGTGACTTTAGGCGAAGCGATCCAAGGTTTGCGCAAAAAGAAGATCGAAAAGAAGCTTACTTACTATTTCTATGTCATCGATCAGGAAGGCAGGCTAAAGGGAGTGTTGTCAACCCGTAGTATGCTTTTGTCCGATTCGGATGTGCCTATCGAAAAGATCATGCAAGACAGGGTGGAAAGACTCCAAGATAACGAAACAATAAAAGAAGCCCTAGAACTTTTCAATAAGCACCCCTTCCTCGCAATCCCTGTCGTAGACAAAGAAAATAAACTCGTCGGCATCTTAGAGATTCAGTCAATCATTAAGCAGCCGATCGATCGGTTTGATACTCAAGCGCTTTTTGATCTCTTCCAAATGGTTGGATTTAGACTGGAAGAGAGTACTTTGATCCCTCTGCATCGAAGCTTTCGTCTTCGAATGCCGTGGCTTTTGTGCAATGTCGCTTCGGGAATTCTCTGTGCGATCATTTCCAGTTGCTATGAGACGGTACTTTCTAAAGCCATTTTACTTGCGTTTTTTATTCCTTTGGTTCTGACTCTTAGCGAGGCTGCTTCTATGCAAGCGATGACGCAGAGTTTACAGTTTTTACGCCGTCCCCGCTTTCATTGGATTACAGCTATTAAAAGAGGTTTGCAAGAATGGCAAGTTGTTGGAGCGCTAGCTGTTTTCCTTGGACTGGGCGTCGGATTTCTTTCTTTGCTCTGGCGCGGCGGATGGAGGGCCTCGCTCACAATTGGCGCTGGAATAACGTTTTCAACGACTCTTTCTGCGCTCTTTGCGATTTCGCTTCCTGTGGTATTACACCGCTTGAAGCTCGATCCCAAGATTGCTTCAGGCCCTGTTGTGCTGATGATCTCAGACATTTTGACGACGGCTATTTATTTGTCTTTCGGCTTCTGGTGGATTTTATAAGGTCAATTGACAGAAAGAAGAGAAAAGTACATGTTGCATTTGTATGCAGTGGGAACGCCATTATTTTGAAGCGCTGATTGATCACTTAAAGCCAAACGGCGACGTTTTACAAGTAGGCTTTTCTTCCAGTATTGCAGCAGAGCGCATTCAGAGCTTTCATCCAAAACACCATACGATCATTGAGCCTGATCCTCAACTTGTCGAAAGGGCGAGAAAATGGGCTGGGGAGAGGCCCGGAATTACAATCCTTGCGGACAGATGGCAGCAAGCCCTTCCGAAGCTGGGCCGTTTCGATGCAATTTTTTACGATGATTTTAATCCCGAGCGAGAAATCGAAAAAGCAAAAGTGCTTGCGGCCGCTAATGAAGCTGTCCGGAAGGGGAAAGAGCTTGTCAACGGCATCAAAGCTAAATTTCCCGACCTTTTTAAGATCAAATACGCCGATGCCGATCTCGATCCTCTTTTTAACCAATTTGAAAAGACAAAACCTGCAGAATTAGCCCATTTGCTTCGGGAACTTTTCAAAAATGAGCAGATTTCTCATGCGCAATATGAAAAGAGGATAGCGCGTCTTGGATCAGCAGCAAATGCCAAGGCGCAGATTCCTCCGGATCCCGTGCTTGCCTTTCTCAAGACGTGTTTAAAAAGTCATATGCGAAAGGGAAGTCGCTTTACCTGTTTTTCTGTTTCACCTCTTTCTAAATATGAAAACCCTCAATTTTTCGAAGAGATCATTACAAATTCCGATTACGACTATGAAGAAAAAGTAATCACAGTAGACGTGCCCGTATCTAGCGAGCATTATAAATTCAAAGAAGCTCTTATCTTACTCGTGGTCAAGCAAGTTGATTAAAGATTCACTCCCACTTCTCGATAGTTATTACGACCACCCGAGTACATCTCTTCTCATTTTTCGCTTTGAGCCAAAAATATGCGCTTCGATTGAAGAAAGATTGCAAAACGCTTTAATGAAAAAAGCAACAATTGCGGAAAAGGACCTCTATCTAATCGATGGCTTTTTTCAACAGAAGGAAAAAGAAAGCCTCACTTCCTATTCTACGCAAGCGTCGTTTAGCCGAAATAGCTATGGGAGCTCGGAGGCGATTCAAAATGGGGAAAAGCCGGCTAGTTCAATGAACGGAAAGGAAAGATGGATCTTTTTCCATAGGCCTCCGGCTGCAATTCAGGAAGTGTACAACTTGTTTTCGCAGCTTAGCGAAAAACTCCATGTGGATGTAACAACGCTTCCCTGGGAATTATGCGATGCAGCTCTTGCGCGTTCTCCCGCGGTCATTGCAAACAAGCTTGAAGCGGCATCGGAAGAGAGCATGGAGTGGGGGAAACATCAAGACAGCAATCCCGGAAAGCGCCTCCCTTTTGGCATTCCCATTCTCTATTCTGAGGGGATGCATCCCGAGCAATTCCTCAACGGTTCCGAGGGCAGGCCTTGGATGGTTTCAGTGATGGTCTATAGCACAGCAGCCGATTTTTTACCGGAATATGGTTTAGGGACTGTGTTTTATGATGAAAGCCAACAAATTGCTTTGAGAGTGAACTGCCAAGATCTTCGCCTGGTTCTTTTTGAAGGGGATCTCTTCCATAGCATCGAGGCGTCGAACATCCCACACGGTAAGAAGACATGGCGCATTTCTTATGTCTTTAAGATGATCTTAAATCCAAAAAGAGCTGACTGCAGTCCGAAACAAGCATTGTTTGAGTTGATGCACCATTATTCGCTAGAAGAAATCAACTCTTTTGGCCACGACTTTAGGGCATAACCTATCATTATTTGTGTATTTGTAAATTGGGGTGGCAGACAAATCATCCAAGAAAATGACTGAAGTATTTTCCCAGTTTATAAGAGAAAATGTATTGCTGATGATTGTGCATTGATTAGGAAGTTCTTGTTTTAGTTTTAAGGAGAGCTTTCTCATCGCTCCCGGAAAAAGATAACAGAGCACAGCTTTGGCGTCGGAGAGGTTTTGGTCATAAAAACTTTTACGCAAAATGATTAAATTAGCTCTTTTATCTAGAAGCTGTCTCGCTCGCGAAAACAAGTAGGGGATGGGGGATAGCTCAATGGCAATGACTTTTGCTTTGGGATGCTCTTTTGCTAAACGAAAGGCAAGGCCTCCCCATCCGCTTCCTAGTTCGTAGATCACCCCCTTTTCGATAGTGAGGGGAAGAAGAAGGATCATCGCATCCTGCGCCTTTTTGCTGCTGGGCATGGGGGTGATGCCAAAGCGCAGGGAATAAATGACAATGGATGCAAAAGAAACCAGAGCCAAAAAAAGAACGAGAATCACTTGTCTAACAGAGTGAGGATTTCACATCTCGATTCGGTGATGAGAAGGGTATGCTCCCACTGCGCGCTTGGGCGGCCATCTCTAGTGCGCGCCGTCCAGCCATCGATTGGGTCGATCACAGCTTCGCGCACCCCTGCATTGATCATCGGCTCGATGGTGAACGTCATCCCGGGTACCATCTCAATGTTGACGTCGTTGTAGTGGTGCGGGATTTCGGGCGCCTCATGAAAGGCAAGGCCGAGTCCATGTCCGACAAATTGGTTGACGACGCTGCAGCCTTGTTTTGCTGCATAGGTTTCGATCGCTTCGCCAATCTGCCAGATGAAAGCGCCCGGCTTGCAGATTTCAATGGCAAGGCGGAGGCACTCCTTCGAGGTTTCGACGACGCGCCGCTTTTCTTCCGAGACCTCCCCGACGAGCACCATCCGGCTTGTGTCGCCGTAGTATCCTTTCCAGATGCAAGAGACGTCGATATTCATGATGTCCCCGTTTTGAAGAGGCCGGCTATCCGGGATGCCGTGGCAGATCACTTCATTGAGCGAAGTGCAGATCGTTTTTGGATAGGGGGGATGGCCGTAGTGGAGAGGGGCCGGGATTACGCCCCTTTCTTTGTGGAGTTTTTGGGATAGATCATCTAGCTCTTGCGTGGTTACGCCGGCCCTCGCATGCTTGCACAGTTCATCGAGGATTTCGGCTGTGATGCGGCAAGCGCGCCGTATCCCTTCAATTTGTTCCGGTGTTTTGAGGACAATGCCGTATTGTTTGAAATACTTCTCGGCAAGAGAGGTTGTAGGCATTTGCGGATAGTGGCATTTCTTCCACTTTTTTCCGCTTCCGCACCAGCAAGGATCGTTTCTTGAGGAATTCATACATAGACCTGATTTTGATAATGGACTTCCCAAAGAAAAAGGCCGTGCGCCGGAGCTGTCATGGGGGCAAGCCTTCGATCTTTAGAAAATAAAATTGCGGGCAATGCATCGGCCCGGATTTTTTTTAGTCCTGCATAGACTAGAGCGCCTGCAATGTTGCGGGCCATTTTATAGAGAAAATTATTGCCGCAAATCTCGATGCGGATGCGACCTTCTTCCATCGGCACAATCGCAATCCGTGTGAGAATACGGGTTGTATCACTGACCCGCTTATTGGAGAGGGCCGCAAAGTCCTGATTGCCGATTAGATGGTCTGCTCCCTTTTCCATCTCGGCAAGATCGAGAGGCTGGTGGAGATGCCAGGAATAGAGTCTTTTGACAGGGGACTGCACCTCGCGATTACAGAGGAAATACCGGTATTCCTTGCCTTTAGCGTCCAAGGTCGGATGGAACTGAAGGGGCATCTCTTCGGCTAGCCGCACCGAAATCTCTTTAGGGAGAAGCGCGTTGAGCCCCGCTTTTAGACGATGAAGTGAAATAGAGCTGTTCGTAAGAAAGTGAGTCGACTGGCCTTGCGCGTGGACGCCTCTGTCGGTCCGGCTAGCCGCTTCCAGAGAGACCTTTTCACCCAAGAGACGCATCAATGCCGTTTCAGCCTCTTCCTGGATGCTTGGCCCGGAAGCAGTTTTTTGCCAGCCGAAAAATCGGCTCCCATCATAGGAGAGGACAAGTCGGATATTCCTGTTTTGCATGGCCCGGATTATAGCGGATGAGACTGCTTCTGGACAAAGGAACTAATGCCGCTCATAAACATTTGAACCGCGATCAGGAGCAAAAGAAGCCCCATCAGCCTCTCCATGGCAGTAATTCCCCGCCAGCCAAGAAATCTTTTTAAAAATTCGCAGGAGATTAGAATGATCAAGGACGCAACCCAAGCGATGACAATCGCTTCGATCATGAGCAGGGGCTCGTACTGCTTGGCATAGATCATGACGGCGGCCAGAACAGAGGGGCCGGCGACAAGCGGCACGGCAAGCGGGACAATGAACGGCTCGGAAGTATGGGGCAGCTTTTCATTGGGGTCTTCCGCAGATGGGAAGATCATCTTTAAGCAAAGCAAGAAAAGGACGAGTCCTCCGGAGATCTGGATCGTATCGAGGGAGATATGCAAAAAATGCATGAGCGCATCGCCGAGGTAGCTGAAGAGGATGATGATCACGAGAGCAATGACCATCTCGCGAAAAATAATGACGCGTTGGCGCTTGGGTTCTACCCCTTTGAGAAAGCTGATATAAAGAGGGATGTTGCCAAAGGCATCCATCAATAGGAAGAGGGCAAAGGCAACGTACAGCATTTCCATAGAACTACTCATTTATTACTTTATTTTAAGGGATTGGAGCCTACTCGTCAAATGGGGCGGGATTCTCTCTTGATCCGCTGCCATAAGCGAGAGCAGAATCGGCGTTGGGTGTCATTGAGCTGGTTGAGGATCAAGAGACAGTCGCTATTTTTTGCAAAGGCGGATTGGGTCCAGTTTGCTGAACCGGAGATCAAGGTTTGCTCGTCGATCAGGGCGAACTTGTAGTGCAAGAGCCCTAGGCCTTGGCTGAGAGAGACGCTAACCCCTTCATGGCGCAGCTGTGCAACCGCTTTCGCGCTGGCGCCAAGGCCGCTATGCGCATCGATGACGAGGAAGACGGCAACGCCGCGTTGCTTGGCAGTGATGAGGTCTTCAACAAGAGAGGGGTGGGTGAGTGTGAAGAGGGCGGCGCGGATCGACTTGGAGGCGTTGTGGATACGTCTTCGCAAGTCTGTGAGCGCATGCCCTCTCGGGTCCGGCAGCAGCCAAAGGGCAACCTCTTGTCCGCCGGAGAGCGTTTGGAGGTGTCCTGATGTAAACGGGGGGTGGTCGATCAGAAACTGAGCGGCTTTCGGACTGCGCAGGCCGACGATGAGGTTGTCATGCATGGAAAGGGAAGCGGAGGTCAAGTTGGCAGATCCGATGAGGATCAAGTCGCCATCGACGACAAGGATCTTTTGATGCATCAGACCGCCTCGTCTTACAGGGATAAACGAGCTGTGGCGCATCGCCGGAATTTGCGCGGCCCCGTTTGGATCGTAATAGACTGTCGTTTCTACTTTTGCTTCGATTTTCTTTTGCAGGGCGTCGATCACGGCGGGATCACTTAAGCCAAATATACTCAAATAGATCGAGTGTTTTGCGCATTTGAGGGCCTCTAATACGGTAAGTCTCAAATCTTGACGAGATTGATTAGAGTAGAGCCGCGGGGGGTCGCCAGCTTGAGGCAAATGGGGGTGGAGCGAATGATTGACTAGCCAAACGCTGGAGAGGCAAATCGCAAGAAGGAAGAGAGGAATGGCAATTTTTCCTCTCTTCACGTCTTCCAAAGAAGAGCCTAGGCCAATTCTCTGAGAACGGCGGCAAGGCCTTTTTTATCGATCGTGCGCATAGCGGCCGTAGAGAGGCGGAGCGTCACAAACCGATTTTCTTCCTGGAGGAAAAAGCGCTTCTTCTTCAGATTCGGAAGAAAGCGGCGATTGGTAATTCCGGTGATTTTAAGACCGATCCCCTTCTTTTTCTTGGCGATACCACGCAGGGCATAGCTTCGGCCGGAGGAGGGTTTGCGTCCGGTGATTTGACACTGTCTGGGCATAGGAAAACCTTTTCATTCAAAGAAGAAAGATCATAGCAGGGGCCGCTCTATTTCACAAGCAAAGATTGCGATGAATCTGCTCGCGGATCGATTCCGGCAATTCATTTTTTGAGAGAAGCTCTTCATATCCCTCTTTTGCTTCATGCCGCTTGCCTAAGCTCTGGGCGGCGCAGGCGAAGAGAAAGAGGAGCTGATAGTCGTAAACTTCGCGCCGGACATACATCAAGGATTCGGGGCGAAGATGGCGCAGCCCAAACTTTGCCAGCAAATAGGCCGGAAGCGAAAAGCCTGACTTCAAAAGATATCTTGTCAAAGAGGCGAGCGGCTCGGCCCTTTTTGGGTCGAACCGGTAAGCCAGCTCGTAGCTGCCGATCACTTCGGAAGGGCTTTTGCGAAGGTCTTCTGCAAGGCAGCCGCTATAATAGAGGGAGAGATATCTCTCATCGAATGAGCCCTCCATCTCAAAGCGCTGCCGGTAGGCTGCCAGAGCTTCTTCCCGCATGCCTGCAGAGCCGAGACTTTGAGCCAAATAGAAGGCAGTTCTCGTATTGCCCGGATCTTTTTCTAATGCCTTTTTCAAAATCTCTGCATCTCTTGCGTAGCGTTGTTGGTCTTTTGCTCTTGCCCCGTCGCGCGGCAGCCCATTGCGCACCATTTGCGGGATAATCCCTATGCTCACTTCTTGAGGGTGGACGAGGGTTTCATGTAAAACGCCTTCCCAGCGCCAGCGAGTATCCCGTTTGATGAGAAGGGTGCGGTAAAAGTCGACGGAAAGATCTCTATTTTTTACCAAATAGCACTGCAGCTCTAGGCTTGACTTGTCTAGGGGTTCTTCCCATTCCAAGGTTTCATCGGCGTCGATAAAAAGGAGATAATCCCCCTGTTTAACTAGATCCATTGCTTCATTGCGGTTGTGTGCGAAGTCGACCCATGACCGATCAAAGAGCTCTCCCGGAATTCCTTGCAAACACTCCTCAATGATCTCTTTTGTCTCGTCGGTTGATCCTGTATCGACGATGACCCAATGATCGATGAGGGGTTTTACGGATTCGAGGCAGCGGCGGATGACCCTGCTCTCGTTTTTCACAATCATGTTCAGACAAATCATAGTTCCTCCCAAAGGACGCAGTCCTTTGAAAACCACGGGTTTCCAAAGTCCAAAAGACGAAGTCTTTTGGGCCCTTTGGCGGGTTGGTAAGGGCGGAGCCCTTACGGTTATGTTTTGACCTCATACTCGAGGACATACCCGGTTGATTTATTCGCACCGGTGAGAAGCAGCTCGCAGGGGCTGGGGATTTTGTCTTCGAGGATAGCTGAGGCGAAGAGGTTGACGACTTCTTGTTGGATGAGCCGTTTGAGGGGGCGTGCGCCGAAGGCGGGGTCGTAGCCTTCTTGGGCGAGGTGGTCGATGACCTCTTTGTTCCATTGGAGGTTGATGCTTCGCTCTTCGAGGCGGCCGGCGACTTTTTGGAGTTGGAGGGTGACGATTTTAGCCATCTCGCTTTGTTTGAGGGGGACGAAGGGGAGGATCTCGTCGATCCGGTTGAGAAATTCGGGGCGGAAGGTCTGTCTGAGGCTGGGGGTGAGGAGGGTGAGGAGGTCTTGTTTGGTCCAATCTCCTTTTTTCTCTTCGATTTTTTGGAGAAGTAGGTCGGAGCCGATGTTGGACGTCATGATGAAGAGGGCGTTTTTGCAGTTTACCGTGCGCCCTTTGCTGTCTGTGATGCGGCCGTCGTCGAAGATTTGCAAGAGGATGTTGAAGACGTCCGGGTGGGCCTTTTCTAGCTCATCGAAGAGGACAACGGAGTAGGGGCGGCGGCGGAGGGCTTCAGTGAGCTGGCCTCCTTCTTCATAGCCGATGTATCCGGGAGGGGAGCCGACGAGGCGCGAGACGCTGTGTTTTTCCATGTACTCCGACATGTCGAGGCGCAAGATGGCGTCCTCTTTGTCGAAGAGCTGCTCGGCGAGGGCTTTGACGAGTTCCGTTTTTCCGACGCCGGTAGGTCCGAGAAAGAGGAACACGCCGACGGGGCGGTTGGGGTCGTTGAGCCCGGCGCGGGTGCGGCGGATGGCTTCCGAGACTGCTTTGACGGCAAGGGGCTGGCCGATGACGCGCTTTGAGAGGTGCTCTTCGAGGTGGAGGATTTTTTGGGTCTCTTTTTCGAGCATCTTGTCGAGGGGGATGCCGGTCCATTTGGAGACGATCTGGGCGATGAGGGGCTCGTTGACCTCTTCTTGGAGGAGCCGCTCTTGGAGCTCGGCGAGCCCTTTTTGGGCCTCTTCGATCTCTTGCTTCATGGCGGGAAGCGAGCTATAGCGGATCTCTGCGACCCTGTTGTAGTCGGCTTTTCTTTCGGCCTCTTCTTCTTGGAAGCGGAGCTTTTCTAGGGCGTCTTTTTTTTCTTTCAGCGTTTGGATGTATTTTTTCTCGCGGTTCCATTTTGAGCGGAGGGCTGAGAGATCTTCTTTCATTTGCGCGATCTCTTTTTCTGTCTCGCCTAAGGGGGCGCCTTCCCGTTTGAGGGCTTCTTGTTTGACGATGAGCTGGGCGAGGGAGCGCTCTTTTTGATCGATGGGCAAAGGCAGGCTGCCGATCTGCATGCGGATCATGCTGGCGGCCTCGTCGATCAAGTCGATCGCTTTGTCGGGCAGTTTCCTGTCGCTGATGTAGCGGGCCGAGAGGAAGACGGCGGCGTGAAGGGCGCTTTCCGTGATCCTTACGCCGTGGAAGATCTCGAAGCGCTCTTTGAGTCCGCGCAAGATGGCGATCGCATCTTCGAGCGACGGCTCATTGACGAGGACGGGCTGGAACCTCCTTTCGAGGGCGGCGTCCTTTTCGATGTATTTCTGGTATTCGGAAAGCGTCGTTGCTCCGATGCAGTGTAGAAGGCCGCGTGCCAGGGCAGGCTTAAGGAGGTTTGCCGCATCCATGGAGCCTTCCGAGGCGCCTGCGCCAACAAGCGTGTGCACTTCGTCGATGAAAAGGACGATGCGGCCGTCGCTTTTTTCGATCTCGTCGAGGATGCTTTTCAGCCGCTCTTCAAACTCGCCCCGGTATTTCGTGCCGGCAATCAAGCTGCCCATGTCGAGGGCCATCAGCTCTTTGTTCTTGAGCGAGTCGGGCACGTCTCCTTGGATGATCCGGTGGGCGAGACCCTCTGCGATGGCTGTCTTGCCGACGCCGGGATCGCCGATGAGCATCGGGTTGTTTTTGGTGCGCCTTGAGAGGACTTGGATCGTCCGGCGGATCTCTTCATCCCTGCCGATGACCGGATCCATTTTGCCTTGCCTTGCCAGATGGGTGAGGTTTTTGCAGTATTTTTCGAGGGATTGGAGATTGGATTCGGCGCTTGGGCTGTCCATGTGTTTTGATCCTCGGATTTTCTTGATTTCAGCTGTAGCATCTTGGAGGGATTTCTTAGAGAGCTTTTTGAGGGAGGCGAGCGGTTCTATGGGCTGGTCCCAGAAAGCCAAAAAGAGATGGTCGCTGCCGATATAGCTGTCTTTCATCTGCTTTGCGAACTGGTCGGCGTGTGCGAGTTTTTGCTGGAGGCCGACGGAGATCTGGGGTGCCTGCGCCCCTTCGCTGTAGATGGGCAGGTTTTGCAGCGCTGTTTCTGCCTGGCGCAGTAAAAGGGAAGGGTCGATGCTCATCGCATGGCAGATCGAGGCAAAATAGCCTTGTGCATCAAAGAGAAGGGAGCGGAGAAGGTGGTTTTCAGAGACCTCTACATGTCTTTTACTTTGGGCATATTGAAATGCTTCTTCGAGTGCTTGCGTAACAACAGCATTAAATTGCGGAGCCATACTAACATCCTCTTAGTTAGAATAATTAGTATAGAACAAGTAACTATTTATTGGAAGGGCGGGGAGTGTTCGTTGCTTTTTTTGCCCTCACTTTCGATTGGGTCAGCGAGTTGGTTAGGGTGTAGGGATAGTGTGGGTCGTTGCTTGGCGAGACGATGATTTCAACCGGGGTGATCCAGCCTTGGGTGATGGGGGTGTCTGCGGGGTCGATCTCCCAAGTCGATGAGTCGGAGAGGCGGATCAGACTGCCGTTATTGTAGTTGTCCTCGAGCACAGGAGCGCTTTTGGTTGTTTTTGCGGCAAGGGGAAGGTCTTTTTTTGCGTAGTTGTTGTCGATCCATTTTTGAAGCGCGAGCTTTTGCTTGTCGGTCAGCTTGTAGAGGCCGGTCTCTTTTTGATCTTGGCGGGACATGTCTCCGTCGATGGTTTGCGCAGCTAGAAAAAAGAAGGAGGCTAAGAGCGAAAGCATGAAAAACCTACAGTGTATCTTTTGATTTAAGATTAAAGTAAAAGGCTAAATTGCTCAAGCGGGATAACATTTGACCGCCATGTATCGATTTGGTATACTACAAATTGTAGTCATTCACTACAGTATGTGGTATTGTAATGAGTCTGTCAAAAATTTTTCCAAATCAGACGTTTATAGACTTGCTTCTCTTTTTTGTGCTCCATCCAGAGGAGGAGACCTATCTTGCTCGTATCGTGCGAGCTACGGGGAAGGCGTTGATTCAGGTACAGCGTGCGCTGAAAAGGCTGGAGGAATCAGGTTTAATCACACGGATTGTTCGGGGCAATAGAGCCGCCTATCAGGCAAATGCGGAGCATGCTGCATTCAAAGATTTAAAACACCTCCTTCTTAAAACGGTGATATTCGGTGATAAACTAGAAAAAGAAGTGAATTTGATCCGGGATAAGATCCAATACGGGTTTATTTTTGGATCGACGGCTTTGGATGTCGATTCATCTGAGAGCGATCTCGACTTGTTTTTGATTGGAGATGTGACTAGAGATGAAGTGGGACAATTTTCTTTTGAGTTGAGCGGAGAATTAATGCGGGAAGTGAATACGGTCATCTACTCTTTGAAAAACTTTAAAAAGAAAATCAAGGAAGGAAATCCATTCATAAAAAGAGTGTTGAACGGCTCAAAAATTTGGTTGTTTGGGAGCGAAGATGAATTTAAAAAAATTTTTGGATGAAGGGAAAATTTCTCCTCATACGTCTTCTAAAGACGAAATTTGCCAGCTATTGAGTGTTGTGCAGCGCGATCTTTCCGATGCCGCTGTGACGGCTATTTCTGAGGATAGACGGCATGCTACAGCATACAATGCAGCGCTGCAACTCGGAACAATTGTACTATACGCTTCAGGTTATCGAGCTAAATCAAAAGTAGGTCATCACTGGGTGACATTAAGACTCATTCCCGAATTGATGGGGAAGGAATGGGCAAATATGGCTCGATATTTTAATAGCTGCCGGGAAGTGCGCAACATGATTGATTACGAATCTGTTGGAGTGATTGAGGAAAAGGCCGTCAAAGAATTAATCAAGGAAGTCGAAAAGTTCAAAACGGCAGTTCTTTTTTGGCTTAAGATACAACACCCCAAATTTATCCATTAGAGGGTGTCTTCAAATTAAGGTTCAGTCGATTTTCGGGATTATTTTGGCCGATTTTCGAACCATTTTCAGGGAGCTATATACCTTTTGTCGATATTGCCCCCTGAAAATGGTTCGAAAATCGACTGAACCTTAATTTGAAGACACCCTCTTAGGCTCAGG
>JAKBAE010000065.1 GCA_021809325.1 bacterium
TCATCAGCAGTTAAGATCACTGGATATTCAACTTTCCTGGCCATGACGCCTCCATAATATTTTAGCGCGTCAAAGTTTAGCAAATGTAAAGAATTATTTTAAATACTTTTGTAAAGCTGTACTAGTGTGGTCATCAACGATCTTCTGATCGGGTTCAAGAACGAATTGTCGTTGGCATGCCAAACAGCGATGATTTTGCTTGCCATTGTGAATATGACCTTTTTTCACGAGAAGTGATGCGCAAGCGGGGCATTTGCATTTCATAAAGGACTCCATGATAAACGAAGCCAAGCATTATGGAGATCTCAAAATTTTTTACACTGCCAGCATTATATCTTTAGGACTACCTGATTTTGTGCTATGCAAGGAAGAAGAGAGGCATTTTTTCAGGGGTAACCATTTAGGTGGAACGGGTATATCTAGAGTTCTGACAGTTTTATGAGCAATTCCAAAAGATGCTTTACAACTACTATCTGTGAGAAAAACGATGATATGTTTACGCCGATTTTTTCTAGTTTTCCTTCCATTTTCTCTATACTCCTCTACCTGGACTCATGGAGCCGGAAATAACAATTGGAGTGACCCGCTCAATTGGTCAGGAGGTGTTCCAAACGGTACAGACGCTATTGCTATGTTTCCTACAATTGGGGTGGCTCAAACCGTCGATGTAGATCTAAGCATAACAGTCGGTCAAATTCATTTCGATTCTACAGACAGTTATTTGATCAATGGCTCAGAATCGTTAATTTTTTCACATTCAAACACTATTATAGCTGACAATACCGGCGTTTACGAAATTGCGGCAAATATTGCGCTTCAGCCCTCTGCCCTGAAAATCTCTAATAACACCCTGAATCCCTTGACAATTTCAGGAGACATTTCAGGGAATGACACAGTTATTACTAATATCGGCCTTACAATACTGAGTGGTTCCAATTCATATTCAGGCAGCGGGACGAATATCGATTCAGGGAGCACTATTCAAATTAACACAAGCAGTTCAATCCCCGCCACTACACTTACAGCAGATGGGACTTTTATATTGAATACCGGAATAGGAAACACATCCCTTCAAATATTACAAGGAAGCGGAACTATAGATTTAAATAACAATATTTTGCAAATAAACGCAGGAAGCTTTTCCGGAACAATTATGGAAACAACTGGACCGGGAGGAATTAAAAAGACTACCTCATCCACTCTAATTCTTTCGGGTATAAATTCTTATAGCGGAACAACGACGGTAACCGACGGCACGCTCGAAGCAGGAGCAGATAACACCTTTTCACCAAACTCCGCCATTACGACAGCGGATGCTGCGAGCGCCACAGTAGACCTCAATGGCTATAACCAAACCATTCCCAATATCTCCGGTGGCGGCACAAGCGGCGGCAATGTACTGCTCGGCTCGGCAACTCTCACCCAGACCGGTACCTACGGCACCTTTAGCGGCTCCATCCAAGAAACAGGCGGCTTGACGCTCAGCGGCAGCGGAACCTTCCAGCTCAACGGCACCAATAACACCTATAGCGGAACCACAACCATCAACTCCGGCACCCTGCTAGCAGGTGCTGCCAACGCATTTTCTTCTTTTTCTGCCATTTCATTGGCGAATACTGCCGGAGCGAATCTCTCCTTAGGTACTTTTAGCCAAATGATTCCTTCACTCTCCGGCGGCGGAGCAAACGGCGGCAATGTGCTGCTCGGTTCCGCCACCCTCACCCAGACCGGCACCTACGGCACCTATAGCGGCTCCATCCAAGACGCAGGCAACTTAACGCTCAGCGGCAGCGGAACCTTCCAGCTCAACGGCGCCAATAACACCTATAGCGGTACAACAACCGTAAACTCCGGCACTCTGCGAGCAGGGACAGACAACGCCTTTTCTCCAAACTCCGCCATCATAACGGCCAATGCGGGCAGCGCTACAGTAGCTCTCAATGGCAAAGACCAGACCATTGCCAGTATCTCCGGCGGCGGTACAAACGGCGGTAATGTGACATTTGGCTCCCTGATCTTCAGAAACACCCTCACGCTCAATGGAACCTATGGGACATATAGCGGCGCCATTCAAGGAAGGGGAAACTTGACGCTGAACGGCACCGGCACGTTTCAGCTTCTCGGCTCCAATACCTACAATGGCACGACAACGATCAACGCAGGCACCCTGCAAGCAGGCGCGGATAACACCTTTTCTTCCTCTTCCGGCATGGTGGTCAATGGAGGGGTGTTAGATTTGAACGGCCATCCCAACACCATCTCGTCTCTTTCCGGAAGCGGAGATGTCACTCTTGGGGCAAACACCGGCATTCTTACGATCTCCGGCAATAACGCAACAACTTACTCCGGCCAAATGAGCGGAAGCGGCGGTTTGACTCAGCAAGGGACTGGCACAAGTACCTTAACAGGAACCAATATCTATAACGGTCCGACCGTAGTCAACGGAGGGACACTAGTTGTCGGCGTCAATAGCACAGGAAGTCTGAGTGCTAGTAATGTCACGGTAAATAGCGGCGGCACTTTGAAGGGGACGGGAACGATCTCGCAAGCCGTCACCGTTGGGAGCGGAGGAACAATCAGCGGGGGCAACTCGATTGGGACGATCAACCTTGGCAGCTTGACGCTGTCGTCGGGATCGCCCGGATCCAATTTGATTTTGGAGATCAACAACGCAGGACAAAGCACAGTATATGACGTGTCCGGCAGCGTCGATCTTGCGGGCAACTTAGCCGTCATGGTAGATCGAGGAGTTTATCAAGCGGGAACGACATATACATTCATTACTTCAAGCTCGAGTGGAGTGAATACGGCGACACACTTTGACAGCTTCACAAGCGATGCGCCCGGAACGAAGGGATTTTCAGGAAGTCTGGATATCCAGCCGGCTTTTGTCCGGCTGACCTTGACTACCCCCATCTACGCGATCATTCCAACGACAGGCCTGTCAGGCAACGCGAAAGCCCTTGCAGATTACCTGAACCGCTTTCAGGCCGATCCGGCGGTGCAGTCCGTACTTCTGGCCGTTGGCGCTCTGCCGCCGGCAGAGGCGCAAGCGGCGCTCAACAGCATCTCGCCTGCGCGCAATGCAATTTCGAGCTGGACGGCGCAAAATACCTTGTTTGGCATCAATACGGTCGCCATCAACCGGATGATGCAAGAGCGCTACATGAGATGGCTTGAGACCCAATCCTCTACGACTGCAGCCCTGACTTCCGAACCTTCCTTGATTGCGTCAAGAAAGCTAGTTTCCAAAAATAGCGCTCCTTATGGAAAAACGCAAACAGCTGCTAGGAAAAAGAGCTGCTACGCCGTCTGGGCGGAAGGGCTCGGGTTATTTGCCCATCAAAATGCAATAAACGAAAATCCGGCCTTCCACTCCTCAACAGGGGCAGGCCTGATCGGCGCCGATTTCTACGGCTTTTCCAAGGGACAAGTCGGCGCTGCGATCGGCTATGCCCAAAGCTCCGTCCAAGAATCGGGCCAAGGAAGCGGGTCGATCCAATCCTATTTAGCGGGGGTCTATGAGACGATCTACCTCCAAAGAGCGTATGTAGAACTGGGCCTTTGGGGTGCATTCGATCAATTCCACAATCAGCGAAATGTCGTCTATCCGGGCTTTAGCGCCACAGCTAAATCGAACCACAACGGCTGGCAGCTCATCCCGCACATCGGCGGCGGATACGACGTCCATTTTTCGTGGGGAACCATCGAGCCGTTTGCCTCGTTTGATGCGGCTGTCCTTTTCCAAGATGGCTATTCCGAGCATGGCGCAGGAGTGCTCGACATGCATGTAAGATCATCGACGTCCTGGCTCCTTCGCACGGAGGCGGGGTTCAACGCCTATCAAGTCAAACACTGCGCGCCTGGAGATATCTTCTTTCGCGAGACGCTCAGCTATGTGAACCTAGCGCCCTTTAGCGCAGGCAGTCTCTCCGGCGCCTCGCTTGTCGGATACCCTCCCGGCTTTACCGTCACCTCTTTTACAAACGTCCAGAACATGATCTCTCCGGGCTTTGAGATCTTCTTCCAAAGCGCTTGCAGCGGGCTGTTTTTCTCTATGGCCTATGACGGAGAATTTACGATCGGGCCGGGACGCTACCTCTCGCATGAGGGGATCGGAAAAATCGGCTGGTTTTTCTAATTCTTAATTGGGTGGTTAAAATCATCAATTCAGTTTTAGTATTACATGTTTGGGGCCAGCCATATTTCTTTATTAAGATAATATCATATTTGAAAATTGAATAAAAAGCTAGTTAAAAATCCTGTTAACGGAAGTATAATGGAATCTATCGGACTTAGTTACCTGTTACCCATGTGAGTTGGTCGAACCCGCGGGCGCGGTTCGGTATCGGGTTCGGGCCCGGTAACGGTCTCGCATAGTTTCTTTGAAATCTCTTGAGCAGTATTATACCGTGCGCGGGTAGCTGCTTAAATTTTGGCGGCCATCATGGCGACCCAGATTTTGACGATCGCTCGTCGGCCATATTGCGGCAATATGGCCCTCCTCTCGATCGTCAAAATCTGGATCACCCTGAGACCGCCAAAATTCAAGCATCTATCCGCGCACGGTATATCTACTGGCATATGGTGCTGCAGTTGGCTCAGATTGGTTGCGGATATTGGGGCCCTAATCTGTTGCGGGCGTTTTCTTCGATGCCAAGAGCGCGGTTGAAATTCGCAGTCGAATTAAGAGATAATAAAACAGCGCAGGTATTCCGCGCTGTTGAGCTTTTAAGAAAGGAGAGGAAGTAGATTGAGCTGTCCATGATAGTGGGCAGCTCGCCTTGCTTCCTCTTTATGGTAGGGTTCAAGCTGTGTTTTGCTTAAAATATCTTTTAAAACGTTCCCTTTTCCTGCGCTAGCGGCTCCGATAGCTAAAAAGTTCAAGTCATATTTTGTTAATTCGTAGGGCTTACAGGATGCTACAGCTTGTGCGATATCCCAATGGCCTTTTCTACCGGCTTCCCGGATCAAGACAGACCAGACGCACTCTTCAAGCGGAGTGCCAAGAGCGTGATCCAAATAAGACTCCATAGGATGCACATAGGTTCCGGAAATGGCGTTTCTGACAAGAAACTCGAGAATACTGTCCGTTGCTCCGCTTTCTGCTGCTGCCAAAGCAGCAACGTTAATGCCCTGCTGCGTACAAAGGGAGCTTTCTAGGAGTAGATCGACAAACGGCCGATTGTTGGACTCGGCGGCGATCTTGAGAGCCATATCGGCACCCCAGGTTGGAATTTCGCGGGCTTTAATCTGGGCTCTTGCGAGATCGAGCATGCCGTTTTCGACTGCGATTTTTAGGATATTAACACTAGTGAACTCCGACTTAAAAGGGCCATGATTGCGAGCGGCCTGTAGAAATTGCAGGCACATTGCTTCTCCCAGACACTTCATTGCATCGATTAAAGCGAGTTCGGGTACGGGGCCTTTTTGAAGTAGATCTAATGCCTCGATCCATCTTCCATTTTTGCAAGCTTGATTAAATGCTTCTTCCCGTCGATGATAATCTGACACCCCTGTTGTATGGAAAGATCCCTGAATTTTCATAATTCAACTCCTTGATAAATAAATGGACGAAGGAGGATGCAAAATGAGGGGAATTATGTCAAAATGATAGGTAGCCTTTTTTTGAATCGATGTGGTATGCATGGTGGAAGATTGGAGGCTCTTATGAGACGGGTCGTATGTGCGTTAGTTCTATTTGGATCGTTATTAAATGCCTCTCCCGTTGAGAACCCCGCCTCTCCGCAACTGATCCGGCAGGGCTTTTTCATTCCCTGCGACTCTTGGCTTGGCATCCGCGTCGGCTATGAAGGCGACTTTGTTTCGGATGCACGGATGAACCAGACAACCGGAGGATCGGGGCGCGTAGATAATTACACGCAGAACACGAATTCCGGAACGGCGACCTTCACCGTGGTCGACAGGCTCGATGTATACGGAGTGTTCGGCTCGTCGAGGATGGAGGCCGATTGGCGTTATTCTTCCGCCGGAACGATCAACCGGGCGCAAATCCAGTCGAAATACCGCTTTTTATGGGGCGTAGGGGCCAGAGGGATCTTATATGAGTGGGGATGCGCGGTCTTAGGCGTGGGCGGCAGATACAGCAGCAGCACTCCAAAGCCATCCTGGCTGGCGATCAATGGAACTCCTGTCTCTGTTTCGGGCGGGCGGGTCCATTGGCGCGAGTGGCAAATCGATCTCGACCTTGCCTACAAGATCGAACTTTTTACCCCCTATGTCGGGATCAAATACTCAAATGCTCTAGCGAAACTGAGCTCTTTTCCCGAAGCGATCGCCAATAACGGCTCCCATTCGCTGCACATGCAGAACCGCTCGCCTGTCGGCATTGTCGTCGGCTGCACGCTCTCGACGGGAAAATATTTCATGTTCAATGTCGAAGGTCGTCTAATCGATGAAGAAGCTGCTACGGTTTCCGGCGATCTTCGCTTCTAGCGCGCTGGGAGCTTCTCTCATCGGCAATCCGGCCGATCCCGCTATCTTAGAAGAAGGCTTTTGGATTTCCGATTGCAGCTGGGCGAGCGTCCGCGCAGGGATTAGCGGCGATCTTTTATTCGAAAAAAGGATGCGGCCTTGCAGGGGCTCCCATGGACTTGGCATCTCGAAGCCCGAGATGAATTGGAAGATAGCTTGCTGGGATTTAGGCTGGAATATCAAAGAGCGCTTTGATTTGCACCTTCTCGCCGGCCCGGCGGCATCCATCAAGCTCAAATGGCAGCAAGAGGGCGCAGCCTATGATGCGTTTGGGGATAGGGGCCTTTTTTGGGGCGCGAGCTCCAAGCTGGTTCTTCTCGAAATCCAAGATACGGCCCTCGGCGTCGATTTCCACGGGGGAGGCATCCAATGGATTGAGGGACCTCTTCTCAGAAATGGCGTTCCTGAAAGCAAAACGTTTTCATCGAGGCTCTATTTTTGGCAGCTCGGGGTCGGCCTTTCGCAAAACCTGGGCGCCTTGAAGCCCTATGTCGGCGCAGCCACTTCGCATCTTGTCTACGTCCTCAGCCCTTCTTCCGGTAAAAAGATCCGCTTTCACGATCTCCTTGCTGCCGGCGCATTCGAAGGATGCACCCTCAGCCTTGGGTCCCGCGTTTTTCTCAACATTGAAGCAAGACAGTTTTTCGAATCGGGAGTCTCCCTCTCCGGCGAAATTCGCTTTTAGAAAATTCTCTTACTCCATTATCCTGTCTGGATTCGATCATAGAATTTAGTAGGATAGTAATTTTATGGGACACCCGTTTTCTCGATCTCTTCTTTCGAGCGCACTCTTTCTCGGCACTTCGTTTTCCGCTTTTGCAGCGCCGGATGTGGAATATGCAGATAAAAAAAGCGAAAACGATATGGATGCGCTTCGCCGTTGGTTGAACGATAAGCGTTTGATCACCGTGCGGGAACTCGGCGGCGATCTTTCGCTCAGCGGCGATGTCCGGACGGAAATGCAAGCGACAAACGAGAGGAAAAACGATATCCAGCAGCGCGGCCCCGGCAGTCCTACAGGCATTCCCATGTATGCGTGGGATGTCGACGTCAGCATCATGCTCGACTATCGCACCGATTATACCTGGGCTTCCGTCAAGCTCCGCTTTGACAACGACATGGGGATTCGAAGCGGCACCCTCGAGAAAATCAAGCTTCAAAAAGCGTATCTGGGCGGACGGATGGTTGCCGGAGACACCTTTTATTTCGATGGCGAGATCGGCCGCAGGAGTTTATCGAACACCTATGAATCGAAGATCGAGTTCGGCGCGCTCTATGACGGGATTCTCCTTCGCTTCAACAAGGCATTCCCCTCCATTGGGGATTTCTATTTCAACAGCGGGCCCTTTCTTGTGAGCGACAAGACCAACCACTACGGCTATGTCGGAGAGCTGGGCGGCCTTCGCATCGGGAATGTAGGCGTAAACGCAAAGTATTCGGTCATCGACTGGAAAAAGCATTTTTCCAACCCTGCAAAAGAAGACCGCTACAATTTTGTTGTGCAGCAATTCCTTCTGTCCTATCAATTCAATCCCGCTTGGATCGGCAAGCGGCTGATCAAGTTTTATAGCGCCGGATTGAACAACATCATCGCGGACGATCTGATCTTAGCAAGATCAAGCACCGATCCGACGAAGGTTAACTTCGGCAAGCAAAATTGGGGCTGGTACGCGGGTGTGTCGATCGGCACGCTGAAAAAGTCCGGCGATTGGGCCATCGACATCAACTACCAATGGGCGCAAGCGCAAGTCGTGCCTGATTACGATTTCATGGGGATCGGACGCGGCAACACCGCCGGAGTCGGTCTTTACACCGAAAAAATCAATGACACTTCATCGACTCCTACAACTGCGCAAACGGCTGTCGGGCCGTGCAATTACTACGGCTTTGAGATCGACTGCTTGTACGCCTTTACCGACAACCTGTCGATCGAAGAGAATTTCAAATGGTCAAGGACTCTGGATGAAAACTTGGGCCCGAATTTGAAATATCAGCAGTTCGAGATCGAATTCATCTACGCTTACTGATTCGGCGGCGTCCCAACGCAAGCTGGGCGCCATTGAAGTGGAAGCAATCTGCCGCAAATTTGGATTTGGCCCGCGTTAAAGCGTCGCAAATGGACGATTGCAAGCGTCCTTTTTATTCGACGATGAGATTCTTTTTGTAAATTTTAGTTTTTAAATACTGAGATTTTGTAAGAAATATTTTGTTATTTAGTAGTAATAACTTCTGTTTCTGTTTTTATTTTGTTCTTGTTATGATTTATGTGATTAAAAAATGGGATTTAATGTATGGCTTCTGGTGTTAACACTTATTTGGTAAATTCTGGGAATAAGGAACTGTGCCCCTCAGAGAAGTTTGATAGTTTTTTGAGTGATCTTGTCTCTACTGTTGGGTTACGAGAAATAACTGCAGATAAATATTATCGATGGTTTTTAGATACGACGATAAGTTCTTCGGTCCGTGAAAATCGGAACAATTTTAATCAGGTTTTTACTTCCCATTTCGAGGAGCAAGGGAAGCCTATCCTTGAGCGCTCTTGCTTTTATCAGAAGCCCCTTTCAACGAAGCAGGAACAGATCGATTCTATCCATTATATCTGTCTTCGGACATTCGACACGATCTTTGATGTGCAAGAAGACTTTTATACAGACTGGGTTGATAATCTCTTTGACCAAGGAGGGCTCACAGCCGGACAAGCGATTTTGATTCAGCTCCTCGTTTCAAATACGATATGCTCGCTTATGCAATACGATAGCGATGATAGCGAGTTCTCCAAATTGTTGAAAATAAAACTTAATGATCCTCTTATTGCCGAATTTGTGCGTAGCCTGGAACTTCAGAAGCGAAACTTTCCTTTTAAAGATGTTGAAATTGTCCTCTTTACCGAAGTATTTCATGCTCTTTCAAAGATAAAAGGATTTAATCAAAGAGTTCTATTTGTCGATTTCCTCGAAAGGTTTATCTCGAGTGTGAAAAAATATAATGCAGAAATTAAAAGTGCCCATTGCGATCATCTGAAGTCTGTACACCGCGCTCTTCTCATGAATAAAGAGAGTCCGACAATGGAGTTGGAACTGAAATCCGTTCCCAAGATGAGGTTCGACGGACTTCGATATTGGCTTATTCGAAATTTTGACGAAACCATGAAATGCCGCTCTTCTTATGCCGCAAGCGTCGATAAGCTCCGCGATGAGGGCTTTCTTACTCTCAGCGCTGCAAATGCGCTTCTTGCTCTTGAGGAAAACCAGAGGGAATGGAATGTCCACAATTTCAAGCAAAACCTGCTATCGATTCAAGAGAAGCATCACCTAGACTTGGACATGGATTTTCTCGAGAGGGCTTTTTTCAGCGATTTTAAAAGCAGCATAGCTTGATTTATTGTTTGTGGTCGTTGATATTGTTTTTTTTAAGTTTTGCTTTTTCTGTAATTTGATTGGTTAAAAAAGGATTTAATGTGTGACTTCAATTTCTGGTGCTTTTTTTATAAAATCTGAGAGTAAAGAGCCTCTTCCCTCTGAAAAGTTTAATGATATATTGAATGATCTTGTCTCTAATGCTGGGCTACGAGAAAGAGATGCAGACCGGTACTATGAATGGTTTTTAGATGCGACGCAAAGTTCATCGATTCGTGAAAATCAATTCAATTTTGATCAGGCTATTACTTCCCATTTTGAGTCGAAAGGGGATTCTATCCTCGAGCGCTCTTGCTTTTATCAGAAGCCCGTTTCAAAGAAGCAAGAACAGATCGATTCTATCCATTATGTTTGTCTTCGGGCATTTGATATGATCTTTGATCTGAGAGACGATCCTTTTACCGAATGGGTCGATCATCTCTTTGACAAAAACTTGCTCACAGCCGGACAAGCGATTTTGATTCCTATGCTCGTTTCAAGTTCGATATATTCGCTCATGCACAGCGATAGCGATGATAGCGACCTTTCAGAATTGTTGAAAATAAAACTTCAAGACCTGTCTATTGCCGAATTTTCTCTTAGTTTGGATATTCAAAAACAAGAGTTTCCACTCAATGATGCTGAAATTGTCCTCTTTACCGAAGTGTTTCATGCTCTTTTAAAAATGAGGGGAGTCAATAAAAGGAGCTTGTTTATTGATTTCCTCGAAAGGTTTATCTTGAGTGTGAAAGGCTATAATGCAGAAATCAAAAGCAGCTATTGCGACCACTTAAAGTCTGTATACCTCGCACAGCTTACGGGGAAAGAGAGCCCGACGATGAAGCTGGAAATGAAGTCCGTTCCTAAGATGAGGTTAGAGGGAATTCGATATTGGCTTCTTCGTAATTTTGACGAAACCATGAAATGCCGATCTTCTTTTGCGGCAAGTATCGATAAGTTCCGCGATGAGGGATTTCTTACTTTCAGCGCAGCAAATGCGCTTCTTGCTTTAGAGGAAAGCCCGAGGGAATGGACTGTCCACAATTTCAGGCAGAATTTGCTTGGAATTCAAGAACGCCATCACCTGGACTTGGACATGGAATTTTTGGAGAATGCGTTTTTCAACCGCTCTTAGTAAAGCTCAACGTGATCCGCTTTTGCTTGATATGGAAGAAGAGGAGCCGTTTCGGGATGCTTTCTTTTTCCCGATGTAAAATCCAGATCTCCGGGTAGTGCTGCCTGAGATAACTCTCCGTTTCCTTGAATAAATCTTCTCCCCGCTTTTGATGCACGAAATAACAATGGGTCAAAGGAACTTTGGATCGCAGCTGCCGCGAGGGGTCCGAGTGGAGAGGAACGATGCGGATCGATTCGATCCAGCCGTTAAACCAGGGAAAGGCATGAAAATAGTTGCCGGGAACCAAGATGCGAAGATGGGGGATTAGGGAAAAGAGCATGATCACATCCCACCAAGAGTTGCTCGAAAAGAGGATTGCCGATTCGGATTTTGGTAGGGTGTCTGCGCATTGATATGTCCTAAAGCGCTTGAGGATTTTGCGGCAGAAGAATGGGAAAAAGAGATCGGCAAGCCGTCCCCAGAGAATGACGGTTGCTATGAGGGAGAGAAAGCCCATGACCGCAAAGCCCGACGCTGCAGATAGACCTAGCTTTTCGCTTGTGAAGTAAAGAAAGAGAGCTGCAAAGAGAACGCCGACGAAGCTAAAGAAATTAGACGCAGCGATCACCTGTCCCCGCTTTTCATCAGGGCTGTTGATTTGGATGAATGAATCGAACGGGATCAAAAACGCCCCGCCGAAAACCCCTAAAAAAAAGAGGCAGATCACAACGGGCCAGAAGTGGCTTGAAAAGATAAAAAGAGTGAAAAAGAAGATTGAGACGAAAAAAAGGCAGATGCAAGAGATCCCCGGCTCAACCTTGTCTTTTGAGAGTTGCCCTGCAATCACGGCCCCGACGGCGATGCCGACGGCCGTTGAGAGAAAAAGATATCCTCCGCCTACCTCGCTCATGTGCAGCGATTGCATTGCGAAGGGGATGATGTTGAGTTGGGCAAAAGCTCCTAGAAACAAGAAGAACGCAGAGCCAAAAATTGAAGGGAGCAGGTGCGGGATCTTCCAGCTCAGTTTGAGCGTTTGATAGATCTCGTAGAGAAAAAACGGGTTGATCTTCTTTTCGGAGCGCTGCGGCTCTGTCCTCACAATTCCTAAGCTGGTCAAAAGCCCCGAGACGGCGATCAAAACACAAAAGCAAGAGACAAAGATAAAATTTTTCCCGGAGATATCGGTCAAAAATGAAGCGAGAAACGTGCCCAGGATAATCGCGAGATAGGTAAACGAGGTAAGCGAGCCGTTGGCTTTCGATACTTTTTTCGACTGCACCAGCTCAGGAATGATCCCATACTTGGACGGCCCGAAGATAGAGCTTTGCGTCGCCATGAAAAAAAGAGCTGTGTATGAGGCCCACTGCGACTCGAAGATCACAGCGAATAGGCCGAAAGACATGATCGCCACTTCGAGTATCTTTGTAAAGACGATGATCGTTCGTTTGCTATGACGGTCTGCAAGGACTCCCGCTCCCGAAGAGAAGAGGAGAAACGGGATGACGAAGATCGCCCCGGCTAAAGAGAGAATGGTTGGTGCTGCAGCTGGGCCTTGCACATTGATGAGAAGATAGATGACGAGGAGCTTGAAGATATTGTCATTCAAGGCCCCTAAAAATTGGGTCGCGTTCAAAAAATAGAACGAGCGAAAATCTGTATTCGAAAACCAACGCATCCAATCGCAGTCCAAAAAGCCGGACGTGCCGGCCGTATCGTCATGGTACCTTATTTTTGGAGATTGTCGCGAACCCAATTTTTCATGCTGCAAAAAATTTGTTTACTGCTTCTTGTTTCCTATTTTGTGATATCATAAGCCCATGCTGCACTTAAGCCATTCTCTTGATAGCCTGGTAGATCTTCTGACAACAAATCTTTTGGGGAGCCCATTTCAAAAGAGATGGATTGTCCTGCCCAGCCGCCTCAATCAGCAATGGCTCATGGCCTCTCTTTCTAAACGGGTAGACGGCGGCTGGATGGGGCTTGAAATTTTGACGTGGAGAGAAGCGCTCATGCGCCTGTCCAGCCGGATTCCGAATGAGTTTGAGCTGAGGCTTGGCCTTGCGGAGTGTTTGGCAAGAAAAGAGTTGCCGCCCTCTTTTAAGCCTCTTACGGAGTGGATGGGGCAAGGCAAGGGCAGGGAAGCCAAGTTGGCGCGGACGCTCTCTCGGGGGCTGAACCAAGCGGGATTTTACGGGCTAGACTCGGCCAAAGAGTGGCAGAGCGATTTAGTTCGCATGCTCAGCAAAGACGGCCTGTGGAGGTTTCCGGACCAACTAATAGATTCTGCAGAGGTCTCAGTTGAGATGCATCTTTTTTGCATCGACGAGATGCCCAAAAAGGCATGGGACTTTTTCGCTCGAAGCGGAGCTTTGATCTACCATTTTTCTCCTTGCAGCCTCTATTGGGATGATCTCTGCTCGGATCGCGAGAGGCGCTCTTTGGTCCGAAAATGGCGCGGGGCCTCGAATGTGGAAGAATTTGAAAGCTATTTGAAAGACTCCCATCCGCTCCTTGCC
>JAKBAE010000066.1 GCA_021809325.1 bacterium
GGAAGGGCAAATTTTTTCATGAGCGTACTCCTTTTTGTTTGATTTTTTCCTGCCGGAAAAATCATTGAGGATACGCTCTCTTCAACCTTCTAAACACAACTTTCGGTTATATCTCGGAGGGATTGGGTCTTCGGCAAAAAGGCCAAAGCCTACTTTATTACTCACAGTGCCAATAGAGACCTTTGGCAGAAATGAACTTTCGATTTCCCGGCAAAATCGCCGGCCCCTTTCCCGATCTTCTTCACTCACATCGGGTTTTGCAAGACCTCTTTGCCGGATTTTTTCCTTATCCTCTTCTGATTCAAACGCAATTTGGGGAAGAAAGCGAAACGCAAGAACTTGCTCTAACTGGGATAGCCGGTACTCATTTCCATCAAAAAGGATTTGGGTCATACCTAATATTGTATCAATTGACGAAGAGCTTTCTCGAGATCTTTTTTTTGCGGCAGCACTTCATCTTCCAGATCCTTGCAATACGGCACCGGACAATCTTTGGCCGCTACGCGCACAAGAGGAGCATCGAGGTAGCGAAAGCCCTCTTCTGCGGCCCTTGCAGCAAGCTCGGCCCCAAAACCGCAATTTCTCGCCGCTTCATGCACAATCAAGAGCTTGCCCGTCTTTTTCAAGGAGGCGAGCACCGAATCAAAGTCGAGCGGAGAGAGCGTGCGCAGATCAACGACCTCTACACTCATTCCTTCTTTGGCAAGCAATTCTGCAACCTCATAGGCCATCATCGCCATCATGCCCCAAGCAACTACTGTTGCATCCTTCCCTTCTCGCGACACATATGCCTTGCCAATGCCGAGGAGCTCTTCAGGCCCCGTTTCGGGACGGGCACAGTAAAGCCGCTGGCGATAGAGAGCCTTATGCTCCAAAAAGATCACCGGATTAGGGTCGCGGATTGCTGCTTTCAAAAGGCGTTTTGCATCGGCAGCATGGCTCGGGACAACGACCTTCAATCCGGGACAGTGGCATAAAAACGCCTCGATGCTCTGAGAGTGATACGGCCCTCCTTGAATATAGCCTCCATACGGCATCCGGATTACGACCGGGCAGCTCCACTCCCCGTTCGACCGGTAATAGATGCTGGAGAGCTCATTGAAGATCTGGTTCATTCCGGTCCACGAATAGTCGGCAAATTGGATCTCGGCAACAGGCTTATGGAACCCATCGCTCGAAAGTCCGATCGCAAGCCCGACGATCGTCGACTCGGCTAGCGGCGTATTGAAACAGCGTCCCACCCCAAACCGGTCCGTCAGCGTCCTTGTAATCCCAAAAACGCCTCCCTTACCGTACGCAACATCCTGGCCAAAGACTACGACGCCCGGATCTCTTTCCATCTCTTCGATAAACGCGTGGTTGATCGCGTCCATCATCACGATCGCCTCGCCGCCCGTCTCTATGGGCCTCTCTTCAATCTCTGCAGTGGGATGAAACACCCTCTCCGCGGCCGACTCTCTTGCAGGGAATGGGACTTCATCTGCTGCTCTCGCCGCCTCCTCGATCTCCAAAAAGTGTTTTTTTTGCAGCTCGGCAAGCTCTTCTTCGCTCAAGAATCCCTTTTCAACCAGATAGCGCTCAAAACGAACGATTGGATCGAGCTTCTTATCCTCTACGATCTCTTCTTCTCTCCGGTATTTCTTCGGATCGTCGCTGCTGCTGTGCGGACCGATCCGCGGCACATGCGCCACCACAAGGCTCGGGCCCAAGCCGGATCTCGCCTTTTGCGCAGCCTGGCCCAAAGCGGCTTTTGTCTCCTCATAGTCGCATCCGTCGATCTCAAAAACAGAGAGCCCGTCGTAGCCTCTGGCCATTTTCGCGATCGTCCCCCCCGCCGTCTGCTGCTCGACCGGTACCGAAATCGCCCAGCCGTTATCCTGAATCACAAACACGATCGGCAATTGATGAAGGCAAGAAAAGTTCAACGCCTCATGGAAGTCTCCTTGCGATGTCGAACCATCCCCGCCGGAGACATAAACGACCTCTTTCGCACCCCGGAGCCGGACTCCCTTAGCACAGCCAACCGCTTGCAAAAACTGCGATCCTACGCAGCTGGACTGGCACGGAATACGAAGCTCTTTTTCCGAAAAGTGCTCCGGCATCATCCGCCCGCCCGAATGGTGCGGCGCTTCGCGCGCTAAAAAAACTGCCAGTAAATCTTTTAATGAACAGCCTAGTCCAATGGCAAACGCCCGGTCCCGATAATAGGGGTAGCCCCAGTCAGCACCCGGCTGCAAGGCCAGTGCGCTTAGAGCTCCGATCATCTCGTGGCCCATGACGGAAAGATGGAACGTGCCGCCCTTGTTCTGGCGCACAAGCTTGCCCATCTTTTCATCCATCATCCGCGTATGATGCAGCACTTCCAGTGTGCGCAGCGCATGGCGGCGGTCAACTTTTAAGTGGCTCTCTCTCTCTTGAACTGCACATACGCTCATAATAAATAATTTACCTCTTGCTAATCCCGGACTGGAAGTATAACAGTTTTCGGAGTATTGACAAAGCCTGAAGACTTTTTTTGACCAATTTCTATAAGAAATTGAAGGTCAGTGTATTGCGATTTCACTAGCGAACGCTTCTACGAGGTGGTATAAGCTCAAAAAATCGATTTTTCAGGAGGGGTATGAAGCAATTACTGCTAGATATATCCAAGCTTGTTCAGCAGGACAATAGAACTGGTATTCATCGAGTCACTTGGGGAATTCTGAGAGAGTTTTTACCCAATCCTCCGAAAGGCTGGGTAATTGAGCCGATTTATGCATCTTCGAAAACATCGGGCTTTCGGTATGCCCGCAACTTCATGAATTTCGGATCCAAAAATCAAAGCAAATCGGATGAAATTGTAACTATAAAAGATGGCGATATCTACTTTGGATTAGATCATAATATTCAGTTCCCTCAATACCCTCTTCTTAAAGAATGGCACAAGAGGGGGGTCAAGATCCAATTTATGGTTCATGACCTTCTTCCTCTTACGATGGCGGATTGTTTCACTAAAAACCCTGAAATCTTTAAACGCTGGATTAAAATAACAGCTGAATTTGATGGCGTTATATGCATTTCTCGTTGCGTAGCAGATGAATACCATAATTGGCTGCATACTTACAACCCCAAGAGAACCCATCCATTCTTGATTAATTGGTCTCATCATGGAGCATCCGTTGAAAATTGGAATTACGAGCCTTGCCGTAGCCCTGAGGTTTGCTCTTTGATCGATCAGCTTCGTTTACGGCCTACCTTTGTTATGGTTGGAACAGTTGAGCCAAGAAAAGGACATGCCCAAACCCTTCAAGCTTTTACTCACCTATGGCAAGAGGAGGTTGATATCAACCTCGTGATTGTTGGAAAATACGGCTGGAAGATTTCTGAATTCTTTTTTCAGTTTATCAGGCATCCTCAAATTTCAAACCGATTATTTTGGTTTAACAATCTCAACGATGAAGATCTTATCAAAATTTATTCAACAAGTACTTGCTTAATTGCCGCAAGTATCGCCGAAGGATTTGGCCTGCCCTTGATTGAATCTGCAAAATATAAATTGCCAATTATTGCACGAGACATCCCAATCTTTCATGAAATCCTCAGTGAACATGCTTATTATTTTAAAAATGACAAGAGCCCCGAGACGTTAGCCGGAGCAATCACGGATTGGCTCCATCTTTACAGGCAAGGGCGCCATCCAAAATCGGAAAACCTCCCCTATTTGACTTGGAAAGAAAGCGCAGCCAAACTTCTCGATATCCTTATGGGCAGGACGTGCTATCGTCAATGGGTCGGTTCATGAGGCTTTCATGAAACAATTGCTGCTCGACATTTCTAAGCTCGTCCAAAAAGATATGAAAACAGGTATTCAGCGAGTCGTTTGGGGGGTATTACAAGAGTTATTACGGAATCCTCCAGATGGCTGGGTTGTTGAACCAATTTATGCATCTACAGATGCACCGGGCTATCGGTATGCTAGCAATTTTATGCATTTTGGATCCAAAAGACAAAGAACATCTGAACAAGCAGTAACTATCAAGGAGGGAGACATCTTCTTCGGGTTAGATCTCATTCCGGATCTTCCTCAATATCCGCTTCTTAAAGAATGGCACAAGAAAGGGGTCTGTATTCAGTTTTTAGTTCATGACCTTCTCCCTATTACAATGCAAAATGCATTCCTTCCTCCCATCCCTCAGGCATTTGCGCGTTGGCTAAAAATTACAACTGAATTCGATGGTGTAGTATGTGTTTCGCGTTGCATAGCAGATGAATATTATGATTGGCTGCAAACTTATAACCCCAAAAGGAACCAACCTTTTTTGATTAATTGGTCTCACAATGGAGTGTGTATTGAAAACTGGAATTGCGAATCAAATTTTAACCTTGAAGTATTTTCTTTAATAGATCGATTCAATTTACGACCTACTTTTCTTATGGTCGGAACGATTGAACCAAGAAAGGGACACGATGAGACTCTTCAAGCTTTTACTCAACTCTGGGAAGAAGGGGTTGATATCAATCTCGTAATCGTCGGAAAACTTGGCTGGAAGTTTTCTGAGTTTATGCATCAATTTATGCGCCACCCTCAACTTTCAAACCGATTATTTTGGCTGAACAATCTCAACGATGAAGATCTCATAAAAACATATTCAGCAAGCACTTGTTTGATTGCAGCGAGTCTTGGCGAGGGATTTGGACTTCCGTTGATTGAAGCAGCAAAATATAAATTGCCAATAATTGCTCGCGACATCCCTATTTTTCATGAGGTAGCCGGTAAACATGCCTATTTCTTTAAAAATGACAAGAGCCCCGAGACGTTAGCCGGAGCAATCACGGATTGGCTCCATCTTTACAGGCAAGGGCGACATCCAAAATCGGACAATCTCCCTTATTTGACTTGGAAAGAAAGTACAGCCAAGCTCCTCAATATCCTTATGGGCAAGATCTGCTATCGTCAATGGCCGGAGTCCGGTTCCAGTATTTTGGCCCATAGTCGAAAGTAAGCTCCTCTCCCGTACAAATCTTGCGAAGGGCGAGAAAAATGACATGATATAAGCCATCGTAGTGAACAAATAATGCCTGTAGGTTCGGTCTTTCGCTGTGGTTGATAAAACGAGCTAAGTTACCTTGCTCCCTCGCATCGATGAGGCACCCGGCTATGGGATAGCGAAAACAGTAATCGTTATGAAGCTCAGCGTAGTACCCGCGATCAAAACGGACAAGACCTGTATATTCTCCGGAAAATGCCCCTTCCTCGATTATCTCTTCGGCAAAAAGGCCTAATCCACATTGTTCGCTGACCGTCTGAATCGAGACGCTTGGAAAAATCGAGCTTTCGATTTCGCGAGAAAATCGGCTTCCCCTCTCCAGCTGTTTCTCCGTTGCGCCTTTGGACCTTTCCCGGATTTTTTCTCTTTCCTCTGCCGACTCAAAAACAAGCTGAGGACAAAAGCGAAATTCCACTAAGTCTTTTTCTTCTTCGACTTGATCTGGGCAACCTTCTTGATCCCAAAGCGGCGGCGATGCTGGCCGACAAACTCCTGCTCTTCTTCCTTGCGCGGACGGCCCCGCTTTTTAGGGAGAACTCCGCCAACGGCAGTCTCGACCCCTTTATGGGCGGTCTTCTCTTCAAGGACCTCGACAGATGTCGTTTCCTTGAATTTGGGCTTAATGAAGGGCTGGAACGGCTTGCGGCCGCCTTCGGCCCCGAGCTGTTTTTCTGCGCCTGAGAGACGGGTTGAGAGATGGCGGAGAGACTCAAGGCGCTGGGATAGAGCTTCGAGCTTCTCATCAACACGCATTCTAGGACTGCCGCGAAGCGAAGCAAGAAGCTGCTCTTCCGACTCGAATTTGGAGGAGAAAGTAACCGAAGCGGCGCTGGCAATGTCCGGGATATAGAGGAAATGCCTGCACGCTTGGGGAACGTGGATATAGATGTCGATTGTGACCTGCGGCTCGATCTCGACTTTCGCAACTTGTTTCGGCGGCCGGCCTCGCTTGGGGCGCGGATTGAGCGCTTCGTTCGAGTAGTAGGTCTTTGACTTTTGGATCAAATGATCGCGCGCCTGCATGACGTCTTTCGATGCTTTCGCCTCGAACTGCGTCCGCTTAACCTTTTCCACAAGATTTTTACTAAGCTCGAGATCTTCTTCAAAGACGAATTGGATCTCAAGAGCGCGAAGCCACTCAATGATGCGGATACGGGAGCGCTCCTGATAGTAAAGCTGCCATTTCTCCAATTCGGTGAGGTGGTCGTAAATAAATTCGAGAAAATTTTCGCGCGCCTCTTTGGCGGAGATCAGATCCAAGAGCTTTTCTTTGGTATCGATATCGTAAACTTTTTCGTGAACAAAGCCCTCCATGAATTTTTTTATTTCATAAAAGGTCATCTTGGGAACGAGGCAGTAGCGCCCCCCGTTTTCAAAAATTTCCCTGTCAAGAGCTTCGAGGTCTTCGGTACTCTTATCGAGATCGACGTAGACGAGAAAGCCCTCGACCCGGTCGAGGTAGAAGTCCCGCTCGTCGTCTGATTTCGCAAAAGCGTCCATAAGACGGTGGAAGCGGAGAAGCAGAGGATTTTTTGCTATCGGATATTTTTCAGCCATAGCCATAGAGTGTAACAGAGTCTTGCTTGCGTTGCAACAGCCTCGTTGACTTTTCTCGGCCGTCCACCTATATTTTTCTCGATTAAGGTGGTGCTTTATGATCGACATTAAGGAATTGCGCAAAGACCCGGCAGAAATTGAGAGACGGCTGAAGACCAAAGATCCGGAGGCCTCGGTTGCCAGGATTTTAGAGATGGATGAGGAAATCCGCACCCTGAAAACTGCGGCAGAGGAATTGAAGGCTAAGAGAAACGCCTCCTCCAAGGAGATCGGCGCGCTGAAGCAAAAGGGGGGGGACGCCTCTTCTTTGCTCGTTGAAATGGGCTCGATCGGAGACGAGATCTCCAAACTAGACCAGCAGATTACTTCGCTGGAAGCCCAGCTCGAAGAAACCCTTGCCTGCCTGCCCAACCTGCCGATGGAGGAGATCCCGGTATCTCCTAGCCCGAAAGACAACGTCTGCGTCAAGTCGTGGGGGGAAAAGCCGGAGTTTGACTTTCCGTTCCTCAACCACGTCGAGCTCAATGAAAAGTTGAAGCTCTTCGACTTTCCCCGGGCGGCGAAGATCTCCGGCTCCGGCTGGCCCCTCTACACGGGGCTTGGCGCAAGGCTCGAATGGGCGCTTCTCAACTACATGCTCGACACGCACCGCAAAAACGGCTTTACGCAGATCATGCCGCCCTTGCTTGCACGCCCCGAGACGATGTTCGGCTCGGCCCATCTGCCGAAATTCGAAAGCCAGCTCTTCAAAATCCGCGACGAAGACTATCATCTCTATTTGATTCCAACCTCGGAAGCAGCCCTCAACGGAATGCACCTCGACGAAATTTTCGATGAAGAGGCTCTGCCGATCAAATACACGGCCTACACGCCCTGTTTTCGCCGCGAGGCGGGGGCCGCCGGAAGCCAGGAGCGGGGCCTGATCCGGACCCACCAGTTCAACAAAGTGGAGATGTTTTGCTTCACAACGCCCGAAGAGAGCGCGCGTATATTTGAAGAAATGGTGCAAAGCGCTGAAGAGGTGCTCCAAGGACTTGGCCTCCACTATCGCAATATGCTCCTCACGACAGGAGACATGTCTTTTGCCGCTGCCAAAACGATCGATATCGAAGTGTGGCTGCCCGGCCAAAATCGCTATTACGAAGTCTCTTCGGTCTCAAACTGCACCGATTACCAGGCGCGACGATCAAAGATCCGCTGCCGCAAGAAAAATGACAAACCCCGTTTCGTCCATACCTTGAACGGATCCGGCCTCGCAACGTCCCGCCTAATGGTCGCCTTGCTTGAAAATAATCAGCAAGCCGACGGGACAGTCCTTGTGCCAAAAGTGCTGCAAAGGTATTTAGAAGAGGAAATCACCCATCTGAAATGAACGAAACCCTAAACAAATTTTTTCATTTTTTAGACGCCTCGCCTACTTCTTGGCATGCCGCAAAGGAGATAGGCAGGCAACTCACAGAATGCGGATTTGCCCCGCTCTCTGAAACTGAGAGCTGGCAGCTGGAAAAAGGCACAGGCTATTTCGTTGTCCGCGACGGCTCTGCCGTAGCGGCTTTCCGGCTGCCGAAGAAAAAAGCGAAGCGTGCTCTCCTTTTAGCATCCCATCTCGACAGCCCGGCCTTAAAACTAAAACCGATCGCGGATGTGGGTGGAGAAGTCTCGCAGTTCTTTACCGAAATCTACGGATCGCCCCTCCTGCATACTTGGCTGGACCGGGACCTGGCCTTGGCCGGACGCGCCCTTGTGAAAACAAAGGAAAAGCCCCTCGAGAGCCTGCTTGTTTATCTAAAAGAGCACCCTCTCATCATCCCCTCCCTTGCCCCCCACTTAGACCGCTCCATCGGCGAAAAGGGACTGCAGATCAACAAGCAAGACCATTTGCGCCCAATCGCATCGCTTGCAAAAAACCCTCTCATGTTAGAAGAGATGCTGCGCCGGCATATTTCGTTTGAGGAGCTCCTCGCTCATGATCTTTTTCTCGTCCCCCTGGAAAAAGCGGCGTTCCTCGGTCCAGAAAAGGAGATGATCGCAAGCTATCGGCTCGACAACCTCACTTCCGCCTTTGCTATGCTTTTTGCCCTTACAAATTCAAAGCCGCTGGACGATGCGCTCCAGATCTGCGTCTTTTTCGATCACGAAGAGGTAGGATCGGAAAGTTTTCTTGGCGCCGCGTCTTCGTTTTTGAACCAGCTCCTCGATCGGATCGCGCTTCACGAGGGGATTTCCGGAGACGAGCTCTTTTGCTTTAAAAACCGTACCTGGTGCATTTCGGCCGACGCTGCGCATGGCTACCATCCGAACTTTTCGGATCGGTTCGACCCTAAAAACGCCCCTTGTCTTGGGAAAGGCGTCGTCTTGAAGACAAACGCGCAGCAGCGCTACGCCACCTCGGCTACAAGCGCAGCACCCTTGATCCAAATTTGCAAAGACCGAAAGCTCCCCTTGCAGACTTTTGCCTCAAAATCCGACATACCGTCCGGCTCCACAGTCGGAGCAATCGTCTCAGCCGTATGCGGCATCCCTACCGTCGATATCGGAATCGCGTCTTTAGCCATGCACTCGATCCGCGAAACGATCTCTTCTGAAGACCTGATCGGACTCTTGACCCTTCTTAAAGAGGTAATCCATTATGCACCAAAAAGCTAAAGACCCTGCCCATTTCCAAGGCAAAAAGCCGCTTGAGCATGTGCTGGCCGCAAGGATGAAAGGACAGATAGCGAGCGACGAAATCCATGGCTCCGAGATGCCGGGCCATATCAGCGCTTTTGCCGATGCGGCTAAAGAGACAAGCTTGATCCTCGTCCTATTCTGGTCCCTTCTCAACGCATTTCAAGTCCCGCCCGACTCCATCCACTGGATCCTCGTCTTTTTCTCCGGCGGCTGGCTCGTCTGGAAGACAGGAAGGAGCGCGCTGCTCGGCTATTCGAGGCTCGAGAGGATGCACCGGGTCATCGAAGAAGAGCGCTGGGAGATCGAGCACCACCGCCCCCAGGAAAAAGAGGAGTTGAGAGCGATCTATCAGGCAAAAGGCTTTTCAGGACGCCTCCTCGATGAAGCGGTAGAGATCCTGATGGCCGACGACAACCGCCTCTTGCAAGAGATGCTGCAAGAAGAGCTCGGATTTCGGATCGAATCGGAAGAACACCCGCTCAAACAAGCAGCCGGAGCGCTCTCTGGCGTCATCGCAAGCGCTGCAGCCATGGCCTTTGCCCTCTTCCTCCTCCCCTCCCCCGGCACGCTGGCGGCGGCAGGCCTCGTCATTGCCCTTACGGCAGGTTTTGCCGCAAAGAGACAAAAAAACCGGATCACTCCTGCCGTGATCTGGAATCTCGCTTGCGCAATTTTAGCCATCGGCGTCTCCGAATATCTCTCCCAACTTCTGCGTATGCGATGACGACCCCTTATCTATTCGATGAATTTTTCTCCTCGGGAAAAGAAGAGAGCATCAGCCCGTTTCTCACAAGAAGATCGAAAAGCTGGGCAAAACACCTCCCCTTGAAAAGCGCCGGTTTTTCATCTCTTTGCCTTGCTTTGGCTTTTGCAATTTCTTTCACATACGCGCCTCTTTCGAATCTTCTGCTCGCCTTTGTCTTCTTTTTTTCCGGCACCCCGGCCCTAATCGATGCGCTCGACGACTTAAAAGGGCTGCAGATCAATATCGATATCCTAATGACGGTTGCCGCCTTTGTCGCTCTCTTTATTGGCAGCGCCATGGAGGGGGCCCTTCTTCTCGTGCTTTTTGAAATCAGCGGCGCCCTTGAAGAGACCGTCTCCAATAAAGCGCTCAGCGCCATCCACAACCTCAACCATCTCGCGCCGAAATTTGCCAATGTCGTAGCACCAGACGGCAGCATCTACGAAAAATCGGTACGCGAAATCGCTTTGGGAGAGCGCCTTCTCATTAAATCGGGCGAAATCGCCCCTCTCGACGGGATCGTCAAAGAGGGCATCTCGTCAGTCAACTTAGTCCATCTGACGGGAGAGAGCATCCCCGACCCTAAAAAGGCGGGCGACGAGCTGCCGGCGGGAGCGCGCAATCTCGACGCAGCCCTCGTCATCGAGGTGACGCGGACCTCAAGCGACTCTACCCTGACGCGGATTATCGATTTGATTTTGCAAGCGCAAGAGGCAAAACCGCGCCTGCAGCGCTGGATCGACCGCTTTGGAAAGATCTATGCGACAAGCGTGATCCTTTTGACCTTTTTCTTTGGGGCTGTTATCCCCCTCATCTTTTCAGTAAGCTATAGCGGCCCTGAGGGGTCGATCTACCGCGCCCTTGCCTTTCTCATCGCAGCGTCTCCTTGCGCACTCATCATCGCCATTCCAACGGTCTACCTCAGTGCAATCAGTGCCTGTGCAAGAAAAGGGATTTTACTAAAAGGAGGCGTCACGCTTGACGCTCTTGCTTCTTGCAAAACCGTTGCCTTTGATAAAACGGGCACACTGACCACGGGAGATCTTCTCTGCACTTCGCTCGAGCCGGTCGGGCCTTCTTCCATCTCTGCAGAAGAGGCTCTCGGCATCGCAGCTTCTCTAGAGAGACAGGTTGTCCATCCGATCGCATCCGCAATCGTCGCTCTCGCAGAAAAGAGAGGAGCGCCGCTTACGGAGATCCTGAACTTTAAAGCTATTCCCGGCTATGGCCTGGAAGGAGCGCTCAAAGACGGCACGCACGTCGCGATCGGCCTTCTGGAGCATATCCTAAAAGAGGCGCCCCCCGAGATTGCAGAGGCAATTCGCGAGGCTGCGGCCCATCCGGAGAGCAGCGGCCAGCTTCTTTCGGCCCTTCGCATCGGCTCCACGTTCTATCTCTTCCGCTTCACGGATAAAGTGCGAGAAGAGATCCCTCATCTGATGGAAAAGCTCCGAGACAGAAATAAGCTGGTCCCGGTCATGCTGACAGGGGACAATCACAAAAACGCCCATTTCGTAGGAAAAGAGCTCAACATCACTGAAATCTTCGCTAACCTGCGTCCGGAAGACAAGCTAGCCCAAGTCTCCCGTCTCTTAGAGTCGGGCGGGCTTGCTATGATTGGCGACGGAATCAACGACGCACCGGCTTTGGCAAGGGCTACCGTCGGCATCTCGATGGGGCGCATCGGATCGGCAACCGCAGTAGACGCATCCGACGTGATCCTCCTCAATGACGACCTTCATCTTCTCAGCTATCTTTTTTCCAAATCCCACCTCACCCAAAAGATCATTAAACAAAATTTAACCCTCGCCTTTATTGTGATCCTCTTTGCAACCACGCCGGCGCTTCTTGGCCTTATTCCTCTCTGGGCAGCCGTCGTTTTGCACGAAGGCGGCACCGTCCTTGTCGGCCTCAACAGCCTGCGCCTTCTTCGCTAGCAAAAAACAATGCCGTTGCACTAAACTTTTTACCATGAATGTTCAAACATTAAATTCAGCAAAAAGTTGCTTTGCCGATAACCGCTGCATGATTGGGCAGGGCCTCCAAGCTGTTCAGATGGCAAACACCGCAGCCTATCTAACGAGTGCGATTTCAGAAGAAACTTATAGCGTCGTCCTTCTATCCTCAATCGCCACAACAGTTGCCTTTGAATGGATTGATGCCACTGTCTGCACAGCAGCCCAAAGCGTTCCCTCCATCAGCAATCGGGAGGCAAAAGAAAAAGCGGAGCAAATCATCCAGGCCGCAAAAGCCGAAGCTGCTTTTAGAGAGAACGAAGACCTAAAACTCTACCTGGAAGAGCGCTACGGATTGCCAAAAATCGAAAAATTCCAAGAGATGGGCCGATGGGAGCAGATCAAAGAAGCAGCCTCCTTTCTCTCGAAACCGCCTCTATTTGCTCTAAAGTGCTACTTGCGCTCTCGCCAAATGCGCTATATATGGAACACCTATGGAAACCTCTGGCTTTATCTTCTTGGAGAAAAAGTCGTTGAATCATGTCTGCGCGTGTATGGCCAAATCAATGAAATAGAGCAAGATCGAGTAACCTTGAACCGTTGGCTGACAACTTTAAAAACGCTTTCGCCCGATGATAAAGACCATCCGATCCATCAAGAGCTGGAAAAAGACCTCGAGGCAACCTTAAATCGAGTGACCGCCTCCAACCTCGAAATGGGGCTAGAATTTGCAAAAGAGCTTTTCCCTTATAGACCTCATTTCAACAAACTTTGAATATCAAGAACTTCAATGAATTTTTCAACCACACGTTCGCTACACTCACTAGAAAGCACAGAGGACACAGAGAAAAAGGAATTCTCTGTGTCCTCTGTCTCTGTACTGGACAAAAAAAACAGGATAAAGACGATCGGCGAAGCGCCGACATGATCTAGATC
>JAKBAE010000067.1 GCA_021809325.1 bacterium
AGATCCCGCCACAGGGCAAGCCCTTTGGAAACCCATTGTTTTTTGCAGATAGACGCCTGCAGGCGTCTATCTGCATGGAAAAATACCGGGTTTCCAAAGTCCAAAAGACGAAGTCTTTTGGGCCCTTTGGCGGGATCGGGAAGGGCGGAGTCCTTGCCCCTTGCATAGTATTCTTACAATCTTTCAATATACGGAATTATGAACCCTCTTGACGAACCGGGGCGCTCAGCCCGCAACATTGACCCTTGCATTCTTGTCATCTTTGGAGCCACGGGCGATCTCACGGGGCGCAAGCTCGCTCCTGCGATTTACAACCTCGGCAAAGACGGGATGCTTCCGGCGAACTTTGCCTGCGTAGGCTTTGCCCGCAGAGATAAGAGCAACGAAGATTTCCGCAAAGAGCTAAAAGAGGACGTCTCCGAACACTCGCGCACGAAGCCGCTCGATGAGACGTTTTGGAACAGCTTTCAAGAGCAGGTTTTTTACCACCGGTCTGAGTTTGACTCCGATGAAGGATATCAGGCTTTGGCCAAGCTGCTCCAACAGCTCGATACCCGCTTTTCTACGAGGGGCAACAGGGTTTTTTATCTCTCTGTCCAGCCGAAGTTCTTTCCATTGATCATTGAAAAGCTCAAGAAGTTCGGCCTGATCTATGACACCGGAAACGGCGAGCCTTGGTCGCGCGTCATCATCGAAAAGCCATTCGGCCACGACCTCCCCTCTGCTACGGCCCTGCAAAACGAGATCCAAAAAAACCTCGCCGAGTCGCAAACCTATCGAATCGACCACTATCTGGGAAAAGAGACCGTACAAAACATTTTGGTCTTCCGCTTTGCCAACTCGATCTTCGAATCGCTCTGGAACTACAAGCATATCGATCATGTACAGATCACCGTAGCCGAAGACATCGGGATCGGCACGAGGGGCGCCTTTTTTGAAGAGGAGGGCCTTCTTCGCGATATCGTCCAAAACCACATGATGCAGCTTCTCACGCTCGTCGCAATGGAGCCGCCCGTATCGCTGAGCGCAGCAGCCATCCGCGACGAGAAGGTAAAAGTGCTCCAGTCGATCCGCCTTCTCACGCCGGACGATTTTGAAAACCACGTCGTCCGCGGGCAATACGGCCCCGGCTTCGTCAATGGAGAGAATGCTATCGGCTATCGTCAGGAGGGAAATGTAAATCCCGAGTCGAGGGTTGAGACATTTTTAGCGCTTCGCTTCTACATCGACAACTGGCGCTGGGCCGGCACGGTCCCCTTCTATCTTCGCGGAGGAAAGAGGCTGCCCAAGAGGACGACGGAGATCGCGATCACTTTCAAAGACGCTCCCGGGGTCCTCTTCCAGCAGCATATGAAGCAAAACGAACCCAACGTACTCGCCCTTCGCATCCAGCCAAACGAAGGGATCTCGATGAAGATCAACTGCAAGGTGCCCGGGCCAAGCAGCCCCCTGCAGCCGGTAAAGATGGACTTCCGCTATGGCGCCTACTTCGGCGAGTCGCCGCCCGAAGCCTACGAGCGGCTCATCTGGGACTGCATCTTAGGCGACAGCACCCTCTTTGCCAGGGCCGACGAGGTCGCCGCGTCGTGGAAGATCTTCACGCCTCTTCTCGAATACTGGGCCAAGAGCGCACCTCCCTTCCCCAACTACCCATGCGGCAGCTGGGGGCCGAAAGAGGCTGACGAGATGATCGCAAAAGACAACCGCAGCTGGCGCAAGCTATGATCACGCAGCAAATCGTAGACCCGTCAAAGATTGAGAGCGAGCTGCTCCGCATCTGGGATGAGCTGGCCAAAGCCAACAAGATGCGGGCGAGCCTCTTCAACCTAATCGTCTTCAATGAACTCTCGACGAGGACGGACTACTTCCGGACGATCGTCCAGAAGATCATCGACCGCTTCCCCTGCCGCGTCCTCTTCATCTCGCACGACCCGGACAGGGCGAAATCCTATCTGAAGACGGCCATCTCCGTGATCGCTCCCGAAGGGCAAAACCTCATCGCCTGCGACAACATCGACATCGGCATCGCAGGGTCGGAGTGGGAAAGGGCCTTTTCCCTCGTCTTGCCCCATATCGTCCCCGACCTGCCCATCTACCTCCTCTGGGCCGACGACCCGGCAAAAAAGCACCCCCTCTTCGAAAAGCTCTGCAGCCTGGCAGACCGCGTCATCTTCGACTCGGAGTCGTCAGACTGCCTCTACGACTTCGCCCAGGCCGCCATCCGTCTCAAGGAAGAGCAGAAGATGCATGTCGCCGACCTCAACTGGGCAAGGCTCGAAGGGTGGCGCGACCTCCTCGCCTCGCTCTTCGGCGCGAAAGACCGCCTCGAAGACCTCCATGGGATCGAAGAGATCCGCATCATCTTCAACGCAAAGCCCACCGAATTCTTTTGCCATCTCAAGATCCAGTCGATGTACCTCGTTGCGCTCTTCGCCAGCAGGCTCTCGTGGAAGCTTAAAAATGCCAAAGAAAAAAAGGGGGTCTTCCACTTCTCGTTCGAGGGCGGCATCGAAGCGATCATCGAGCCCACCGTCTGGGAGACGCTCGGCTCCGGCACCGTCATCGCCGTCGAGATCAAGACGAAATCCGAGACCTGCTACTCGCTCGCCCGCATGCCGCAAGCCAAACACCAGGCAGCCATTCAAATCGTATCGAAAGATCGCTGCGACCTGCCCGTCCGCTACATGCTCGGCAAGACCGCCTCAGGGCAATCGCTCGTGCGCGAGATCTTCCAGCAAGGAACCAGCGCCTTCTTCCTAGAAGCCCTGCAGCAACTTCTCATCTTGGACAAAAAAAAGCTATGTTAGAGCGCCCCTTCGACAACCGCCGCGACCTCGCCATCGGCGAAACAGCGGACGAGACCCTCCGCTTTGCCGCGCAACACTGGATCGCCCAAGCCGCCCGTGCAATCGCGCAGCACGGCAGCTTTGCCGTCGCCCTCTCCGGCGGCTCCACGCCCAACGCCATCTATCGCCTCCTCGCCGAGATGCCCCAAGCCATCGACTGGACCAAAGTCTTCCTCTTCTGGGGCGACGAGCGCGCCGTCCCCCCAACCCACCCAGACAGCAACTACCACGCCGCCATGCAAAGCGGCTTCGCCAGCCTCCCCATCCCCGCCAACCAAATCTTCCGCATGCAGGCGGAAAAAACGCCCCTCGAACAACACGCCGCCGACTACGAAGCGCTCATCAAAAAACACCTCGGCGCCCGCCTCTTCGACCTCGTCATGCTCGGCGTCGGCGAAGACGGCCATACAGCCTCCCTCTTCCCCGACACCGCCGCCCTCGCCATCGAAGACCACCTCGTCGCAGCCAACTTCGTCCCTCAAAAAAACACCTGGCGCATGACCCTCACCTACCCCTGCATCCAACAAAGCCAAAAAATCGCCATCTACGCCCTCGGCGCCTCCAAAGAAGCCATCGTCCCCAAAGTCCTCCATACCACCTCCTACCCCGCCAGCCGCATCGGCACCCCCAAACATAAAGCCCTCTGGATCCTCGACAACGCCGCCGCCAAACGCCTTGCCTTAAGCTAAGGCTTGGTATAAGCTGTTAAGGGCTCCGCCCTTAAAATCCCGCCAAAGGGCTTGCCCTTTGGAAACCCAGTGTTTTTTTTATAACTCTTTTCATGGGGCCGGGGCCCCATAAAAAGAAAAATAAATGGGATTCTAAAGGGCGAAGTCCTTTAGTGGGGATTTTAAGGGGCGAAGCCCCTTGAGAGGAAGAATAGCAAGTATGATCGATCTCGTAGTGATAGGCGGCGGTGCAGCAGGAATGTTTGCTGCAATCCAAGCCAAGACGGCGCATCCGGAGGCTTCGGTAGTGCTGTTGGAGAAGTCGGCCGTGCTCTTGGCCAAGGTGCGCGTGTCGGGCGGAGGTAGGTGCAATGTGACCCATGCCTGTTTTGAGCCGCGCAAGCTGGTGGAGTTTTATCCGAGGGGATCGAAGGAGCTGCTCGGGGCATTCCATCGCTTTTCTCCAAGGCAGACGGTGGATTGGTTTGAAGCGAGAGGCGTGAAGCTGAAAGTCGAGGCGGATGGCCGGATGTTTCCTGTAAGTGATTGTTCGGAGACTATCATCGAGGCGTTGGTCGGCGAGGCCAAGAGAGTTGGTGTGGAGATCCGGACGCTGCAGCGGGTGAAGAGGATCATGAAGGGATTCTCTATTGGGTTTCAGGACGGTAAGGTTTTGGAGTGCAAGAGGCTGATTTTAGCAACGGGAAGCGGGAAGGACGGATATCTTTGGGCTGAGGGATTGGGACATACAATTGTGCCTCCGGTTCCTTCGCTCTTTACGTTCAATGTACCTCTGTTTGCGCTGCAAGAGTTGAGCGGCGTCTCGGTCGCCGAGGCTAGGCTGTCTTTAGCGGGGACGCGGCACTCGCAGACGGGGCCGCTCCTCATCACCCATTTTGGCTTCAGCGGCCCTGCCGCATTGAAGCTATCGGCTTGGGCTGCTAGAGATCTCTTTGAGAGGGAGTATAAGGCAGATCTATTTGTAGATTGGCTTCCCGGAATTTCTGTTGAAGAGATGTATGGTCGGCTCGTAGATCTGAAAGGTGCAACACCTCAGCGATCTCTTCTTGCGGAAAATCCGTTTCGTCTTCCCAAGCAGCTTTGGAAGACGTTATTTTCCAACCCGAGACGGCTGGGGGATCTTTCTTTGAAGGATCTGCGCCATCTAGCTTCTAAACTTCACTCCGATAGTTATCGAGTGGAAGGAAAGACAACAAATAAGGAAGAGTTTGTGACTTGTGGAGGGGTGGAGAGACGCGAAGTGGATTTCCGGAGCATGGAGAGCAAAGTCTGCCCGCATCTTTTCTTTGCAGGAGAAATCCTCGATGTCGACGGCCTCACCGGAGGATTCAATTTTCAAAATGCTTGGACAACCGGTTACCTGGCCGGAAGAGCCTCTTTGGGTCTTTGAGACCTTTTTTCATTTTCTTTTATTCAGCCCTTCTTTTAAACTCCCTCCTGCAAAATCAATAAATAGGAGTTTGCAGGATGAACACCCCAACAATTTCTTTAAACATTGCGCAAGAAACCCTTCCTGCGCTTCCTACACAAACCGATCGCTTTAAACTCTTTACTTTCAGCAAAAATTTTGAGCGCCTTCATTTGAAAAGCGGCTTCGAGCAAAACGCTCCATCAGCAATCGCGACAGCATTGAACGTCACAAGAATTGCTCCCGCGGTCTTCTTTGTCCTTGAAAAACTATCAAGAGCCTTGGAGACGATTTTGAATGCAGGGGTCTCTCTTTTAAACTGTGCTTACAGCGCGCTTTTGGACCACGATGTTGTCGAACTGGACGTACAAGAGCTTATCGAGCAAAAAACAGAAGCTCCGTCCGAAACGATTGAAGAAAAAGTAGAGGACGAAATCGATGCTTCCTTTGAGAAAATATTCGATGACGTTCACTCTGATGTAGAAACAGTTTCAGAAGAGTCAATTGCACCTTCTCAATCTCCTGTAAAAGAAGAAGCAGTTGCAGAGCAAGAGATCGTAAATGAAGAAGAGGTTGCAGTTACTCAAGATGATTCATCTGAAGAGACTACTATCAATCAAGATCAGACTGTAGTTCAAAAAGACGAGTTAGATGAGTTCGATGACTTTTTGGTAAATGAGCCGACAGTACCGGGAGCACCCTCTAACACAAACAGGTATTTGGCTTATGGCGCTGGTGCCTTAGCTTTGGCTACAGTGGGCTTTGCTGCATATTACTTTGATTTCTCTCTCCCAAACTTCAATTTCTTCGGTAATAACACAAATACCAGCGGTACTGGTGCTGACGAAGTAAGCGATGGCCTAAGTAATCAGGGAAATACTAACGACGAAGTAAGCGATGGCCTAAGTAATCAAGAAAATACTAACGACGTAGTCAGCACTGGCCAAGGCGATGCCGATATTGAAGTCGGCGATGCTGACCTAGGCGATGCCGATATTGAAGTCGGCGATGCTGACCTAGGCGATGACGATATTGAAGTCGACGATGCTGACCTAGGCGATGACGATATTGAAGTCGACGATGCTGACCTAGGCGATGACGATATTGAAGTCGACGATGCTGACCTAGGCGATGACGATATTGAAGTCGATGATGCTGACCTAGGCGATGCCGGTACTAAAGCTACTGATGTCTTGAATCAGCAAGAGTAAACGCCTCTGCGTCTAACTAAAACCTACCTGCGGGATTGGTCTCAATTCCGCAGGCTTCCCTTTTCAATTATCACCATTAAATCGTTTACAATCAATCCACTAAATTTAAAGCAGCAACCAGATTAAGTAGGCAAGAGATTTTTTAAATCTTTTAAATGCATCTTAATCAACACTTGGATATACTTCTGCACAGAATTTAAAAAAATCCTCCAAGGAGCAGACCTAATGGAATCACCAAAAATCACTCTGAGCACCCCTGCTAGTCAATCAGTCCAACCAGAAACAACAAAAGGTTTTCAGCATCTAACATTCAGCCAGCGTTGGGATCGGCATGCTACATGGAATTCAATCAATCAATATACGCCAAGCTGTTTGAGCACGGCAATGAAAGTTGTCACCGCTATTCCGCGATTCCTGATTGAAGTGGCTGCAAAGATAGCGCAAGCGATTGGAAATGCCGGCGTCTCTATGCTCAATGCAGTATCCAACGTATTTTCTTCACGTAAGGTTGAGGCGGTACAACAAGCGTCTGAAGAATCTATTGATAATGAACCTATTTTGGTTGAATCTACAGTTACAGACGCTTCTGAAGAAAACGAAGCTGTAGTGGATTCCCCTGTCTTTGGGCTAGAAAAATCTGAGCATGTAGAAGAAACTGCTGAAGCACCTAAAAAAGAAGAATTTGTTTTGAAAAACGATGAAAACACTCTTCTTCTCATTGAAGACGAATCAAGCGAGGGTGATCAACTCCATGTTCAATACCCGGCCCCCACATTAACGAAAGAAACCAACTATGTTCCGGGTGTTAAAACAGCTCTTGGGGCAATTGCAGCGGTTACAGCTCTTGCAGCAACGTATCTTACATATGCTGCCTACTTCGTTGATCCCCAAAGCACCGGCGGCGTTAATCTGTAAGCATGTAACAAGCTGATAAGGTTTGAAGCAAAAGCCCCTTTGAGGATTCAAAGGGGCTTTTTGTTCTAAAATAATGGGTATTAATGCTTATCTTAGGTATTGAAAGCAGTTGCGATGAAACCTCAGCTGCACTTGTTGAGGATGGAAAAACAGTTTTAAGTCTTGAAACAGCCTCATCGGTAGATGTTCATCGGCTTTATGGCGGAGTGTTTCCCGAGATGGCAAGCCGCCGCCACATCGATGCCATCCTGCCCGTCGTTGCAAGCGCACTAGAAAAAGCCCGCGTCACTTCAGATGACATTGATGCCATTGCCGTAGCAAGAGGCCCCGGTTTGATCGGCCCTCTTCTAATCGGGCTGCAAGCTGCAAAGGGACTCTCTATCGCCTGGGAAAAACCACTCATCGGCATTAACCATGTCGAGGCCCATCTTTATGCGGCATTGATGGGAAAGGAACCTCTTTTTCCTGCGATCGGTCTCGTTTTGTCCGGCGGACATACGCTGATGCTGGAGATTGAGCATATCGGCTGCTACCGTTTGATCAGCGCTACTGTTGACGATGCCATTGGGGAAGCATTTGATAAAACAGCAACGCTTCTCGGTCTTTCTTATCCGGGCGGCCCAGCTTTGGAAGAGATGGCCAAACAAGGCGATGCTGCAAAGATCAGCTTTAGCCTGCCTAAAGTAAAGAAAAACCCTCTCGCCTTCTCCTTTAGTGGTCTTAAAACAGCGGCCCTCTATGCCGTTAAGAATGCCGCTTCCGAACAATATCCCGATATCGCTGCCGCCTTTCAAGAAACAGCTTTTGCCGACTTAATCCGAAAATCACGGCTCGCCATGGAAACCCGTTCCATACGCTCCCTCGTTTTCGGCGGAGGGGTCTGCAATAATCAGCGGCTACGGACACTTTTCAAAGATGAATTTCCGGACCTCCCTCAATTCTGGCCGGCGCCCGGCCTTTCAGCCGATAACGCCGCTATGATCGCAGGCCTGGGCTACCATCAATTTCTCGCCTCGGGCTGTAAAGGAGCCTCACTCGATTTGGAAGCTCTCCCAAGAACTCCCTTTTGGCAATAATTCATCATAATTTTAAGATTTTTGAGTTCCAGCATACATAAGATAACGCTAATGTGCCCGTTGCTATAGTAGAAACCTTCGCAATGCCTTTCCAATCCGGTTTGCCATCTACGATGATGTTTGTCCCGGCGCAAAGAGCATCAAAAAGAGTTACTGCTCCACCAGCTATGAACATCATTTTTACACAGGAGTCAAGCGTACTCAGAACAGGTCTACTATTACATATAAGCCCCATGACCATTCCGGCAACACCATAATATAAGCCGACATCCTGTTGTTGCGGCCATGTAAAAGACCATCTGATATCATTTTGCTCAAGAGAGAATTCCCCCCTTTCTAAATTTTCAGCCGTACTATTGACGGGGCGAACCTCTTCAACTTGAACGGCTCTCACCTCTCGGACTATATTAAAATCAATTGCAGACATTGAAATCCTTTATATATTTAATGCAAGATTTGGGGCTTTATAAATCAAATCTGAATTCCACCATCCACTCCAAGTACAGTCGTAGATTAATCGGTCTTCAAAACATCGGTCAAAAAGATTATCGAATTTCTGTCGATATTCAGAAAATGGGATTCGGTCAATTGAATTACTTAGATATTGTCTATAACACCCTTCTGTTACTGGGGCCATTTTCGAGAGACTGCCACAATCTTTCAGTTGAATTTGTTCCAGCAGACGCCCATCATCTTTTGCGTCGTAAAGATTGTAAACCTGCCTAAAGCCTGCTATCCCTTTCCATATCCCAACCCCGAATGCAAGAAGAGAAGGCAGCATGCGATTAGGCTCTAACGCATCAGCTTGTGGAATACTGGTCAGCATATGTAAAGCAATAGCAGAGACTGCAACAGATGTAATGATGTAAATGATTTTACTTCTACCGTTTGCAGAAAAGTTACATGGGATACTTGTTTGATTGTTTACTATTTTTGCAAGTGCCATTATTAGTTCCTTACTTTAAGAGTATTAAGAGTTCCAGCATGCATAAGACAACGCCAATGTACCGATTGCAACGAGAGAGACCTTCGAAATGCCTTTCCAATCCGGGTTGCCATCTACAACGATGTTCGTCCCGGCGCAAAGAGCATCAAAAAGAAATACCGCTCCGCAAAATATTGATCCCATTTTTTCAGAAGGATCAATTGCAATCATGCTCAGACCAGGTCTATTATGATGACAAAGCCCCATGATCATACAAGAGGCACCCATCATCAATAATAAACCTCTCTCATCCTTTCGTTTCGGCCATGTGAAAGACCATCTGGTATTGTTTTGTTCAGGAAGAACCTTCCCCCTTTCTAAACTCTTAGCCGTTTTATTGACTGAATGATCCTCTTCAATTTGAACAGCTCTTATCTCTTGGAGTGTATTAGAACCAATTGCAGACATTGAATCCCTCATCCATTTAATGCAAGGTTAGGAGCTCTATAAATCAAATCTGAATTCCACCATCCGCTCTAAGTACACTCGTGAATTGGTCGGTCTTCAAAACAACGCTGACGAAGATTCTCGATTTTTTCTCGATAGTTCGAAGGAGATATTCTTACGATCGCATCGCTGAGATATTGTCTATAACACCCTTCTGTTTCCGGAGCCATTTTCGAGAGACCGCCACAATCTTTCAGTTGAATTTGTTCTAATAGAGGGCCGTCATCTTTTGCATCATAGATGGAATATACATATCCACCTCCCCCTAACAAAGATCCGATCCCAAGGGTAAAAGCACCTGTAGATGTCATTGCACCCTGAATTCCAGGTTCTGGTACATGAATGGTAGCTACGGCATTTCCTCCCGCGCCACCTTGAGCTACCGCATTTCCTCCATAAGCTACTGCATCACAGCCTTTAATTATCGGGTTAATCGTTGGATTAGCAGTGTTATGATAAGTCGGAGCATTATTGGGCCTGGAAAGAAGGTTATATGCTAAATTGGCGGTCCCACCTAAAAAGCTACTCGCGCCTGATTTAATTGTATCCAACACTCCTGGATCAGCCGCCGCCATGGCTGGGTTAGTGGCCGACACATCAAAGGCAGAAGCCCCAGGAAGATTGGTTAACATATGGGTAGCGATTGCAGCGAGTGCAACGACTGTTACAGCGCGGATGATTTTTGCTGTGTCGATTTTGGGCAAATTAAATATCGTACTTTGGATGTAAGGTGTTTTTAAAACTTGCATCGGAAGCGCTCCTTATTTTGAATGCTCACTTTCCGGCTTTCTTGAAGCCGAAAACTTTATCTTAAACGCGCATTAACCAACAAGGACATTTTCATAAGAGCTATCCCTACTGTAGCGGAAACGGCTAAAATAGTTTTTGTAATGCCTTAAAATCAGAAAATCGCGGCTCGCGATTGCAAACCTGCCCATGTCCCGGTGCTTTCCTAGTTCTGGGCAGTAATACGATCCCGTGTTATAGAATTGATCATGTCAGTTGACGAGTTTATGCACTCTCAAGGATTTTCCATGAAAACGGGATATCTTGGAGAGATCCAAAAACAGCAGTTTCAAGAGCGGCTCTCAGAGCTTCCTCAAATCCGTTCGATTTTAGAAATCGGGTTCAACGCAGGCCATAGCGCGGAATGTTTCTTTGAAAGTTGTAAAAACCTTGAGAGCCTCGTTTCTGTTGATGTCTGCCTCTATCCTTACACCAAAATTGCCGCTGAATATATGAAGAATCGGTATCCGAAGCGCTTTTATTTTGTGAAGGGCGACTCACTACAAACCATCCCCCTCTTCTCTCAATACTTCCCTGACAAGACATTCGATTTAATCTACATCGATGGAAGCCACTTCTTTCAGCATGTTCTGAAAGACATTCAGAACGCCGGACGACTTGCCCACAAAGACACTCTTCTATGGATAGACGACATCCACTATCCTGAAGTGAATAAAGCTGTTCAATTCTGCGAAGCTATCAATCGAATTGAAGTCAGAAAAGTTTTCGCCTCCAATGACAGCAAAAGGCTTTGGGTAGAGGCGAAATATTTTCTTGTAAACAATTTACAAGACGAGTAGAGTTTCTTTCTTTTTCGGGGTGTAGCGCAGCTTGGCTAGCGCGTTTCGTTCGGGACGAAAAGGTCGTGGGTTCGAATCCCGCTACCCCGAATCTACTTCTTTACACATTTCTGTAAACATATTTTTTATATTATAAATGATCTTTAGCTTGATTAATATTATTATTTTCTATAAGATTTTATAAAAAACAAGGATCTATCGTGAGTGGAATTACGTTAGGAGATGGCGATCACACAAACAAAACTACCTTGGTTGAAAAAAAGCTATCTATTAAGGGAGAAGAACGAACATATTTTATTTACGATGATTGCTGTTCAGAATCTCCTCATAATTTATTCATTTTTTTTCATGGCCTGGAAGGAGCCGGCAAGATAAGCACAGACACCCAGAGACAATACTCTCTAGTTGGGCAGATCGCAATGTCAAAAAACATTCTTTCAATATTCCCCGTAGGTCTTGTAGACAGTCTCCCCTCTCAGCCGAACAGCTTAGGTTGGACACCCAATACTTTTGAGAAAAATGTTTGTTTTGTATCTCATATTATTGAAGAAACAAGAAAAACATCTAAAATAGGCTCTGTTATAATCGGAGGCTTTTCAAACGGAGCTTATTTTGTCAGTGAACTTCTCAATAAACAAGTCCCGGAGAGCTTCACCGGATATTGGATGCAGGGCGGTGGTTACCCTATCAGAGAAAATGACGATTCAAAGAAAGAACGTATAGCAATAGAAATAGGTGTTCTAGATAAGTGGCATTTTGAACATATCCAAGCAATTAGCCTTAATTTAAAAGACAAAGGTTGGATTGAAGGGGAGAATTTGCATTATCGCGAGCTTAATGTCGGGCATGTTCTAAATTTATCCAATTTGGACACACATTTAGACTTCTTTATCAACTAATTTGAAAGCCCCTTCTTTTTAGCAATCTCGGATAAGTTGATCAATTGACCTGCGCGCGCCGCAAGAAGACCTAAAAACTTTTGGATGGATTTTTCAAGCCTGAAGTTTGAAAAATCCAGCGACAACCGTAACCATCGCACTACAAACTACTTGCGCCTATTCAAGATAGAGCAAAAAGCTTTTCAGATAGGCGCTTTCAGGATGAAAGAGCGATATTGGGTGGTCCGCAGCCTGAATATGGCGGCTGAGAATGCGCACACTCCGCCCCGCCTCTAAAGCAGCGCGAAAGACGATGTTTTGGAAGAGAGCCTCATCTACATGATACGAACAAGAGCATGTGAGTAGAAGAGAGCCGGGAGGCATCTTGGCCATCGCTAATCGGTTGATCTCTTTATAGGCTCGAAACGCCTGCGAAATATCTTCCCGTTTTTTGACAAATGCCGGCGGATCGAGAATCACAAGGTCCTCTTGCAGATCCTCTTTTGCAAGGAACTCAAAGGCGTCTTGGTTTTTGAAGCTGTGGCTTGTTGGGTCGATTCCGTTGAGAGCGAGATTTTCCTCAATGAGAGGTGCGCAGCGCGAGCTGATCTCGACGCTTGTAGCCGAGAGAGCGCCCCCTTTCAAGGCAGCTACGCTAAAGCCTCCGCTATAAGAAAATACGTTCAGTACGCGCCTGTTTGCAGAAATCTGCCTGACAAGGGAGCGCATTTCGCGCTGATCGAGAAACCATCCGGTCTTTTGCCCCGTCTCCAAATCGACGCGAAAG
>JAKBAE010000159.1 GCA_021809325.1 bacterium
TCCGCGGGGGATAATTGCGATATCAAATTCCTCGGCACGGATCTTGGAGATTGCGCAATCGGGAACACAAGGATAGCCGTGTTTGCCAAGATGGGCCTTCCCTTCTTGCACTCCAGCAACGACCGCTGTAATGCCGGCTTCTTTAAGCCGCATTACAGGCACCCAAAGCTCCAATTCTTCATAGAGATCGTGCACAAAAGCAACAGCCCTTTTCATTTTCCCCTCTCCTCTTAGGCAACTGTATTCCATAAAAAAATCTTTGCAATTTAACACTGACCGGAGCAAAAAATCTAGAAACTTACCACGACCATCGGATGGTACTCGCGCTTACGGTAGCGGCCCTCGGTGCCTCGGGAGAGAGCACAATCGACGGGATCGAGTGCGCCTCCAAAAGCTATCCCGGGTTCCAAAGAGACTTCCATGCCATCGGTGCCCAAATCGATCTAAAGGGAAATTGAAATCCCCTACCAGCTCACCCTCCGCTACGACTCGCGCTTCACCGTCTACGAAAACAACGAAGTTGCCATCCGCACCACCGGCCTCATGGGAGAAAAATCGATCGCTATCCTCCCCAAGCCCTCCGACTCCACTCCCCTCTCTTCCAACGCTCTCCTCTACGCCAACTTCGGCAAGGTCGCCGCCAAAGCCGAAGAGACGATCGACCGCTTCGATCTCTGGTTCAAGGATAACGGTCCGATCCTCTCCCACGCCGCAGCCGCCATCGGCGGCGCCGCCCAATCGTTCGACTCTCTCCTTGCCCAAGTCCATGAAACTTCAGAGCCCTCGGGCAGAGTTAAAACTGGTGAATGACTCCCGTTACAACGCCTAAAATCTGAAAATGCATTTCCTGAGTAACAACAATCGATTGAAACGCATCGTTTTCCGCAATTAAACAGATCCGTCCATTTTCAGTATGCAGTCGCTTGACGGTCAGCTCTCCATTCAAAGACGCTATGACAATCTTTCCCTGTATAGGCTCTATGCTCCGATCGACGATTAGCAAATCCCCATCCTGAATTCCCGCTTTAACCATGGAAAACCCAGCGACTTTTACAAAAAAGGTTTCACCTGGTTTTTTAATCAGCAAATCATTCAGATCGGTCTCTTGATCCACATCTGATTCTGCAGATGAAGGCTGCCCGGCCCGAACCGGACAGTGATAAAGTGGCATTTTATAAAACCGGTGCTGAACACACCGCATCGCCCTCGCCAAATCGCTGACCGGAACTCGAATCGGTTTTGTCGGCTCCCCAAACTTTCCAGTCCCATGCGGCCGTCCGGCTCCCTCTCTCTTCCCTCCTCTTCCCATTCACGACCCCTAAAATTTTCAAAAAGATTATTGCACGTTAATCACACGAAAAGCAATCTCTTCCGCTTATGATTCCTGCACTGAAATCGAATGGCTTGCCACGCTCAGGATTTATCCCTCAGGCCCAGCGCCTATCAACCGAGACGGCCCGAAAGAACCGTTCTCTACCAAACCGTTCAGAAAGAATTGGAATCGTGGCTTGCAGCCACATCCGAGCCGATTCCTCATTTCGTTGAACAGGAGTTTCGGTCCTTTCTCAAATGCGGAATTTTGGCCTATGGATTTGCAAGAGCTCATTGCAATCAATGCGGGCATGATTCCCTGGTTGCATTTTCTTGTAAGGGACGCGGCATTTGCCCTTCCTGCAATACCAGGCATATGGCTCAAATTGCGGCTCATCTGACAGAAAATGTATTTCCCAAACTTCCTGTCCGCCAATGGGTCCTTTCATTCCCGAAAAGAATCCGTTATTTCCTTGCCTCCAACCCTCAAATCGTGAGCGCCGTAATGAATATTTTGATCACCGCTATTGAAACCCGCCTCCGGATTGCCGGCTCCAGAGCTTCTCCACTACCAAAAAACTGCCGCTTGGGGGCAGTGACTTTTATCCAACGATTCGGCAAAGCGCTCAATCCTCATTTTCATTTCCATTCCTGCGTCATCGACGGCCTGTTTGACCGGGAGGGCAGCTTCTATCCAACCAACAATCTATCTCCTGAAGATATCCATGCAACCCAGGAGCATATCCGAAAAAGGGTTCTTAGACTCTTTCGCGCAAAAGGCTTGATTGACTCCGACGCCGCCTCAGATATGCTTGAATGGGAAAACAGCGGATTTTCGCTCAATGCCAATGTCCGGATCGAAGCCCACGATCGAGAGGGTCTCGAGCGCCTTATCCGGTATTGTGCAAGACCTGTCTTTGCGAGCGAGCGCTTGGATCGTGCCTTCGAGAGTTTGCGATATGCCCTGCCAAAAGCTACTCCGGAGGGACAGACAGTCCTTTTGCTCAAGCCCAAAGAGCTCCTGGATAAACTCGCTCAGCTAATCCCGCCTCCAAGGCGGCATCGCCACCACTACCATGGCGTTTTGGCTCCCTCCTCCCCTCAACGTCTCAAAGTCACAGGCAGTCCGGCAAAGTCTCAAAAAGACAATGCCTCCGAAGAACTTTCGCCATCGCTTTCTCCGGCCAATCAACTTCCACCTCA
>JAKBAE010000068.1 GCA_021809325.1 bacterium
GGCGATTTTCCCTGCATTTGCTCCGCCATTCACTGTGAGAGCGTTTCGGTTTTCCTCCGTTAAAAGGCCGGCCTCATTTAAAGCCCGGATAGCCGATGCGATTTTCCCTGCATTCGCTCCGCCATTCACTGTGAGAGCGTTTCGGTTTTCCTCCGTTAAAATGCCGGCCTCATATAAAGCCCGGATAGCCCGGGCGATGTCCCCTGCATTCGCTCCGCCATTTGCTCTAAGTGCGGCGAAGGTTTCCGTTAAAATGCCAATTTCATTTCGGATCGCGACTGCACGATCAATAAAAAAGTTTCTATTGTTGTGAAGATGATAAAGAACACCAAGAGCGGCTATTGTTCCTAAGGTTGTCAAAGGCATAGAAATATTTTGATTTTCTTCTACCTCCCTTTGTTCTGTGTTAAGCGAAATGGCATTAGTAATACCTGCGATAGTTTGAAATACTAGGTTTGTATAGTTGCTCACGATCCCTCTTGATTATTTTATTTGTGATATTATAATATATAGATTACACAATGTCAATGTAAACGATATTATATGTAAATGATATTATTGATGTTTTATCGCAAGCATAAAAAAAACAAAAAAAATCTATAATGAATCGACAAATTCACGGAAACGGGGGTTATCCCTTACTCGGGCAAATGACTCGTCTCGCAAGAAATGCTGGAGATCAAAGGGGCCGTGCTGCCAAGCGGACTGAATCCATCCGCCGGCCGGCTCGGGTTGGTTGAGCCTTGCAAACGCTTTAGCGTTGCGCATCGCCACATCTTGTCTTGGTGCGAATTGGTAGCAATCCGCAGACAATTCTGCAACGAGCTTGTCATCGCCCTTTTCCGCAGCAATTGTATGAAGCAGCAAACGAGCTTCTCCTTCCAGATGCTTTTTGATCGGCAAGAGGAGCTGATAGGCTTCTTCTTTTTTCCCCATCTCGGCATAGAGAAAAGAGAGATACTGCGAAGCTGTCGCCGCGAGGACTCCGCCGGGGGCTTTTTTGAGCACATCTTCAAACAAACCCCTTGCCCCTGACTTATCCCCTTTTTGAAGGAGGGCCTCTGCCTCCATCATTTCTTTTGTCACAGTTTCTTCCCGATCTGTTTGAGTTGCCAGACGGCTTTTTCGCCAATTGTCAAAGCTTTGAAATGCAAAGAGAAAAAGAATCGCACCGATCAAATATTGCTGGATGACGAAAAAGAAAAAGCTCACTGCAACGGAAAGAATCGCACCAATCAAAAGAGAGGCGCGAAATCCCTTGATTCCGAAAAACCCCTCAAGCGCAATCCGTAAGAGCTGCCCGCCGTCGAGCGGCAATACCGGAAGCAAGTTGACCACGCTCCAAAAAAGGTTTGCGATCATAAAGACGTAGATGACGCTTTTTCCCAGCCCCTCGAAGGGCAGATGCAAGAGAGCAAAGCCAAGGAGAACAAGCCCCATCCCGGCCAAAGGACCGTTGAAAACAATGATAAACTGCTGCCAGAACTTCAACTTCGGCCCTTCATAGGAAGTTAGCCCTCCTAAGGCCACCAACTGGATCTGCGGCTTTTGTCTAAAAACGACAGCCGTCAAGGCGTGGCCGAACTCATGCACCAATACAGAGACGAATACAATGCCGATCCAAATAAATATGCCAATCATTGAGCGGCTATTGACCCAGCCGATAAGGGCTGCGACAAGCCAGAAGAAAGGGTGGATTGTGATCGGGATCGGCCCGGGAATACGGATCATTTTTTCATCGCCATTTTGACGGCATGGCCCATCTGGGCAGGCGAGCGGGTAATGACGGCCCCTACCTTTTCAAACGCCTCAAATTTCGCCTCGGCTGTCCCCTTGCCGCCGGAAATGATCGCCCCTGCATGGCCCATTCGCTTGCCTTCGGGAGCAGTTGCCCCGGCGATAAAGACCGCAAGAGGCTTTGTGCCGTGCTTTGAAAACCACTCGGCCGCCTGCTCTTCCGCATCGCCGCCGATCTCGCCGATCAAGAGAATTGCCTTTGTCTCCGGGTCTTTTTCAAAAAGCTCTAAGACATCGACGAAGTTGGTCCCGTTGAGCGGATCGCCGCCAATACCGATGCAGGTCGTCTGGCCAAGGCCGTTTTGCGTCGTCTGCCAAACCGCTTCATAGGTCAGAGTGCCCGATCTCGACACAATCCCGACAGAGCCTTTTTGATGGATATATCCCGGCATGATGCCGATTTTACACTCGCCGGGTGTAATCAGTCCAGGACAGTTCGGGCCGATGAGCCTCGATTGTTTCGAAGCACTTATGACCCGCTTTACTTCGAGCATGTCGCGGACCGGAATCCCTTCTGTAATGCAGACTATAAGAGGGATGCCGGCATCTTCCGCCTCTAGAATCGCATCCGCTGCAAAGGGCGCAGGGACAAAGATCAGTGAGACGTCCGGTTGGAGGGCCTCTTTTGCCTCATGCACCGTATCGAAAAGCGGCAGATCGAGAACTTCCTGCCCCCCTTTCCCGGGAGTTGTACCGCCAACGATCTTTGTGCCGTACTCCAGGCACTGCTCTGCATGGAACCGTCCGGCCTTTCCGGATAGGCCCTGGACAATCACTCGCGTTTTTTTATCGATCAAGATTGCCATGCCTCACCCACCTTTTGCCGCTGCAACAACCATTTTGGCAGCCGTTTCCAAACTCTCCGCGCTGGAGATTTTGAGATGGCTTTCGGCAAAAAGCCTCCTCCCCTCCTGCACGTTCGTCCCTTCTAGCCGGACGACAATCGGAACCGAAATCTTAAGCTCCTTCGCAGCATGGATCACCCCGTCGGCAATCGTCGCACAGTTCATAATCCCGCCAAAAATATTGACCAGCACCGCCTTTACGTTCGGATCGGAAAGGATAATGCGGAACCCCTCTGCTACCTTCTCCTTTGTCGCACTGCCCCCCACATCAAGGAAATTAGCCGGGGCGGCCCCATGGAGCTGAATGATGTCCATCGTAGCCATGGCAAGGCCGGCTCCGTTGACCATGCAACCGATTTCACCATGCATCGCAATATAAGCCAAGTCATGCTCTTTTGCAGCGGCTTCCTGAGGAGAGATTTGCGTTGGGTCAAAATGCTTGACGATCTCGGATTGGCGAAATAGGGCGTTGTCATCGATACTCATTTTGGCATCAAGCGCGAGTAGCTGGTTCTGGGGGGTCAGTACAAGCGGATTGATCTCGAGAAGCGATGCGTCTTTGTCGATAAAACACTTTGCAAGCCTCTGGGCCAAAGCAATTCCCTGCTTAGCCAAATCTCCCGTCCACCCCATAAACTTGGTCAGCCTCAGCAATTGAAAGGGCCGCAGCTTGCCATCAAAAGAAAAGGGCATCGTCAAAATCTTTTCCGGCGACTTCTCCGCCACCTCTTCGATCTCAACGCCGCCCTCCGGCGATGCGATCAAAACGGGCGCGGCGCGGTTTCTGTCGATCAAAGCGCCGATATAATACTCTTTTGCAATGTCGGCCGGCTGGCTGATGATCACTTTGTGGGCGACCACTCCTTCCACGCCTGTTTGACGGTTGACCATCTTCATGCCGATCAGCGCTTTGGCAATCGTTTCGATCTCGGACGGGCTCTTTGCAAACTTGACCCCTCCGGCCTTACCTCGTCCACCTGCATGGACCTGGATTTTGATGACGGCAGTTTTAAGGCCGAGGTTTTCGGCAACTGCCTTCGCCTCTTCTACGCTGGACGCAACAGCAAAAGGGGGGACGGCCACGCCAAAATGCTGTAAAATCTCTTTAGCTTGATATTCGTGGAGATTCATTTCTTCCCTCTATCCCTGTTATCTGATAAGATGGCCTTTTCAAGCAATTGTATGTTTAAGTTTTTAAAGAAAATTGCCTCCCCCTTCACCCGGATCGGCTCACGTTTAGGCCAAAAGATCCGCTCGCTTTTTTCCGCTAAGATTGATGAATCGTCCTACGAAGAGCTCGAAAGGCTGTTCTATGAAGCGGATTTAGGGGCCTCTCTTTCGGCCGAGCTTGTGGAAAAGGTCCGCTCTTTACTTCGAAAAGACCCCGGCATGCAAAGCGAGCAGATCCTCCAAGAAATCCGCTCCGAGATCCTGAGTTATTTTATTCCCCCGTCGCCTTTGGCGCTCTCGCACCCGCATGTCATTTTAATCGTCGGCGTCAACGGCAGCGGGAAAACGACCAGCGTAGCCAAGCTCGCCTCCCACTTCCGAAAAGAGGGAAAAAAAGTGCTCATTGCCGCCTGTGACACGTTCCGGGCAGCTTCCGTCGAGCAGTTGGAGCGTTGGGCGAAGGCAATTGGCGCCGATCTTATAAAATCGCAGCCGAACAGCGACCCTTCCGCCGTTGCGTTCGATGCCTTAGCCGCAGCCAAAGCCCGCGAGATTGACATCGTCCTAATCGATACCGCCGGCCGCTTGCAGACAAAAACCGAGTTGATGCACGAGCTCGCAAAAATTAGGCGCATCTGCGACAAACAGATCCCCGGGTCTCCTCACGAAACTCTTCTTGTGCTAGACGCAACCATTGGGCAAAATGCCCTCGATCAAGCGCAAGCCTTCCACGGCTTTACTCCTCTCACAGGGATCGCCCTCACCAAGCTCGACGGCTCTGCGAAGGGAGGGATCGCCGTCGCAATCCAAAAACAGTTGCACATCCCAATCCTCTGGGTGGGCGTTGGGGAGGCAGCCGAAGATTTGCAGCCCTTTGATGCCCCGACTTTTATCGACGCTCTCTTGAACCTTGAAAATATTTGATCCTAAGCTTACACATTGGGTCTATGAAAAAGTTTTTCTTGATCCTTGCGATTCCTTTACTCGCTTTTGCCCAGCAAAAAACTGGAGACGCGATCCCGTCCCAAGCTGAAAGGGTTGAGGTAAACCCAACTACACGAGACAGCGAAATCCAAATGCGCCTGGAGAATATTCTCAATGCGACAGGCTGGTTCGCCCATGTCTCTGTACAGGTTAGAGAAGGGATTGTTTTCTTATCCGGAGACACAAGAGATGAAGAGTATAAAACATGGGCCGGCAATTTGGCGAAAAACACACAAAATGTGGTAGCCGTCGTCAATAAAATTGAGGTAGTAGAACCCCCTTTTTGGAAATTCAGCGTCATCGCGAATTTATTCCATAATCATTGGCGCGGGTTTGTCCGCTCGATCCCTTCGATCATCATTGGAATAGTCATTCTGGCTGTTGCATGGGGGCTGGCCCTCTTAGCCTCTCATATCACCCATCGGCTGCTTCGCAAAAAATTCCGATTCTCTCTTCTGCATGACGTCATCGCAAAAACGGTTGCCTTCCTTATTTTTCTTTTGGGAGTCTATCTGATTTTTGAAATGGCCCATTTAACCGGAGCAGCATTAACGATTATTAGCGGAACGGGCCTTTTAGGCATCATCTTAGGGATTGCGTTTCGCGATATCACCGAAAATTTTTTGGCGAGTATTTTGTTAAGCATACACAATCCCTTCCAAAGCGGCGATCTTGTCGAGATTGCGGGCTATACAGGCTATGTGCAAGGACTCACAATGCGGGTGACCTTGTTGATGTCCCTGGATGGAAACCACATCCAAATTCCCAATTCGATTGTTTATAAAAGCAACATCCGCAATTACACAAGCAATCCGAACCGCCGTGAAGAGTTTGACGTCGGCATAGGATATGAAAATACCATTTCCGAGGCGCAAGAGGTTGTTTTAAGCGTTTTAGAGAAACACGAGGCCGTACTCAAAGATCCCGAGCCATGGGTTTTAGTAGACAGTTTAGGAAAGGCTACCGTCAACCTGCGCATCTATTTCTGGCTCGATGGAAGAGAGCATAGCTGGCTGAAAGTGAAATCGTCCGTGATCCGTCTTGTCAAACGGGCTTTTCAAGAAAATGCAATCTCAATGCCCGATGAAGCGCGGGAAGTTCTCTTTCCAAAAGGTATTTCAGTTCACATGGAGGAGGCAAAGGAAACTTCTAAAGAAACTCTTCCCAAAGAGCCCGATAAAGTGGCGACCGGAAGCGAATCGGGCCTGCGAAGCGAAGCCCCGGAAATTAAAGAACAAGGAAAACTGGCCCGCTCCCCGGAAGCAGGGACAAATTTATTGCCCCCTCCCCATCCGGAAAAATCAAGCTGAACTTCTTATGATTTCCACCCGAGCAAATTGTTTTCTACAATTTGCTGCCTGATTGAATTATATTTTTCTGCCGGAACCATAGGCCACTGTTTGCCTTCGAGGTTATAACTAATCCAAACGGGTGTCGGCAAGGTATCCGGCGCTCTAATCGTGCGCTCGGCAATGATAGATAGGTATTCTTGAGTGAAACGCTTAATTTCCCGCGATTTGTCTAAGAGGATTTTTTCTAAATCAAGACAGGGTCTTTTTTCACTCATCTTAACCACAAGCGCCTCAGTGTACGTTTTATATACCATATCCGCCAATGGAACGAGCTGACGTGAATAGCCTCTCAAACAACTAGCGTCTTGATGAATGCGAAACGTCGCCGCATGGATCAAGGGGATTGAAATCCGAACGATTGTTTGAACAGTTGGGCAGTTTTCAAATTCTTCAATGGCTTGTTCCAACATCAAAGGCGCATGCATCATCGCATGAGAGCGGAGCCACTCTACTTTTTTCTCGATATTTTGCTCTCCCCAGATGGCGCAAACGACCGGATTATAGAGTCCGTCAGTCAAGTTCTTTGTTAAACCGGGGGTATTCATTCCATCAGGAAATGCCTCAGCCAGAGCCTCGAATGTATCCTCATCCAAACGCCGACTGCAATGGGTTAAAGCCCCGGGCATAGGTATTTTCATTATTTATTCTCCTTCTTTTCGCACACTATCAGCATCGTAAGGCCAAATAGGTTAGCATGGGTTTTGCTTTACTGCATAGCGAAACGATTCGCTGGATCTGGATTTTGGCAAAGCAGTGAGGCAGAACGGGTGTATTCGCTAAAAAAGTGTTTCCACGATTCGCGTAGTATGATAGCCTCTTGTCTCGTTTTGCATACGACATGATAGCAGCACAACTAACAGATCTCGAAAAACCGGCCGCGAAGGCGCTTTGCCTCCAGTTCATCTTGCATGAGTATGTGAGGGCGCTCGAGATCGCCTCTACATTTTCTGCATGTAAAGGCCCTGAGTTTTTGCAAGGGCTCAACCAAATCTACCCTGATTTGATCGAAGGGATGCCTGTGATGAAGCTAGGGATCTTGCGCAAACTTTGCTTTTATTGCGAAGCCCTGCTAGAAAACTCTCAAAAGGGAGAAGAGCTTCTCAATGTCCTCGATGATTTGCAACTTGCAGCGGCAAAAGAGAGACGCAAATGTACTCCGTCTTCTTGCTTATTTGAAAAGCTGTGCCCGTTTTTCTCCCTGCTCACCAAGCATTTTGAAGAATCTAAAGAGGATGAGGTCCCTCTCTTTTCTCTCCTTGAGCTGCGCAAAACTCTCAATCGCCACCTCGGCGATGGCACTGTTGAAGCCTTTTTTCAAAAAATATTCGACACCCCGCAAGACTTTCAGACAGCTCTTTCCCTCGGCTTTGCCAGAAGAGGGTTCGAAGGGTTCTGTAGACAGCATGCGGATCTTTTTGAGGGGCTGGCATGGGAACCCTTGACCAAGAAGTTTTAGTGCCGCTTCCCGTAAATTCCTTAAACTCGGACCGCGTGAAAGCCCCGCAGATCGACGATCGCAAACTGGCTAGTATTAAACCAATACAAGCCAGTTTGCGATCGTCGATCTGCGGGAGCTTTGACGCTGGTCCCAGTGTAAGGAATTTACGGGAAGCGGCACTAGAACTAACCCGAGCGATCCGCATTCTTGCGGCCGAAGAAGACCCTCTCTTCGCCTCTCCTGAAGATTGCAATTATTTCCGCTCGCTTTACCGTGCGCTTCCTTCTCCTCCGCCAAAGCCTGCAACCATTGCTGCGCCAGCTCCTCTTGGCAAAACCGCAAGTCCAATTTCACAAAACAAGCCGGAGCTTCCAAAAGAGATCAAGGAAGAAAAGCCCCCAACTCCCCTGCCCTCTCTGATCCCGCTTCCGGAAAAAAAAGCTCTCCCCCAAGTATCGGACTCATTTGATGATCTCAGACATCTTTTTTCCAAGATCGCTGCAGGAATCCGGATCATAGACGAAATCCCCTCGGACGCTCCTGCCAAACAGATCTCCGAGCGCTGGAAAACACGCAACCAAGCAGCCCCGATCTCCCTTCTCGTCTACCAAGAGCCACCGGAACACTTCCGCCTTCTGGAAAATCTAGCGATCGCCCTCAATATCATCTTTGGAAACGCCCATGTGATCCAATGCGCCCAAATTGAAAAAGAAAAGCAGTGGGAAGCGTTTTTATCGGCGCCCGAGATCAAATACGTCATCGTCTGCGATGCCGCGCTCTGGCAGCTGCCAAACCTGCTCCAATTTTACAGGGAAGTGCCGAGCCACTCCGAGCGCTTTTTGCACAAAACCCCTGTCTTTCTCTTGCCTGATCTCTCACTTTACCTGAAAGATCCGTTGCTCAAACGCTCTCTTTGGAAAGCGCTATGTCAAAAAATAGCGTAGCCGGCGTTCTTCTCGATCGCAACTTGGAAAAACATCTCGATTACGAGATCCCGGATGAGATGCAAGGGCGCATCAAAATCGGCAGCCGTGTTGAGGTCTTCGTAAGAAATGCCCTTTGCAAAGGGACCGTTGCAATCCTAAAGCAAGCCTCCGAATTTAACATCCGTCCCCTTCACCGGCTGATCGACGAACACTCCCTCTCCGAGCCCCTTTGGCAGCTTGCCCATTGGATGTCGCGCTATTACTGCACTCCTCTGCAAAAAGCCCTAAAATGCATGACCCCGCCAAATGTCAGGCGCGAAGTGAAGCAAAAAACCCGCATTCTCGTCGCTTTGGACCTCACGCGGGAAGAGGCATTAAAGCTGTGCTCTGAGCTGCGAAGAAATGAGACCAAACAAGCTCTTGTGCTGGAAAAGATCCTCGCATCGGAAAAGCCGCCGCTCCTCGCCTCCCTTCTCGAAGAGCTAAAAATCTCTCGCTCGGCAGTAGAGACGCTTGTGAAAAAAAAAGCGCTCCGTCTGATTGAAACAAAAGAGAGCGATCTCGACGACGCCGAGTTTTTTCCCTCACACCCCAAAATCCTCAACTCCGAACAGGCCGCTTGTCTTATGGAGATCGAAAAAAGCCTCGATCTCGGGACCTTTCAAACGCATCTTCTTTTTGGGGTCACAGGCAGCGGCAAGACAGAGGTCTATCTGCAGGCAATCCAGCGTGCACTGGACCTTGGCAAAAGCGCCCTTCTCCTTGTCCCCGAAATCGCTCTTACCTCGCAAACGATCGAGCGGTTCCGAGCCCGCTTCGGTCTGAAGCTCGCCGTCTTGCACCACAGAAGAAGCCTCGGAGAAAGGAGCGCCGCCTGGGAGGCATTGAAGACGGGCGAGGTCAAGATCGCCATCGGCGCTAGGTCGGCTATTTTTTGCCCTGCGAAAAACCTGGGGCTGATCCTCATCGACGAAGAGCATGACAGCTCATACAAACAATCGGAAGAGATGCCCACCTACCATGCGCGAGACATTGCCGTCATGCGTGGCAAGCTGGAAAACGCAACGGTTGTTCTCGGCAGTGCGACCCCGTCCCTCGACTCTTATGCTAACGCCCTTGGAGGTAAATACCGCCTTGGCATCCTCTCTACCCGCGCAACGCTTGCCTCGCAGCCAACAATGCGGATCGTCGACATGAAGCGCGCGCTCGATAAAGTGGGCGGATTTAGCCACTTTTCCCCTGAGCTGATCGAAGGGATGTTAGAGAGAGTGGAAAAAGGAGAACAAACCCTGCTTCTTCTGAACCGCAGGGGCTATCGCCGTATGCAGATCTGCTCCGAGTGCCGGTATATCGCCAAATGCCCCCATTGCGACTTGACTCTGACGTATCATAAAGAAGTGAATCTATTGCGCTGCCATCTCTGCGACTACCAAACATTGCTTCTTCGGGAGTGCCCCTCCTGCAAAGGGCACTCGCAGATGGAGTTCCGCGGGTTTGGGACGGAGCATGTCGAAAAAAGCCTCCGCGCTCTTTTTCCTCAGATCAGAACTCTTCGAATGGACCGCGATACGACAAGAGAAAAGAAAAGCCACGAAGAGCTGTTCAAACAATTTCGGGCGCATAAAGCTGATGTCTTGATTGGAACGCAGATGATCGCCAAAGGGTTTCACTTCCCCTCCGTCACGTTGGTAGGGATTCTCAACGCCGACGCGGCCTTGCAAATCCCTGATTTCCGCTCCTCCGAATCGCTCTTTCAACTAATCGCTCAGGCCTCCGGAAGAGCGGGGAGATCCGATCTCAAAGGCGAGGTGATCCTGCAAACGTTTCTGCCGGACCACCCACTTTTACACCTTGCTGCTTCCCAAAACTATACGGCCTTTTATAGAAAAGAAATTGATGAGCGAAGGCAATTTTCCTTCCCTCCGTTTTGCCGCCTGGTCAAAGTCGTTTTCAGCGGCCCTGATTCCACGGAGACAGAGCGCACTGCAATGAATTTTAGAATGGCTCTCGTCAACTGCGCTCCCTCCGATACGGAAATCCTGCCCGTACTGCCGGCGGGCCACCCGAAAATCAAGGAGCGCTACCGATTTCAATTCCTCATCAAAACAAAAGCTATTCTTCCGATAGCGGAGCGGCTCGAAACACTCCGCCAAAATAGGGCCTTCTCAAAAAGCATCCAAATGCTGATTGATATTGACCCTACTGCTACCTTTTTTTAAGGCAATCCAAGTTCACTGAACATTTATTTGTGGATATTTGATCACACAAGACACTGAATTAGATGCGTTGTTACTCGCATCGTAAGCGACAAGATAATAATTCGAAAACTGATTGCTTATGTCTACATTATTAATTTGAAATGACAGCCCAGATGTTGTACCAATCAAATGGGTCAATTGCGAATCCGAATATATTTTATAACTAGTGGCTAATTCAGACGCATCCCAAGAAAGGTTATCGGTAACTGAATATGAGCCTGATTGTACAATACTGAAGGTACCGGAAAAATTGGATGGAGGTGTCGGTCTAACATAGACAAAATGCGTAGACGAAGCAATGCGGCCGGACTCAACCCAAGCAGCTATATTATATCCGTTTGTTCCGTTTGAACTCGAAGCAATCATGGGTTTTTGTGAACCCGTCGCCAAAACTGCAGAAGCTGACCAGCCGCTTCCCGAATTTACAGAATAACTTACTGTGCTTGTTTGCTGATCCAACCACACTGCAACAGAATTATCAGAATTATCAACTATTAACGAAACATCACTTATAGTATCTGTGGTTGGAGACAACAGCAATTCTGCACTAGTCCAAGTACTCGAATCAGGCTGCAACGAATTAGAATATAATGAATATGTAGAATTAACCGAAGAGACTTCACTCCATAAAGCTGTTGTAAAATTAGTATACGGGTTCATCCCAATACTCTGAGCATTTGTGGTTAATGAAGCACTATCAGCTTGCAATGTCCAAATGCTTAAATTTTGAAGCCCGTAAGGAAACACTGCTTTGGCCCCAAAAACATAACCCTGATCTTTCCAAGTAGCTACAATCTGTCCAAACGAACTTCTCGAAAGTTGGGGATCGCTCGTTAATGTCAACCCCGAAAATGTTGGTAAAACAGCACTAATGTATGAAGAAATGCGAGCAGCTTGAGCGAATTTAGAATTATTTGAGGTTCCAATATATTGCACCTGACCCACACCATTCACAAAATAATTAAATGTTTCGATCATATTTATTGTTCTGCTCAACGGGAACTGATTATTAAATGTTGTAAGGTTCATTTGAAAAGTTTGATCACTGAACGTAGGTATTGTAAGTGCACATGCACTACCGTTAGCGAATCCAATATTATATGCAACGCTGGTAGCGTTCGTAGGCTGAGGAGTTAAGGCCACCCAAGTATCACCGGAGGCCTTATACAAAAAGACAAATTGTTCGGGGCTTTGCGAAGTTAAGACAATGGCTGCATTTCCATTGTCATCCAATGAAGTTTTTGGAGATGTAAAGGACGTGCCATAGCTGCTAAGAGATATAGAAAGCTCTGAGGTCCATGTTGTTGAGCCATTGGGTAGCTCCGATGAATACAATTGGTCCCCGTTAAGCCATACGATTAAGGCATCGCCATTGTTATTCATTGTTAAATAACAATTAAGATTTGCATCCGGCAAGGTATTGGAAACTGTGATTGGGCTGCTCCAATATTGGGCAAAACCATTTTGAGTGATCGATAGGATCAATATTGTTGATGAAATGACTTTACGAAGCATGTGTCAGCTCTCCTTGTTTAAATGCATCATTGCATGTGTGTTAAAGAACAAGCAAGAAACCGTATAGATATGGTCATATGTATGCAAGAAAAAATTTAAATCGATCCCCTGAGCCTATCCCTGACTTCTTGACAAGATCTGCATGATTGGTTTTTTTGAACGTGCATAAAGTCTTTTTAGTCTTCAAAAAGGAACAGGATTTGCATGATCGCAAGCGGC
>JAKBAE010000069.1 GCA_021809325.1 bacterium
CCAAGCTTTGCTTGGCGCACGGATGCGCAAGATCGCAAGCGGCAGGATAGGCAAGATAGATTAATTTATCCTGCAGATCATGTCGGCGCTTCGCCGATCGTCTTTATCCTGTTTTTTTTGTCCAGTACAGAGGTCAAAAACACATATCTGACTGGAAATGATCAAAAGCCGCAACCAAACTTCTCATACTTACAATCGGGAAGTAGCTAATGACATTGCCAGCAAAGTGATTTCTGTTTACTTTCATTTATTCGAGTCCTTTCTTTTAAAAATGCAATCTCTCATTCGCAATGAATAAACATTTTGGATTACCCGAAAGAGCGATACAACAAATTTGCAGTGTTTTTAGCCAACATAAGGACGTCAAGCGGGTCATTATTTATGGATCGCGGGCGATGGGAAAGGATCGTCCCGGTTCGGATATCGATTTATGTATCGAAAGTGAAGAACTTTCCCTTTCGCAATTATTCGCCATTGAAAATCAACTCGATGATCTACTATTGCCTTGGAAAATTGACTTATCTTTGAAAAGCCAAATCGACAATCCGGATCTATTGGAACACATCGATGCAGTGGGCGTTGAATTCTACTCTGTAAATCATCGTTGTTGACTCTCTTCGTGTTGGAAGAGAAATGCGTTATCTTCTACGAGTACATCCGTCGCCTGATTCAACTCAACCTCAAAGCGTTCATAGTCGTTCGTTTGGAAAAAGCGGCCGGCAATTTCAGCGCTCTCTAAAGCATAGTTCGCCCCCTTGCCTCTAAAAAAACTGCCCGTTGCCGCTGCATCTCCAATGAGAAGAACTCCTCGATCTTTCAGGGAAAATCTCGTTGCCCGTTGCAGGAATACGTCTACATCGAGAAGGAGCAGCGCTTCATTAGCAGCCACCTGCTTTGCCTGAAGATCCCATCCGGATGCCTTGCAAAGCCGGATGAAATCCTCTTTGGTTGCAGACTGCGGACCTTGCAAAAAGACTAAGGTCAACTCCGGAAACTGGAATTTTCTTACAAAAGAAGAGCCATGCTGTACATGCGGCAATACTTCGATGGGATTTGGAGGCTGATCTTTTCCCAAAAGAAAGAAGGCTGCTCCGGCCTTTCCTTGGCTAAGACGGTCCAACTCAATCCCAATGGATTGGCGGACAAGGCTATGCACGCCATCTGCGGCAATGAGAAGGTCATAAGGGATGCTTCCCGTTTTTTTGAGGCGGGCAAGGCGTCCCTTCTTAGAAAACCCGACAAACTGATCTTGAATGACCTCAACCCCCAACTCTTTTGCCCGATGCAATAGAGCGTTTTCAAGCTCAGAGATTTGCACAAACCCAATGCGCCTATCCCCTACTCCTACAACGGATAGTCCGGCAGGGGCCGCCTTCCATTTTTTTAACAGATCAAGAGAGTGCTCAAAAAGAAAGAGCATCTGTTCGCGTTCGTAAGCGCCCCTTTTTTCTATGACCTTTACAGACGCTCCCGCCTGTTTTGCTTCAATTGCGCTGGAAAGGCCTGCAGGCCCGCCCCCGATAATAACAACGGAGGGAGAAGCAGCAAATGTTAATTTAGCAAACATAATAAAAACAAAAACAAGTTTCATGATTATTCAATTGGAATATAAAAATAGGTTATTCGATCGGATAGAGAAATAGAAACATTTCCCAATTCCAAGTGTTCGCAGAAAGGGGCAGTATCTGCCAGCGTGATATTTGCGGTAGGGTACCAAACCCTAAAGATGCGCTGGAAAAAGGCTTCGATTCCACTATAGTGGCCCTTATACTCAAAGACAGCGCATTTGCCGCCGGGAAGCGTTTTAAGTCCCACATCCCCTTTCGGGACCGGTTTGATCTTGAGTGCGACGCAAGCATCAAAACGGCATTTGGCAAGAGGGACAAATTGAGGATCGTCCAACCCCATGCTATAGAATGTTTTGATCTTTTCTTTGGAAATGTGTTCCTGATCTAAAAAGACAAGCAATGCCTCAAACGCCTCCCAAGGCGTCTCGGCATACGGCCCTACTTTACGTACAAAAAGGACCTCTTCTTCTTTGCGCTCAACATATTTTGGTAAAAGCGAGCCCACAGGCGGATCTTGAGGGATCCGCTTTAGCATCGCCTCTACAATGGGACGCATCGACTTGCGAAAACCGCTCGGAGAAGCGCCCATGATTTGGTTAAAGATTTTAGTAAAAGAGGCTGGAGATTCATATCCGACGTCTAGAGCGATTTCGGTGACCGGAACGTCAGTGTAATTTAATTTTTCACTCGCGCGCTGCATCCGCAGGCGGGTTACATACTCAGAAAGGGTCTCTCCCATGTAAGCATGAAAGAGGCGATGGAAATAAAAAGTTGAAATGTGGGCGACCTTGGCCATCTTATCTAAAGACAGCTCTTCGCCTAAGTGATTCTCGATATAGATAAGTACCCGGAGAATGCTCTCCATATGACGAAGATATGCGTCATTCATAATATACTCCCAAAGAATGGAGCTATTTTATTCGTACCCTCCTATTTTATACTTTTCCATTCTTGCTAAAATAATCTTTCGCACTCAAGGCTCTTGCCTAGTAGCTGCGACCATCACTTCGCGCACGCAAACCTGAGGCGGCTGGAAATAAGTGTAGAGAACTGCGTTCGCGATATCTTCTGCGCTCAAAACCCCGCCCATCTCCTTCTTCCAACCCTCGTAGTCCGTTTTGATCTGCTCTGACGTTGTATGGCTTAAGAGCTCCGTCTCCACAGCGCCGGGAGCGATGATCGCAAGCCTAACGTTATATTTCGCGACGTCCTTGCGTACATTCTCCGTGATCCCATGGACGGCATACTTCGTGCCGCAATAGGCTGCATGGCTTGGAAACGTAAATCTCCCGGCGACGGAACTGATATTGATGATCGTCCCCTTTTTCCTCTGGATCATGCCCGGCAGAACGATCTGCATCCCGTTGAGAACGCCTATTACATTGACATCGTACATCTGCTTCCACTCATCGGGGTTCTGATCCTGGATGAGGCCGAGAAGCATCACGCCGGCATTATTCACCAAACACCCGGTCGGCCCGAACTTCTTTTCCGCCTCCAAGACTGCGTGCTTGAATCCTTTCATGTCAGTCACATCGGCTTTGGCGCAAAGGGCTTGTTTGCCTTCAAACTCTTTGAGCCTCTCGACCCTTCTCGCCAAAAGAAGCAAAGGGTGCCCCTTTTCTTGAAACGCCCTTGCCGTGGCAAGCCCAATCCCTGAGCTTGCCCCTGTGATTACAATCAGCTCTTTCATGCTACGGATACAATAGTTACATCAAAGCGAAGGTTTTTTCCGGCAAGGGGATGATTGAAATCGAGCACGACCTTCGATTCCTTGATCTCATGAACGCGGACCGGGAAGACGCCGCCGGAGGGATCTTGGACGCCGAGAACAGCGCCATTATAGCGGAACTGCTCAGGGATCGCGTCCAGCTCCACTTCCCTAAATGCATCGGGCACAACCGGCCCATAAGCCTGATCCGAGTGAAGGAAAATCTCTTTGCGATCGCCTACGCCAAGCTGTACGATCTCCTGCTCAAGAGCGGGAAAGAGCTGATTTTTACCTACCACAAAAACAAGCGGATCGTCGCCGACATTGGAGTCTATCTGCATGCCGTCCTCCAGATATACCGTATATTCCAATGACACTTTCTTTCCTTTCTGGATCATGCAGCCTCCTATTTGCAGGTTTATATAATGTCCTCCTTAGATGAGATCGAGATGGCTTGTCAACCTGAATTATACCGAAACAACATGAAAAATCGGTTTTTGGCTGCGTCGCCTTGGCAGCATCTTTTGGGTCTTCGCCCGCGCCTTGCCTCTTGGCAATGTCGCTCGCTCCAGACGCCAAAATCTGCGCCGACTCCTTGCCAAACCTCTGGTTTTGCAAGTTCAGCATTACATGTTTAAGACCACCCGATTCTTCATGTTGTTTCGCTATATTTCGCCTGCAAAAGGAAAACAGTCGGCGTTTTAGCCATCTCAAGGCCCCCTTTTCTCCAAAGAGCAATCGGTTGGGTCCGGACAAACTGATCTTCCAAAGTCAAGTCCCGAGCAATGCAAAAAAGGGTGGAAGGCTGCAAGATCTCAACAACCGTCTGCGCCATCTTCGCATTCCGGTACGGCGCCTCAATCCAGACTTGGGCCGAACCTTCTTGCCTCGACCTCGCCTCCATCTGCTGCAGCGCCTTCTTCAAATCGGCTGCCTCGCGCGGCAGATACCCATGAAACGAAAAGCGCTGCCCCGAAAGTCCCGAGAGCTGCAGCGCCATCAGTATCGAAGACGGGCCGGCAAACGTAACGACACGCACCTTCTTTTCATGGGCCAGCAAGACCAACGGCGCTCCCGGATCCGCTACGCAAGGCAGCCCCGCATCGGAGACAAGTCCCCACTTCTCCCCTCTTAAAAGAGGCTCTAAAAGAGAAGTCAGCTCCGCAGTATGTTCATTGAGAAGGCGGATCGGCGTAGCGGCCATCGTCTCATGGTCGACAAACCGCCTTAAATACCGCCGCCCCGCCTTCTCGCTCTCTGCAATCAACCCGTCAAGGCCACGCACTGCCTCAGGGACGCTCTGAGGCAAAAACGGCTCCCAGCCAAGCGTCTCATCCAAAAGATTCGGCAAAAGAAAAAGAGTCATAGCTTAATTCGAAAGTAATCCAAAAGTGCATCGGTTGCAGGCCCGCCGCTCTTCGAGAGCAACTCAACCTGAAAGAGCAGCTCGAGGCCCCTATGAAAATAGGCAGCTCCCAATCGCCCCGAAATCTCCGCCTTTTTCTCCAGCGCCTTCGGCCAGATCTTCGGGAAATGGGATCTCCACTCGCCAAACGGCACGCCGGCCCCCTTAAGCTGGCACATCTTCATCCCCAAAGTCAGCTGCTGGCGAAGGGAAGCGATCAATCCATGGAAAAACGAAGGATCGGAGAGCTCCGACCCATTTGCCCGAAACACCCTCTCCCAGATCAGATCATCGGCAATCTGCCAAAGCGTAAAATTGCGACTCGATTTGCAAAGCGCCTCGACATCGCCCCTCGTAATCTCCTGTTTATCCGCCGCATAGCAGATCAGCTTCTCCATCTCATGGAAAATCAGCGCTGCATCGCCCTCCACCCTCTCCAAAATCAGCGACGCCGCATCCGGGCTCAACCGGCACCCTGCACTTTTTGCCATCTGATGGAGCTTTTCGGCCAGACGCTTTTCCTTCTCCCACGGCTTTTCCTCCGTCAGATCGAGCACCACCCCATGCGTTTCAGCAAACGAAGCCGAAATCTTGCCCTTGGCCCCCAAAAAGAGATACCCAAACGCAGGCGGCTCTTTAAACCAAGAAGAGAGAGCATCATGCAGCTTCTTGTCCACCTCGTCGACGACAACGATCGGCTCGCCCCCAAAAAGCCTCGGGCTATTGAGTGCATCGAGGATCTCGCGCACCGGGGTCTCCGAGCCAACATAGCGCACAACCAAGGCATCGGCCGCCGCATAAGAGAGCAGCGCATCCAAGGCGCTCTTCCTCTCAAACGCATCGGCACAGACAATCAGGTAGAGCCTGCACAAATTCTGAGGCGCAGCCGAAGCAAGGTGCTTATGAAATGCAGATAGCTGTGTATAACGCATCATTCCCAGGAAATTTGGATCTCTTGCCGGATCTCAGGATGCAGGCTGTGGTGCACAGGACAGTTCAACCCCGCCCCCTCGATCTTCTTCCTCATCTCCAAATCAGCACACGGCGGACAAAAAATCTTCACCCCAATCCTGCCAACACGCCTCGGAGACTCCTTCGCCATCTCTTTTTCCACCTCAGCCCTCGCGCCGCGCAGATCAAAGCCCACACCCTGGGCCGCAATCCCCATGATCGTCAAAATACACGACGCCAAACTAACCGCTAGCAAATCAGTCGGAGAAAACTCCTCCCCCTTGCCCCGATTGTCCTTCGGCGCATCCGTCCTCAAACGAGCGCCGCTCCCCTCATGCACACACTCCGTAGAGAGGTCGCCAAGATAAGAAACAGTATATTTACTCATATATAAGCAAGCTCCGCTTAAGGGGCTCCGCCCCTTAAAAACCCCGCCAAGGGGACCAGTCCCCTTGGAACCCCCTTTTGTTTTTTCCTGCACGACGCAGGAAAAAAACAAAAAGGAGCCCACAGGAACTCGCCCCACTTAACATCATTAGATTGTACAAGAAAAGAGGGCTATTCTACAAACTTCTATTTAATGACGCCTCTTCCGAATCTTGCCAGTAGATGATCCTTCTCGGATAAATAGGCAGCTCTAGGACACGGTTGAGGGCGGAAAAAAGACCGTAACGGATCGATTGGGGATCATAAAAAGGAGAATAATAATAGATCCCATCTATTACTGTGCCAACGATTGTAGAATAGTATTGAATTACTGCAGTTGTGAAGATAGGCGTTGGCGGCGATGGAGGCGTTGGCTGTACATAAATCACATTCCCGATGATTGAGCCAATATCGCTAAACCCTCCTCCAAGGTTTGATGCCGTCCCTGAAGTAGGTGTTGAGAGCTGGATGTAGGCAGGTGTTGTAAAGAGGCGGTAGTCCAGGAGATTTCCAAGCGCCGGGCCCCCGCCATCGATTGACCCAGTCAACCCCACTTGGTCGGCAAAGACAAAATCATCCAAGCCCGTCCCTCCAACCAAACTTCCTATATTCGAAAATGCGATTCCAGCGACCGTTCCCTGGTTATTCGATGTGATGTTCCAGACATTGAACGTGTTGGGCCCTTTTATTGTATTGGAGCCAGCCCCCCCGTTGACGGATGCGACGGTAAATCCGGAGGTAAAATCAAACGTATCTGCCAAAGATCCGCCAACGAGAGTGGCGAATTGGCTAAAGGTAATTGAGCCGTTGATTGTGCCGCTATTCGTCGCTGTTGTCACCCAAGTATTGACCGTATTCGCTCCTGTAATGGTATTGGAGCCGCTTCCACCGAGAAAGGTTTGAATATTGGAAAAACTGCCCCCGCTCGAAGCTCCGGTTTGGAGATTGACGCTAACTGCAGACGTATAAGCCGTAAAATCAAATTGGTTGCCGGATGCGCTCGAGCCAAAAATCGTCCCCGTGACCAAAGCGCCGTCGCTAAAAACAAAATCATCTCCTACCGAGCCCCCTACAAGATTTTGAAATCCGAAAAAAGAGGTCGTCGTATTGAAGGTTCCCGTATTGGAACTCGTGATATCCCAGGTATTGGCCGTATTTGTCCCGGTCAGCGTATTCGAGCCGGTCCCTCCGGTGAAAGATTGGATGTTGGTGAAATTCCCCCCTGTAGACGCGCCTGTCTGCAGGTTGACGCTGACGGCAGTCGTGTAAAGAGAAAAATCAAACTGATTTCCGGATGAGCTAGTGCCGTCGATTGTTCCTGTAACGGCTGCCCCGTTGCTAAAAACAAAATCATCCGTACTCGTACCTCCAGTGAGATTTTGGAATGCTGAAAAAGTTATGGTCGTATTGAACGTTCCAGCATTGGAGCCTGTGATGTCCCATGTATTGGCCGTATTTGTTCCCGTCAACGTATTGGAGCCGGAACCTCCAATAAATGACTGGATGTTGGCAAAATTCCCTCCCGTGGATGCGCTCGTCTGCAAGTTGACGCTGACAGCGCTCGTATAAGCCGTAAAATCAAGCTGGTTGCCGGAAGAGCTGGTCCCATCGATGAGGCCGCTGATCGTAGCGCCATCGCTGAAGACAAAATCATCCGTACTCGTACCTCCGGTGAGATTTTGAAATCCGGAAAATGAGATCGTTGTGTTGTATGTGCCTGAATTGAGACTTGTAATATTCCACGTGTTGGCTGCATTCGCTCCCGTCAGGGTATTATTTGTGCCGGAGCCTCCGATGAATGACTGAATATTAGTAAAATTCCCGGCCGTCGACGATCCGGTTTGAAAATTGACGCTGACGTTAGTCGTATAGGCGGATAGATCAATTTCGTTGCCTGAAGAACTCCCTCCATCAATCGTACCTGTGACTGAAATGCCGTCGCTAAAGACAAAGTCATCCGTGCTCGTCCCTCCCGTGAGATTTCCGAACTTTGAAAAGGAAATAGTCGTATTGAACGTTCCTGCATCGGAGCTCGTGATATCCCATGTATTGGCCGTGTTTGTTCCCGTTAATGTATTGGAGCCGGATCCCCCAATAAAGGACTGGATGTTGGCGAAGTTCCCGCCCGTCGAGGCTCCCGTCTGCAGGTTGACGCTAACGGCTGTCGTGTAAGCCGTAAAATCGAGTTGGTTGCCGGAAGAGCTGGTGCCGTTGATCGTTCCCGTCACAGCGGCGCCGTCACTAAAGACAAAATCATCCGTACTGGTGCCGCCGGTTAGATTTTGAAATCCGGAAAAAGAGGTGGTCGTATTAAAGGTTCCCGTATTGGAGCTCGTGATATCCCAGGTGTTGGCTGTATTTGTCCCAATCAGCGTATTGGTAGCAGCACCCCCCGTAAAGGACTGGATATTGGAAAACCCGCCTGTCGCCGTCGCGCTGCTCGTTTGCAGGTTGATGCTTACATTCGAGGTGTAAGGCGTATAGTTAAAACTGTTCCCCGAAGAGCCGGTTCCATTGATCGTGCCGCTGATCGAACCTCCATCGTGAAAGGTGAACGCGTCATTGCCCGTCCCACCAACTAGATCTTGCATATTGGAAAAGGCAAGGTTCGTATTCAGCGTTCCGCCATCTGACGAGGTGATCGCCCAAGCGTTCGCCATGTTCGGCCCTGTCAAGGTGTTCGTTCCCCCTCCCCCATCCATGGTGGCCGTTGCAGCCGTCGGCTGGAAGAGGACGTTAAATGCATCGTTGTTTGCACCGCCGTTAACTTGAAAGGTCCCTGTCGTCGTCACATCCGCATTGAGGGTAAGGGTTCCCGCTCCCGCAGATCCGAGATTAAAGGTAATGTTGTTCGCTCCGGCATCTACAGTTCCATCTACAGTAATCGAATCGCCATAGACAACAGGAGAATAAGCATATGTGTTCGCCTGCAGATCCACTGCTCCCGTTTGTAAACTGTCGCCAAAGTTGACCGTCGTCGCAGAGCCTAAGTATCCCAGCTCTGTAGAATCGAGATTTAAAGTTCCTGTCGCTCCGGTGCCCAGCCCGATTGTTGTTGCGGGACTGAGCGGCTTAATCGTCAGCACACCTGTCCCTGTAACATTGACAGCGGTGTTGATGGCAACTGTATCGGCGATGATCGTCAAGTTGTCATTGGTATTCGTCGTGATCGTACCGGTGCCTCCAGTGACAAAATCGCTATCTCTTAAAATTACCGGATTATTGAACGAATTGTTATTCACCGTCATGGTACTTGAGCCATTGGCTCTACCAAATGTGACGCTCGCAGCCCCGCTTTGGATCGCTGCGAGCTGTGTGCTGTTCATATTAAATGTTCCGGCGCCCCCGCCAAGGCCAATGGACGTACTTGGCGTCAGCTGCTCAAAGAGCATCGTCCCACTTGTCTGGATCGTTGCGCCTGATGTGGTAATCGTATCTGTTTCAAACGTGAAATCACCGGATGCATTGGCCCCGCCTACCGGATCGCCGATGAGGATTCCCGTCCCTCCTGCCCCGGAACCAATCCCTGTGATCGAAACCGATTTTGGAGAGGCGCTCGATGCTACAAGTCCCCCTGTGCCATTGATCTGAACCCCATCTCCGGAAGTTCCCGAGCCGGTTCCCGTCAAAATGATCGATCCCGCAGAACTTCCCCCATAAGAAATTAGCGTCGTCGCATTGCCGGTAAGAAGAATTCCCCGGTCGGTCGTTCCTGTTCCTTGCCCGATTCCGGTCAGAGTCATCGAGCCGTCTGTTGAAGTGATCGCCGCACCCGCCCCCGTCACCTCTATTCCGACGTTTCCATTCGTGCCATTTGTTCCTGTCCCCATAATCGTCATCGAAGCGGTACCTGTTGAAGAGATCGTGCCGCCGCCTTGCACTTGCACGCCAACGCTATTGGTGGTAGTACCCTCTCCTTGGCCGGTGATGTTGATCGCCCCATCCACTGAAGTAATTGCCGATCCGGCATTGAGTACGTAAACGCCATTATTATTTGTTGTTCCCGCGCCCCCTGTTCCATTTATTGTGATTGTCGCAGCGCTTCCTCCCGTTCCTGTCGAAGAAACCAGCCCGCTGCTTGAAACAACGATTCCGCTGTTATTGCCTCCTGTTGCAGCGCCCCCTTGTCCGGTGATTGAAATCGCACCACTCACTGAAGTGACCTTGGTATTCGTCCCATCAATGGTGAGGCCCGTGTTCGTTGCATTCGCAGGAGCTCCGGTTCCATTGAGATCAATCGTAGCCGTCCCTGTTGAAGAAACACCCCCGCCCGAAGAAAGAGAAATCCCGTGATTGTTGTTCTGTCCTGCACCTGTGCGGATCGTAAATGACTGCCCGGTGATGCTAATGGCTCCATCAGCAGATGTCACAAGAGTCCCGGCGCCTGTGACTTCAACTCCAAAATTGTTGGAGCCTCCCGTTGCGCCGCCATCTCCTCCGCCATGGCCATTGAGCGTGATCGATGCAGCGCTAGCTCCAGACCCTGTGGATTGAATTGAAGCTCCGGATCCGATGAAAATCCCCATATTGTTGCTGCCGGAATCCCCTCCTCTTCCCGTCAACTGGATGGCCCCTTCTGCAGATGAGAGATTCCCTGCAAGGGTAATACCGGTAAATGTTCCTGCAGTCCCTCCGCTATTGGCGATAAAATCCATTGCGGTAAAGGAACCCGTACCTGTATTCGTCACATTCGCATTTAACGTCATGGACTTGTCGGCATTCAGCGTAAGCTTCGTAGCGGCAGACCAAGTGATATCAGCCCCTGCACTCCATGTGATCGTCCCAGTCCCTCCCGCTCCTCCGCTTGTTGTCACAAGGATATTGCTCGATCCCAGACCGGTTTGCAGATTGGTATTATTGAGGGTCGCCGTCGGGCCTGGCGGATCGTAGGTCCCCGGCGATGTAGGGAAAGCCGGACTGCTGGCTGAAGTGCTGATCGTAATGTCCGAGGGGTCGAGCAATAGGGTTCCGGTGCGCCCCATTGGCGCTCTCGTATCGGTTTTGCCGCGATAATCGAATCCTCGAATTCCAGAAACCTCGACAAACCCGCCGTTTCCGCCTCTATCCCCTCCCCTTGCTTCGATGGTCCCTGCAAAAAGTGCGCTCTCTCCGATTGCAACAACTTGGCCTCCATCGCCCCATCCTGTAGCATTCGCTTGGATCTTGACGCCCTCTCCTCCATAAAAGAGTTGAGATGCCTTGATCGAAACAGACCCGCCCCCAAATTCACCCGAGACATCGATGCAAGCCTCTTTATAGAGATGTACTTCGTCAGCCAAAATCGAGACCTCGCCGCCTTTTGCAAGAACAGTTCCCTCACTCTGCAAACAGCCTTGCCTTGCTTCCAAAATCGCAAGCGAGCCCACCTCAACAATCCCTGTGTGATTGATCGCAAGGGCATAGGCGCTCCCACCAGCCGCGTGAATTTCAGCCTGGATCGCTTCGATCACCCCGCTTGCATCTACGCATCCTTGGGCTTGTGGACGAATAAAACACCTTTTGTCGCCTTTGGGAGCAAGCAGCAGTTCCGATGCGCCGATCAAAAAGACGTCGCCTTGCTTTGCCGTGATCCTCCCGGGCATTACGACCTCTTGCGCAATCAAGAAGACATCCCCTTCTATCGCTTCGATCATCCCTTTTTGGACGATGCCGGCAGAGGACGCCCCGCTAAATGCAATTGGCAAAGCGCTAAGAAAAGCCTCATCGGAAAGATCTAATGTAGAAGCGAGAAACTCGGCCGTCCGGATTTGCCCCTCAACCCCTACCACAATGCCTTGCGGATTGATCAAATAAACTGAGCCGTTGGCAAAAAGCGACCCGTCAATTTTAGAGGGAAGAGCACCGACCACCCGATTGAGAAGGGCCGATTTGGACGAGGGTTGGCAAATATAAAGCGCCTCTCCTTGCTGGATCGAAAAGTCGCTCCAATGGGCAATCGCTTTCTCCGACATCTGGAGGATCTTGGCTAAATCGCCATAGGTCTTCAGCGTCAGCTCGCCCGACCTTACCTCTAAACCGCTTGGATGAGCGATCAATTGGCAGCCGATGCAAGTGCAAACAAGAATAGACCATTTCACAAATCACGCCCCCTTCTTTTTAACCTATAGGAAAGATAGCGATTCGCTACAACCTTAAAAAGCGAGCTGTAAGCCGATGTGGAGCCTCGACTTTCTATGGGAATGGGTTTGCAAGTTGTTGAGATGGCTGAGCTGGACCCCCCAATCCAGCCGGAAGAACACATAATCATCAAACTGATAGCGCAAAGCAGGTCCTATACCGGAAAGAATAGAGGCTAAATTGTCAACCACTTGCGGATTGTCATGGATGGAGACTCCGAAGT